>NZ_JBFTIL010000005.1:0-292885 GCF_056394745.1 Paenarthrobacter sp. 10N417
CGGTCCCATTCCGAACCCGGAAGCTAAGACCCACAGCGCCGATGGTACTGCACCCGGGAGGGTGTGGGAGAGTAGGACACCGCCGGACAATCATTAACAGGGAAAGCCCCGACCACGACGGTCGGGGCTTCCCCCATTTAACCAACAAACCAGACACGGCAAGGTGGGAAATCCCACCCCTGAGGCGAACTCCCCTAGCCCGAGAAGAACTCAGACAACTCTGCGATGAGCTTGTCCGGCGCCTTGTTTGGGCCGTCGTGCCCGAACCCGGGGAGGATGGTGTAGCTGGAGCCGGACAGGACGTCGTGGATCTGGCCGCACGCTACACCGAAATATGCGGGGCTTTTCTCGCCCACCACGATCAGTGTTTCCAGGGGCAGTTCAAGGAACGGCTCGGCGGGCATGTCGGCAGCGATGACTGCCTTGATTTCCCGGACTCCGCACGTCATGAGTTCCCGCATCTGCTTACCCATGGGTGTTCCGGCCGTCAGCTTCGTGGCGAGAGTCAACATGGACAGGGGCATGCGTGCGAAGGCGCCTCCTGTCTCTACTCCCTTGATGAGAACGGCGAGTCCGCGATCGTAGTCTCCGGCCGCCGTCGCGCGTTCATATTCCGGCGTCCAGTCGGCTTTGACGCTGTGGTTGACGGACACGGCGGGATCGTAAACGGCGAGTCGCTCCACKGGTAAGGTTCGCGCCGCGTGCAGCGCAACAGCACCGCCGAAGCTGTGCCCGAAAACGTCTGTGCTGGATGTGTGTTTCATGACCGCGTCGAGATCCCGGATGTCGGCTTCGAGGGTGTAGTCCTCGGGCTGGGCGGATGATTCACCGCGACCGCGGCGGTTAAACGTATGTACGGGCCGCCCGAGGGACTCGCTCAGTTTCTGCGCGAAACGTGTGTAGTCAGAGGCCGTCACCATTGAGGCGGGCACGACCACAATACCCGAGCCTGCCGCCGCCAGGTCACCGCCTGTGGTGAGTACTTCGAGGTGTCCGCCGTCCGTTGTGGTGATGATCTCGCGCGTCATGTCTTGAGCCTAACCGAGCCACCTGAACGCGGGCAGCATGCAGGACGATATGTGGATAACAATCAGCTTTTGAAGTAGTCCGAAATGTCCATCACGAGTTCCTTCACGGCGGCTGGAACGGAACCGTGGAAGCCCTTTGGCGATACTTCAAGGGTGCTTCCGGGAACGGCCGCGTGCAAACGCGCGGCCGTCACTTTGTAGTATTGGGGACTCTTCTTGCCCACCATGAAATGGGTGCCGGGAGGTAGGACGGAGAAGTCGCGCGGAGTTTCCGTGGCTTCGAACGCAGCCTTGAGTTCTCCGACGCCGGATGGCATGAGTTCACGGAACATTGTGTTGACCTTGGTTCGCGAGACTACAGCCATGAGACCCACCAGTATGGGTTCAGGGACGCGGGCCAGGGCAGTTCCGGGATGCATTCCACGTTTCATACGGGCAAGCGCAAGGTTGATGTTGCCCTTGTTCACGGAGTCCTCGAAGCCGGCCACCCAATCCGTGTCCATGCTCCCGTCGATATTAACTGCGGCGTCGTAAACGGCGAGCCTGTCCGGTTGGTGTCTTGTGCCGGCAAATGCCTGCGCAGCGTTGAGGGCCACCGACCCGCCCAGACTGTGGCCGAGGATGTTCCTGGCATCGGTGGCGTCCATGATGGTGCGCACATCCGCAATTTCCGTGACCATGGAGTAGTTGTGTGGTTGATCGCTGGAGCCGCCGCGGCCCCTGCGATCGTAGACGTCCACGGCCCACCCATCTCCGAGGCCCTTCGCGAGGGCGATGGAAAAGGGACGATAGATCAGGGCCGTGAGGAATGCGCCGCCGACCAGAACCACGCGGCGCTCCCCGGGTGCGTCTTCCGCGCCGTAGCTGTACAAGGCGAGTTTGCCGCCGTCGTGCGTTTTGATGGTGCGTTCCCTCACCGGTTTATCCTAGGGCGCGCTGGCATTGGGGCTGTGCCTCCTGAAAGGAAGCGGGCGATTCGGGCTGCAAGCCGCCTGCCTGGCCGCAGGGGACCTTCGTGGAACTGCAACGGCACAATAGCGAAGTCGATGACTGGAACCGCTCCAGCAAGGGTGCGTCCGGTTTCGGCGAAGTAGGACGGACTCCAGCCGCCGCTAAGCATGAGTGTCGGAGTCACGAGCGAGGTGAAATCGTGAAGATGCGCGTCGGCGTCGAGGACCGCGCGCATTTCGGCGACGGCGGTGGGCAACAGGGAGCGCATCTCCGAACCCAGCCGCGTCTGTGCAGAGAGGATGCTCAGCATCCGCAAGGCGCCCATCGGCAGGTAGGAGATGGGACCGGCAGTTCTCAGACCCTGCACCAGATGGGCCCATGCGTGGTCCAGTTGGCCTGCGGTAATTGCGGCTTCCAATTCCGGACGCCACCGACCATGGAGATTACCTGATAACGAGACAGCGGCATCGTAGGTGACCAAGCGGTTGATCTTCGTGCTGCGCGCCGCCTGAAGCGCCACGAAGCCGCCGTAACTGTGCGCCACGACATCCCTTGAATCTGTTCTCCGCATCACCGCCTGAAGGTCGGCGATCTCGGTGTCGGCGGAGTATCCGGGCGGTTGCGGCGCTGAGTGGCCCCGGCCGCGGCGGTTGTAGCAATGAACCGGTCGCCCGAGCATGAGACTCAAGGTCCGCGCGAAGGGCCAGTAAAGGGAGTCGGTCACCAAAGTGCCATGGACAACGACGACGCCGGACGGTTCCGTAGGCGCGTGCGAACCAGGAATCGAGGCTTTCGACGCCGGTCGGAACGTGTGCACCTCAAGCTGCCCGCCGCCGTCGTCCGTTTCAACTGTCCACGTCTCCACAGCCCGAGTCTATGTCCGGACGTAGAGGCCCGTAATCACCGGTAAACTTAAGGACTGTGACTTCCGCAAACACCCCAGCCCTGAACACCTCCGCAGAGCCCATCGACGCCAGCGAGCAGATGCGTATCCGCATGGACAAGCGCGCCAAGCTGATCGAACGTGGCACCGAGGCCTATCCCGTGGGCGTTGAGCGGACGCATTCCTTGAGCGAGATCCGCGAAAAGTATGCGCACCTGGAAGCCGACGAGACCACCGGTGACATCGTAGGCGTCACCGGCCGCGTCGTGTTCGTGCGCAACACCGGCAAACTCTGCTTCGCTACCCTCCAGGAAGGTGGCGTTGACGGCAAGGGCGTTCGTCTCCAGGCAATGCTGAGCCTGGCCAACGTGGGCGAGGAAGCACTGGCCGATTGGAAAGCCCTGGTTGACCTGGGGGACCACGTTTTCATCAAGGGCGAGGTGATTTCCTCCCGCCGCGGCGAGCTCTCCGTCATGGCCGATTCCTGGTCCATGGCCTCCAAGGCCCTGCGCCCGCTCCCGGTCCTGCACGCGGAACTCAACGAAGAAACCCGTGTTCGCCAGCGCTATGTGGACCTCATGGTCCGCGATGAAGCCCGCGAGATGGTCTATAAGCGTGCTGCCATCACTAGGTCTGTCCGCGACACCCTTGACCGCCACGGCTACGTCGAGGTGGAGACCCCCATCCTGCAGCTGGTCCATGGTGGTGCCACGGCCCGTCCGTTCGAGACGCACATGAACGCGTTCGATCAGAAGATGACCCTGCGCATCGCCACGGAACTTTTCCTGAAGCGTGCGGTAGTGGGTGGCATCGACCGCGTCTACGACATGGGCCGCGTGTTCCGGAACGAAGGCGTCGACTCCACGCACAGCCCCGAATTCACCACCCTTGAGTGCTATGAAGCCTGGGCTGACCAGTTCGTCATGGCCGAGCGCATGAAAGAAATCATCCTCAACGTGGCGGACGTGGTTGGCACCCGTACCATCCAGACCGACGCCGGCGAGATTAACCTCGACGGCGAATGGGCTTGGGTTGCGGTGTACCCGGGGCTTTCTGAAGCGGTTGGCGTTGAAGTCACTCCCGACACCACAGTGGAGGAACTGCTGGCCATTGCTGCCAAGCACGAGGTCAAGGTGGACCCGAAGTGGGACGCCGAGAAGATCGTGGTTGAGCTCTTTGGCGAGATTGTGGAACCCACACTGCTGAACCCGACTTTCGTCTACAACTACCCGCCGTCTGCTCAACCGCTTGCCCGTCCGCATCGCGAAGACGGCCGGCTCATCGAGGCATGGGACCTGATTATCGGGGGCATGGAGCGCGGCACGGCCTTCTCTGAACTCATTGACCCCGTTATTCAGCGCGAACGGCTCACGGAGCAGTCACGCCGTTCTGCGGCTGGCGACGTAGAGGCCATGCAACTCGACGAAGACTTCCTTCGCGCCCTTGAATACGGTGCCCCGCCCATGGGTGGCATCGGGCTCGGCATCGATCGCCTTGTCATGTTGTTCACTGGTGCAGGTATCCGCGAAACCATTCTGTTCCCCTTACTGAAGCCCGAAGGACACTGATCATGGAATACATCGCAGTCCTGGCGCCATCGGTCGTTGTTGGTTTGATCTTCTGGTTTGCCATGAAGTCCATCTTCAATGCGGACAAATCCGAGCGGCAAGCAGAAGCCCGCGCCCAAGCAGAGGCCAATTTGCGCAATTCCGGCCCTGAGAGTGAAGGCCCGGCAGCTAAATAGGCTGCAAATTGGGTGTCCTTAGCTGGAAACCCAAATGTGCCTTTGACGTGTGTGCTTGGCGTGAACGATAATCAGGAATAGGAACCCTCAAATTTCTGATTATCCAACCCTCCAAAAGAGAGGCTACTCATGGCACAGAAAGTTAAAATCATCCTCGTCGATGACCTGGATGAAGGGTCAGCGGACGAAACTGTCCGTTTCGGGCTGGACGGCGTTAGCTACGAGATGGACTTGTCCACCGCTAACGCAGAATCTTTGCGCAAAGCACTGGAGCCCTACGTAGCCAAGGCCAGGAAGACCTCTTCGGGCCGTGCAACACGTGGCCGTGCGACTGCCACTCGAAACCAGGATTCGGCACAGATCCGTCAATGGGCCCGTGACAACGGTTACACCGTAAACAGTCGCGGACGTATTCAGGCTGAAATTCAGGAAGCGTACCAGAAGGCCAATTCCTGATTCACCCGCCTTCAATGCCCCGGCAGCTTCTGCCGGGGCATTAGGTTTTTAAGCCCGTAGTTTGTTGCCAAGCCTTCCCAAGGGTGCCTGAACCAGGTCTTGGAATATTCCGTGAATCCTTCCGGCGCCTGGAGTGGGGATTATCCGGCCCTTTTGGGACTGGTCAAAGCGTGTGGTCAAAACGACTGGCCAAGCCGAGGGGCTCGAGTCCTGCCGCTGCCCTGGACGGCTGACCACGTCCTTCAGGAGGCGTGACCACGTCCTTCACGAGGCCGGCACGGGTATGCGACAGGCGTTCCGCGGGCGGGCATCCCGGCTGCGAGGGGGGTGCCAGGTTTATTCCGCCGGGCGTCATGTTTCCCCTGTGGCGAACACGCTCCAAAAGTCGGGCTCCGGCACGTAGCATCAAAGTACGTCGTAGCTAGGAGTGTGGCGAAATGTTTGAGAGATTTACGGACCGTGCCCGTCGCGTGGTTGTCCTTGCCCAAGAAGAGGCACGGATGCTCAATCACAATTACATTGGTACCGAGCACATCCTCTTGGGTCTGATCCACGAGGGTGAAGGCGTTGCCGCCAAGGCGCTTGAATCCCTGAGCATTTCGCTCGATGGCGTCCGCGAACAGGTGCAGGAGATCATCGGCCAGGGTCAGCAGGCTCCATCCGGGCACATCCCCTTCACCCCGCGCGCCAAGAAGGTGCTTGAGCTTTCGCTCCGCGAAGCACTGCAGCTCGGCCACAATTACATTGGTACCGAGCACATCCTGCTCGGTCTCATCCGCGAGGGCGAAGGCGTTGCTGCCCAGGTACTGGTCAAGCTTGGTGCGGACCTCAACAGGGTCCGTCAGCAGGTCATCCAGCTGCTTTCCGGCTACCAGGGCAAGGAAACCGCGGGTTCGGGTTCCAGCCAGGGCCAGCCGGAGGGAACTCCCGCAGGTTCGGTGGTACTGGACCAGTTCGGACGCAACCTCACCCAGGCTGCCCGCGAGAACAAGCTCGATCCCGTGATCGGCCGCGAGCAGGAGATGGAACGCGTCATGCAGGTCCTCTCCCGCCGTACCAAGAACAACCCAGTGCTCATCGGTGAGCCCGGCGTCGGTAAGACTGCCGTCGTCGAAGGCCTCGCCCAGGCGATTGTCCGCGGCGACGTCCCGGAAACCATCAAGGACAAGCAGCTGTACACGCTTGACCTTGGTTCACTGGTTGCCGGCTCACGCTACCGTGGCGACTTCGAAGAGCGCCTGAAGAAGGTCCTCAAGGAGATCCGCACACGCGGCGACATCATCCTCTTCATTGACGAGATCCACACCCTCGTTGGTGCAGGTGCTGCTGAGGGCGCGATCGATGCTGCATCCATCCTGAAGCCGATGCTTGCCCGTGGTGAACTCCAGACCATTGGTGCCACCACGTTGGATGAGTACCGCAAGCACATTGAGAAGGACGCTGCCCTTGAGCGCCGCTTCCAGCCGATCCAGGTCAAGGAGCCTTCCGTCGCTCACGCGATCGAGATCCTGAAGGGCCTGCGGGACCGCTACGAGGCACACCACCGCGTAACGATTACCGACGGCGCCCTCGCCTCAGCCGCGCAGCTGGCCGAACGCTACATTTCGGACCGCTTCCTGCCGGACAAGGCGATCGACCTCATCGATGAAGCCGGTGCACGCCTGCGTATCCGCCGCATGACCGCTCCGCCGGAGCTCAAGGCCATGGACGAGCGCATTGCCGACGTCAAGATGGAGAAGGAATCCGCCATCGACGCCCAGGACTTTGAGGGTGCCGCTTCGCTGCGCGACAAAGAGCAGAAGCTCATTGCCGAACGCGCTGAGAAGGAACGCAACTGGAAGTCCGGCGGCATGGATGACATCTCCGAGGTTGATGAAGACCTGATCGCCGAGGTTCTTGCGAACTCCACCGGCATCCCCGTCTTCAAGCTCACCGAGGAAGAGTCCTCGCGGCTCCTCAAGATGGAAGACGAACTGCACAAGCGCGTCGTCGGCCAGGACGAGGCCATCAGGGCCCTGTCCCAGGCTATCCGCCGTACACGTGCAGGCCTGAAGGACCCCAAGCGTCCCGGTGGCTCTTTCATCTTCGCCGGGCCTACGGGTGTCGGCAAGACCGAGCTCGCGAAGGCCCTTGCCGAGTTCCTGTTCGGTGAAGAGGATGCCCTCATCACGCTGGACATGTCCGAGTACTCCGAGAAGCACACGGTTTCGCGGCTCTTCGGTGCACCTCCGGGCTATGTTGGCTACGAAGAAGGCGGCCAGCTCACCGAGAAGGTTCGTCGCCGTCCGTTCTCCGTGGTCCTGTTCGACGAAGTTGAGAAGGCCCACGCGGACCTCTTCAACTCGCTCCTGCAGATCCTGGAAGATGGCCGCTTGACCGACTCCCAGGGCCGCGTGGTGGACTTCAAGAACACCGTGATCATCATGACCACCAACCTGGGTACCCGCGACATCTCCAAGAGCGTCGCTACCGGCTTCCAGTCCGGCACGGATACCCAGACTGGTTACAACCGGATGCGTGCCCGGGTCACGGAGGAGCTCAAGCAGCACTTCCGCCCCGAGTTCCTCAACCGTGTTGACGATGTTGTGGTGTTCCCGCAGCTCACCCAGGACGAGATCATCGAGATCGTGGACATGTTCGTTACCCGCCTGGAGCGTCGCCTCAAGGACAAGGACATGGGCATCGAGCTCACCACGGCAGCAAAGGTTCTTCTGGCCACTCGTGGCTACGATCCCGCAATGGGTGCCCGGCCTCTGCGCCGCACCATCCAGCGCGAGATCGAGGACCAGCTCTCCGAGAAGATCCTCTTCGGCGAATTGCACTCCGGTGACATCGTGGTGGTGGATGTGGACGGCGAAGGCGACGACGCCAAGTTCACGTTTGCAGGCAACGCCAAGCCGCGGATCCCGGAGATCGCTCCTACCGCGTAAAGCGCACGACTCAGCTAACGAGGCAACAAGCCCCGCCCATTCCCCAAGGAGTGGGCGGGGCTTCGGCGTTAAGAGACCTCCCACTGGCGGTGCCGGAGGCATTTGCGTAGCTTGCGTCAAAGCGACGAAGGAGCAGCAAGCGGTAAATGGCGCCGACACCGCCAGTATCCACACCAACGCCGGAATATCTGAAAGTACTGTTTCACTCTGAGTGAACCACCCTGTGATCGGCGACACAATACGTGTTGAATCGAAGCATGGATTCCACTGACACCCCAACCCCGGGCACGCCACCTGAAACTCCCTTCCACGACATCGACCACTACCTCTCCATTCCTCGAGTCAGTGGTCTCACGCTCAGCCCGGACGGCAAGCGCCTGGTCACTACCGTTTCAACCCTGAATGGCAAGGGCACCGAGTATGTCACCGCACTCTGGGAGATCGACCCCACCGGCCAAAGCCATGCCCGGCGGATCACCCGGAGTTCCAAAGGCGAGGCCGGTGCCGCCTTTGCCGCCAACGGTGATCTCTACTTCACGTCCTCCAGGCCCGACCCCGAGAGCGCAGATCCCGACGCCGATCCGGTGAACGCGCTGTGGCTGCTCCCTGCCGATGGGGGAGAGGCCCGGGTTGTGCACTCGCGCGCCGGCGGGATCAGTTCCGTCCTGGCGGCAAAGAGTGCGGATGCCGTCTTCGTCAACGCCGAGGTTCTGGCAGGTTCCAGCACTGAGGAGAACGACGAAGAACGCCGCAAGACCCGCAAAGATAACAAAGTGTCCGCCATCCTGCACAGTGGCTACCCGATCCGTTATTGGGACGCGGACCTGGGTCCTGCCGAACCGCGCTTGTTTGCAGTGGAGCCAGGTGAGGAGAAGGAGGCCGGCAAACCAACCACCGTTGACGCGCCAACGCCGCTTAAGCTGAGGAACCTGACGCCCGGCGTCGGAGGCTCGCTTCGGGAAGCCAAAACTGTGGTTAGTCCGGACGGCAAGACCATCTACACCAGCCTTACAAAAGCCCTCGCCAAGGCCGACAGCCGTGAGGTGCTTGCCGCCGTCGACGTCGCCACTGGGGCTGTGAAGGTACTTCTGGACCGCGAGGGAATGAGCTACTTCCCTGGGCCCGTCAGCCCGGACAACCGCACGTTGGTTGTGGAGAGCGAAAGTGACACCACGCCCACCCAGGCTCCGCAGATCAAGCTGCACCTGCTGGACGTATCGGGCAGCGAAACGACTGACCTGGAGCCGCTCGCACACCAATGGGACCGCTGGGCTACTGCCTTGGAGTGGCTCCCGCAAGGCAATGCCATTCTGGTGAAAGCGGACGACGACGGCGCGTCGCCGCTTTTCCGGATCGACGTTGCCGATGGAGCAGTAACACGGGTGACGAAAGACGCTGCGGCGTATTCCGACGTCGTGGTTTCGCCGGACGGGACCACAGCGTACGCACTGCGGAGCTCCTACGAGTTCCCCGCTGAAGCTGTGCGGATCGACCTCGCTTCCGGAGATGTGGTGAGGTTGCAGGCACCCGCGGAACGGCCAACGTACAAGGGCCACCTCGAACGCGTGGAAACGACGGCGGAGGACGGCTCGCGCGTGCCGGCTTACCTGGCGCTCCCGGAAGGTGCATCCGCGGACCGCCCGGCGCCCCTCCTGCTGTGGATCCACGGTGGACCGCTGGGCTCATGGAACGCCTGGACCTGGCGTTGGAACCCCTGGCTGCTGGTCGCAAAGGGCTATGCCGTACTGCTGCCCGACCCCGCCCTCTCCACAGGTTACGGCCAGGAGTTCATCCAGCGCGGCTGGGGTGAATGGGGCAAAAAGCCCTTCTCGGACCTCATGGCTATCACCGACGCCGTAGTCGAGCGGGCGGACATCGACGAGTCACGGACTGYGGCGATGGGAGGATCCTTCGGCGGCTACATGGCAAACTGGGTGGCAGGCCAGACTGACCGCTTCAAGGCGATCGTGACCCACGCCAGTTTGTGGGCCCTGGACCAGTTCGGCCCCACCACCGACGCAGCGCAGTACTGGCTGAAGGAAATGACGGTCGAGATGGCGATGGAGAACTCGCCCCACCTCAACGTACGCAACATCAAGACGCCCATGCTGGTGATCCACGGAGACAAGGATTATCGCGTACCGATCGGCGAGGGCCTGCGGCTTTGGTACGAACTGTTGTCCTCATCGCAGCTGCCCGCAGACGACAACGGCCAGAGCCCGCACCGCTTCCTCTACTTCCCCGACGAAAACCACTGGATCCTCCAGCCGCAGCACGCGAAGGTTTGGTACGGAGTCGTGGAGCACTTCCTGGCAAAGCAGGTGCTGGGCGAGGACGTGGCGCTGCCGGAGGAGTTGGGGATCTAGTCCGTTGCTGGGTCTGGCGTGAGTCCGGCGCTGGACCTGCGCCATTTGCCGCGTGCTCGCTCGTGCCTCGCTTAGACGCACGCTACGCAAATAGCCCAGGACCAGCGCCTCGCGGCGGCCCTCCGGTACTAAATGGTGACCATGGCGTCCGTCAGCGCCGCCCGGCTCAGCCCCGGCGTAGGTCATGCGCGGTCGGGCTCCTCTTTGTCTCGTTAGGATGGGGGAGTGAATTCGACCTTTAGCCTTCGTCCTGCCCGTACTAGTGATGTGGCGGCGATTAAGAGGCTGGTTGCCCCCCTCGCGGAACAGCGGATTTTGATGGCCAAGGAAACTGTGGCGTACTACGAGAGCCTCCAGGAATTCCGGATTGCCGAATCCCATGACGGCGACGTGATCGGCTGCGGGGCCCTGCACGTTATGTGGGAGGACCTGGCCGAGATCCGCACCCTTGCCGCTGCGGACACGTGGCGGGGGCGGGGCGTGGGGCACGTGCTGGTGGAGGATCTCCTGGAAAAAGCCAAGGAGCTTGGCGTGAGCCGGGTTTTCTGCCTGACGTTTGAAGTGGAATTTTTCAAGCGTCACGGCTTCGAGGTCATGGAGGACCAGTCGGCCGTGGACCCGCAGGTGTACTCGGAACTGCTGCGCTCGCATGACGAAGGCGTGGCGGAATTCCTGGATCTGGCCCGGGTAAAGCCGAATACCTTGGGCAATACGCGCATGATCAAGCACCTCTAAGAAGACCGGCAACAAGGGCTAACTGAGGCGGACTCCAACCCTGCCCGCATTATGCGTGATTTAAAACCCTTCTCTTATCTAAAGTTGATGGATAAACTGATCGAGGCTTGCTGGGGAGCTTCCGCCATTCGGTCAATCGAGAGAAGATCATGCAGTCCCACGCGTCGTTTTCTGGTAATTCAAGCGTTTCAGAACTCCAACTCAGCGTGCGCGGTCCCGTGTTCACGCCTGCCGACCCCGGTTTCGCAGCCGAGATATCGGCCTTCAACCTCTCTACTCAACACCAGCCGGATCTTGCCTTCGGCGCCCTCGACGCAGAGGACGTTTCGGCGGCTATCAGATGGGCGGCGGAACGGGGAATGCCCGTAGCCGTCCAGTCCACGGGGCATGGTGCAACAAACGCGATAGAAGGCGGGATGCTTATCAGTACCCGCCGCATGCTGGAACTCAGCATGGACCCCCTTGAGAAGACTGCCAGGGTGGGGGCCGGTGTTCGATGGAAGGCTGTGGTTGAGCTTGCTGCAACCTTCGGTTTGATGGGGCTGTGTGGTTCCACCAGTGACGTCGGCGTGGTGGGTTACACGCTGGGCGGGGGCCTGCCCATCCTGGGACGTAAGTACGGCTTCGCCTCGGATCATGTCATCGCTTTCGAGCTGGTCACAGCAGACGGCACCCAGCAAAGGGTCACCAGGGACGAGAACCCTGAGCTGTTCTTCCTCCTGCGAGGCGGCAAGGGCAATCTCGGCATTGTGACCGCCATGGAATTCCACCTTTTCCCAGCCGCCGATCTCTACGCAGGTGGCGTGTACTTCGACGGCGGACACGCCCCGGAAGTCCTGGCGGCGTTTAGGGAATGGGTGCCATCGCTACCCGCGGAGGCGTCGGCGTCGTTGGCGTTTTTGCGCCTTCCGCAGATGGAGATGATTCCGGAGCCGTTGCGGGGAAAGTTTGTGATCCACCTCCGCTACGCCTACCAAGGGGACCTGGCTGCAGCATCGGACCTGCTGGAGCCCATGCGCCGAAGCGCCCCGTTCATGATGGACGCCACCGGCCCCTTGGAAGCAAGCCAATTCGACACGATCCACCAGGATCCGGACCAGCCAGTCCCCGTTCGCGAGCGTGGCTTCCTGCTTGACCGTTTGGACGAGGACGCAGCGGAGGCAATCCTCCGGCACTTCGGTCCGGGCGTTGAGAGCCCGGTGTTGCTGGCCGAACTCCGGCTGCTGGGCGGCGCCCTCGCCAAGAGCGCGGAGGGCGAGGACAGTGTGGGCGGCCGTGACGCGGCGTTCAGCTTCTACATGGTTGCCATTGCCGCGCCTCCTGTTGTTGAGATGCTGCCCGCAGTTTTCGATGCCGTCCATACAGACCTTCGTCCCGCTGCCAATCCCGGCACATTTGTGAACCTCCATGGGCACTTTGTGGATGCCGAGGACAGGGAGCGGCCCTGGGGCCCCAGTGCGCGTGAACGTCTTAAGAAGGCCAAGGCGGAGTTGGATCCGAAGAACATGTTCAGCTTCGGGCACGTAGTGGGACTTCCCACCACGGAACAGCCGGTTGTTATGAATCAGACCGTGCTGCTCGAAGACGTGGTCACTGCCGGCGGCGACGCCGTGCTGAACGGTTAAGGGTCGGACCATGCAAGATCGCGTCACGTTTCCGGACTTTTCAGCTTTCCAGATAGACATCCCCCACGGTTCCTGGCCGAACGAATCCTTCTGGCCGGGGACGGCCCACGCCAACCCGGACCTGTACTCCGCATTTTGGCTCGACTTCCATTCGCGGACTGAAGCGGCCTCCACTCCTGCGCGCACCGCCGCGGAGCCTGGGCACCATCAGGATTAAGCTTCACTGCGGTAGGGACAGCTCTCCGGGGCTGTCCCTACGGCCTTTAACGGGCGCTCGCGGCTTCTGCATGCGAGGAGGCCTACCATGTGCCCGGGGCCCGGTAGTAGGGTCAGAGCACCAGCCACAGCACGCCCAGGAGCATCCAATGAAAAAGCTCATCAATGATCCCCGCGCAGTGGTGGACGAGTCCGTCGAAGGCTTCGGCATGGCCCATGCCGACATTGTGGACGTCCATCCCGACCCCAAATACGTCGTCCGGAAAGGCGCACCTGTTGCGGGCAAGGTTGCCCTGGTATCCGGCGGGGGTAGCGGCCACGAGCCGCTGCATGCTGGTTTCGTAGGCCTCGGAATGCTCGACGCCGCTGTCCCCGGCGCCGTCTTCACCTCGCCCACGCCCGACCAGATCATACCGGCGACCGTCGCTGTCGACTCAGGTGCCGGCGTCGTGCATATCGTCAAGAACTACACAGGCGACGTCCTGAACTTTGAGACTGCGGCGGAGATGGCACAGGCCGAAGGCGTCCACGTACGTTCGGTGTTGGTCAACGACGACGTCGCCGTGGAGGACTCGCTGTACACGGCGGGCCGGCGTGGAGTGGGCGGGACGGTCCTCGTAGAGAAGATAGCGGGTGCTGCCGCTGAGCGTGGAGACGATCTTGAAGCCGTTGCCGCCATCGCGGAGCGGGTCGCCGCCAACGTCCGGACCATGGGAGTCGCCCTCTCCGGCTGCACAGTTCCGCACGCAGGTACGCCGAGCTTCGAGCTGGCGGAGGACGAAATCGAGATCGGCATCGGCATCCATGGTGAACCTGGACGGCACAGGATCGCCATGGAAAGCGCCGACGCGATCACCGACCGTCTATTGGAGCCCGTGCTTGAGGATCTCTCCCTCTCCTCCGGCGACAGGGTGCTGCTGTTCGTGAACGGCATGGGCGGCACGCCGCAGAGTGAGCTCTACATCGTCTATCGCCGGGCCGCCCAGGTACTCGCAGAGCGCGGCGCAACAGTGGAGCGCTCGCTGGTGGGGAACTACGTGACGTCCCTCGAAATGCAAGGTTGCTCGGTGTCCGTGCTACGCCTCGACGACGAATTGACAAGTTTGTGGGATGCCCCGGTTCATACGGCTGCCCTGCGTTGGGGAGCGTGAGCATGGGGCTGGGCGTTGAATGGGCACTGGACTGGCTGAAGCTCTCCGCGAAGGCCATGGCAGAACATCGAAGGGAACTGATCGAGCTGGACCGGCCAATCGGCGATTCGGACCACGGCGAGAACATGGACAGAGGATTCCAGGCGGTTCTGCAGAAGCTGGACGAGACGCCGCCGGAAACTGCGGGAGCTGCCCTTAAGGCGGCTGCGATGGCGCTGATGTCCAAGGTGGGCGGAGCTGCCGGGCCGCTGTATGGAACGGCATATCTGCGGGCGGCCACGTCGCTAGGGGACACCGCCGATATTGATGCAGAGGCGCTTGCTTCCGCGCTCGCCGCTGCTCGCGACGGAGTGGTGGCGCGCGGCAAAGCCGAAACCGGCGACAAGACCATGATTGACGCGTGGACGCCTGCGGTTGAGGCAGCGCAGAACGCGGCGTCCGACGGCGGCGATGTGCTCGCCGTCCTGCAAGCTGCTGCCGAGGCGGCCGAAGTGGGGGCTGTGGCCACCGATCCGCTGGTGGCTCGGAAGGGCCGCGCGAGTTATCTCGGGGAGCGAAGCGCAGGGCATCGCGATCCAGGAGCGGCCTCCACGGCACTGCTCTTGCGCGCCGCGGCAGCAGCAGCGGCCGGCTCCGCAGGAAACACGGGAACCGACGCCGTATGACGGTTGGGATCGTGGTTGTCTCGCACAGCAGCAAGATCGCTGAAGGTGCAGTGGAACTCGCCGCACAGATGGCGCCCGACGTCGAACTCGTCGCCGCCGGGGGCACTGACGACGCACGGATTGGCACCAGCCTCGAGAAGGTGCTGGCCGCCGTCGAGCAGTCGTTGATTGATGCGGGAGGCGATGGCGTTGTGGTGCTGACGGATCTGGGCTCTGCAGTCATGACAGCTGAGTCTGCGATCGAATTCGCCAGTGATCCTGACGCCATACTGCTTGCCGATGCGCCTTTGGTTGAAGGGCTCGTGGCCGCGGCCGTTGCCGCCCAGGGCGGGGCTGGCGTCGAGGAGGTGCGTAAGGCTGCAGAAGCGGTTGGATTCGGGGCTTCGGCCGGTACTGACGCGCCGGGCAGTCCTGATGAATCCCGGGAACCGGATGCTGCCGGCGATTTCGAGCTCATTAATCCCATGGGCATCCACGCGCGGCCTGCAGCCAAGATAGCCGGAGGATTGTCTGGCCTTGATGCTGAGGTGACAATCAACGACGTCGACGGGACGTCCATGATGGCGCTCATGACGCTCGCCGCCGGGCGGGGCGCAACCCTGCGCGTGGAGGCCCGTGGCAAGGACGCCGCAAGGGCCGTTCAATATGTCGGGCGGTTGGTGGGCGAGGGGTTCGGGGAGCTTTAAACAGGCGGCTTCGACAAGCAGCGCCACCCCAAATATTGCTAAGTACACTGATTAGTGATGTTGTAGAGGTACAGGTTCACTACAAGGAAGAGGTGCGACATGGGTGCTGACGACAAGATGGAGAACGCTGGCGAGAAGATCGCAGGCAAGGCTAAGGAAGCTGCCGGAAAGCTTACCGACAACGAGCGCCTTGAAGCCGAAGGCAAAGGCGAGCAAACAAAAGCCGACCTCAAGGGTGCTGGCGAAAAGGTAAAGGACGCTTTCAAGAACGACTAGGAATTCGGGCGGGGCCGTTGCGGTTGCAGCGGCCCCGCCTTCCTTTTGTGTTTGACAGGGTTTACCCCGCACGATCAGATGGAGGATTCTTTCGTGAATTTGCTGGTGAAATTGTTCGGCCTGGCAGTCAGCCTTGGAGCTGGAGTGCTGGCAAACAAGACGCTTGAAGGGCTCTGGGAGAAAAAGACAGGAAAACCTGCCCCCAAAGACGGAACTGATCTGAACGATTCCTTGCCGGGAGTGCTCGTGTTCGCTGTGGTTTCTGCGGGTGTTGGCGCAGTGGTCCACGTTCTTACCCAAAGGGGCACCAAGAGTGCACTGGCCCGAATGAAGAAAACGGCAGACGAGGTTTAGCAAAAATGGCAATAGCCCGATACCCGAGTGTTGTTATTGATTGTCCGGATGCGCCCGCCCTTGCCGCCTTTTATGGCGAACTGCTGGGCTGGGACGTGAAGGGCGAAACCGATTGGTTCGAGATCCGCCCCAGCGATGGGAACAACTGCATTGCTTTCCAACAGGTCGAGTCGTATCACGCGCCTGAATGGCCGGGGCAAACAGTTCCTCAGCAAATGCACCTTGACCTCATGGTGGAGGACCTGGACAAGGGTGAGGAAGTGGCGCTTTCGCTCGGTGCGAGCAAGGCCGAGCACCAGCCGGGGACCACCTTCAGGGTGTTCCTTGATCCGGCTGGCCACCCGTTCTGCCTGTGCCTTTCCTAACCCTGCTGGGCCGCCCACTCCTCAACTCGACGGTTGCTTTCCTCTTCGGAGAGATCTTCCACGCGCGTCATGATGGACCAGCGGACGCCGAAGGGATCGCGGATGCTGGCGTATCGATCCCCTGAAACGAACGTGGTGAGTGGTTCACGGATGATGGCGCCCGCTTGTTCCGCTCGTTGGACAAGCGCGTCAGCGTCCGGGCAATAGAAGCCCAGGGAGTAGCAGTCGTCATCGCCGCCGGGCGCCGGGACCAAATGGTATTCCGGGTTGGGCTCGCCGAGCTGCAGGTGGCCGTTCCCGAGGTCGAGTTCGGCATGGACCACAACTCCGCCCATCTCGGTGGTGCCAACAACCCGTGCCCCGAAAACGTCCCGGTAGAACGCGATCGCATTTTTGGCATCGGGTATGGCGAGGAAGGGTGTCAGGCTGGTCAGGCCGTTGGGGACGCCGTGGGTGGTGTACTTGCCGTGGGCGGCCGTGGTTGACTCTGTGCTTGTACTATCTGTCATGTCCACGACGCTACGGGCAGGGCTGGCTGCGGCGCTTGGAAATTYGCGACAGACTTTGTGGGAGGTGGCACGTGGATAGTTCGTTCAAGGGCATTCTGTACCCGGCGAGGCTTCCCACGTTCAACCGTTTAGCGGCACCGGAGTCGGTCGCGCATCTTGTCCAATGGTTCTGGATTCCCGAATGGGACATTGAGCCGGGCCGCACTTCCCGCCAGCATCTGATCGCCTACCCTGCCTCCAACCTCGTTGTGCAGTTGGATGACGTGGCCTTCTCGGGTCCCACAACCCGTGCCGCGTATCGCGACTTGAATGGCCGCGGCTGGGCAGTGGGAGCGCTGTTGCGCCCGGCTGCAGTTCCGGTGTTCACGGAGAATCCCGGCAGCTTGCGTGATGCCGAGGTGGTCTTGCCGTTGGAGGACCTCCACCGTTCCGTCGCACGGGCCATGAATGCTGCTGCTCAGGCCATGAACGCCCCCGACGGCGGCTCCCGCCGTGAGCGGGCAGTGGACGCCTTTGCGTCGTGGCTGGATTCTTTGGACTACGTACCTTCCGAAGATGCCCTGCTGGCAAACCGGATGATGGACACTATTGCCTCCGATCCGGAGGTGGTCCGGATTGAGGACGTAGCGGCGCGCCTTGCTGTCTCGGGGCGGACGCTCCAGCGAATTGCGACGAAATACATCGGACTCAGCCCGTCAGTGCTGATCCGTCGCCGTCGCCTGCAGGACGCCGCAGAGAGGGCTCGTTTGGATCCCTCCAGTGATCTTGCGGACATCGCTGCCGAGCTTGGCTACGCCGACCACGCACACCTCACGAACGACTTCCGGAAGTACCTGGGTTTCACGCCGAGCACGTACCGGCGTGCTGTTGGCAGTTAGCTGTCACCCGATCCTGGCTCGCTCAAATGCCGGTTGAACTGCGCTCCCGCGGCATCCGGCGCGACGTTGCTGCCGAGCCCCATTATGCGGGATTTCAGGGAGCCGCCCAGCACATTTCCCTCGCCTTTCATCATTGCTTTGAAGCCCTGCTCGGCAACCTGGGCCGGATCGTCCTTCTCCTCGGTCCCTACCTTCGTGTCCATCAGCTCTGCTCGTTCAAAGAACGCCGTCTCCGTGGGGCCCGGGAGCAGGGTGGTGACAGTGACCCCTGCGTCCCGCAGTTCATTCCTCAGCGCTTGTCCAAAGGACTGCACGAACGCCTTTGATGCGCCGTAGACGGCCTGAAACGGCGCTGGCCCCCGGGCAATGACTGAGGAGGTGAACAGTATTCTTCCTTGACCGCGCTGCACCATGTCCACGGCGATCCACTTGGCGAGGGCGACTGTTGAGGTCACGTTCAAATCGATGATTCTGATTTCCTGGTCAAGGACCGTCTCCGCAAAGGGCCCTCCTACGCCGATCCCCGCATTGAGGGCCACCGCGTCAAGTGGCCTTCCGAGGGCTGAAACTGCCGTGCGCAATTGCTCCACACCTTGCCTGTCGGCGAGATCGATTTGTTCCACTATTACGGCACCGCCGAGGTTTCCCAGGCGTTGGGCTGCTTCATGGATCCCATCATTTTCCGCGACGATGATCGTGTCGAATCCATTGCTGAGGAACTGCCGCGCAAGCTCGTAGCCGATGCCAGTGGATGCACCTGTGACAAGGGCCAGTTGCCTCTCATTGGAGCTCATCGGTCATCCCGTTCCGGAGAAAGTCTATAACTGTCAGGCTACTTATTATTTTCGCATCCGGCACCGACAGGGACAAAGCTGCTGACTACGCCGAAACGGGCACCGAAGGTTCCGTCGCCGCTTTGCTGGCTTCCGGCGTCGTGGGTTCCGGAGTGGTGGTTTCCAGCGTCGTGATTTCCCCTCGGAAGGCGGCCAGCATCGCCTCGCGATCGAATTGTCCCTCCCACTTGGACACCACAAACGTGGCAACGCAGTTGCCGAGCAGGTTGACCACGACGCGCATGGAATCCATCAACCTGTCGGCTCCGAGGAGCAGTGCCACGCCCGCCACGGGGAAGATTCCCAAAGCCCCGGCAGTAGCGGAAAGGGCCAGGAAGGCAGAGCCGGGAACACCCGCCATGCCCTTGGAGGTCAACATCAGAACTCCGAGGGCAGCCAGCTGTTGGCCCAAGTCGAGGTTGTGTCCGAATGCCTGGGCGAGGAAGAGCAATGAGATTGAAAGGTAGAGCGCGGCGCCGTCGAGGTTGAAAGAGTAGCCCGTAGGAACCACCAGCCCAGTGGTTGCGCGGGAACATCCAGCGTTGCTCAGCTTGGTCATGATTCGCGGCAGTACTGATTCCGTGGATGCCGTGCCCAGTGCCAGGAGGAACTCTTCGCGGGAGTACTTGATGAACTGCCACAGCGGGACGCGTGGGTAAACCCAGGCCACAATGAAGAGCAAGCCGACAAAGACCAGTGCCGAGCCGTAGCATGCCGCCACCAGCAGGGCGTAGGTACTCAACGAACTCAGCCCGTACTGGCCGATGATGAATGCCATTGCCCCGAAGGCGCCTACCGGGGCAACCCTCATCACCCAGGACATGATCTTGAAGAAGAGTTCCAGGGTGGTCTCCATGAGGTCGATGACGGGCTTGCACTTCTCCCGTCCCACAACCACGATGGCCGCCCCGAAGAAGACCGCGAAACAGAGGACCTGCAACAGCGTGTTGGATGCGAAGGCTCCAACCACGCTGGTGGGAATGATGCCCAGCAGGAACTGCCCTGCGTCCTTGGGCGGGGCCGTGGTGGTCTTGGCGTTGACCGCTTCCGCTGACAGGGAAGCCGGATCAATGTTCAACCCTGCTCCCGGCTGGACGATGTTGGCCACAAGCAGCCCGAACGCCAGCGCGAAAAGTGTGGCGGCGGTGAAGTAGACGAGGGCTTTGACTCCCACGCGGCCAACGGACTTCACGTCACCCACGGCCGAGATGCCAGTGACGATGACCAGGAATATCAGCGGCGCGATGATCATCTTGATGAGTTGAATAAAGCCGTCGCCAAGGGGGCGAAGCGCAGACCCGATGCCGGGCCAGAAGTAGCCGATGGCGACCCCCAGCACCACGGCCACCAGGATCTGGAAAAACAGGGATTTGTAGAGGGGCTTCTTTGCCGCTGGGCTCACAGCAACAGCAAGTGCGGGAGTCTTCAAGATGGCGCCTATCTGTGAGAGGCCGTGAAGGCTCACGGCCGGGGTCACAGATGACGCTATGAGGCGAGTGTTTCGGAAGTGCTAATTCCAATGCCCGATTGTGTTTAATATCGGAACTGAGTTTCCATGATGCGAAAACTCTAGTGAAGTTGAAGTGGTTGGCAGCCTTCCGCGAGCACCTCCGCTGGTTTTGGCGTCGGTTTATAGCGCGCATCAAGAAACAACCTGTAGGAAACGACGCCGGAACTCGCGGACCCGGGGGAGCAGCAGCATCGGTAAACGTGTGGCATCCACGGGCTGGGCAGGAGCGCTCGAAGCCACGCGTCGCACTCGGCCAACGAAAGCGGGGCCTGTATTCCACTGTCCTTGCGATGAGCAGCAATGGACACGGTGACACATGTTCCTTGTGGAGCCGGCCCAGCGGCGAACCATCCCCATTCCACGGTCTCCACGACGATCGTCACGTTGATGTTCTCGTCTTCGAATGATGAGGTGGGGCTCATTCGATAATGGCGTCGGCCGCTGTGGCGTGACCCGCGCTGTGAAGACCCGATTAGTGCCTCGCGAAGTTCGTTCAATTCGCTGCCATGTTTATTACGGATCCCAGCGGTGAGGTCCACGGTTCCCACAGTTGCGTTGGGCGCAGTTGCGCTGGGCGCAGGGGCGTCGACGGCAGGACGGATGGATGCCGTAACCGAAAACGTGTCACGGATGGGCTGCTCAGAGCGGTGCACAACACCCCCAGGATTCGACCATCAGGCAGGTCAGATGAGAATACCCGTGAAAAAATCAAATCGCTAGAGGAATCGTGAGGTTACCCCTGCCTCAGCCCCTTCCCGTCAAGCACCACATTGGCGGTGATGAAACGGCCCCACTGCTCACCAAACGGGTAGTCTGCCTTGGGCGTGAACGTCAGCGTCCGCACAGGCAATGCGGTTCCGGATGGAGAGGTGCCGGATACTGTCGCTTCAAGCGGACTTTCTGAGAGCGCTGGCAGTCCCAGGAAGCCGGTCATGGTGCCATCGGGCGAGGACGTTGCGGAGCACACGCCTTCAGGGGAGCACCCCTGGTCCACGGCGATGGAGCCTGGGTTCAAAACCACATCCGCTTCGGTGCATGTCCCGTCCTGGCACGCCTTCATCCTCAATGAAGCAACTGTGTCCACGTAGTCGGCAGCGACCGTGATCGATACGCCAGACGCCTGCGCGATCGCCGGGCAAGGTACCGCCTCAGCGAAGCAGCTGGGAAGAAGTGCCGAGGTACCCATTAGCGTAAATGCCAAACCAATCTTGCCCATGCTTCAGGGTAGGACTGGACCCAGCCGGAGGCGCCGCAACAAAGGGAATCGGCACCCCATCGTTACGGCCCACCCTGGCCTGTTGCCGAACCGACACCGCGCGTCATCGCGGCTTAGGCCGGAAGCCGCAAACCGCCGTCGTGGATTTCCGCCAACCCATCACTGACCAGGCCGTCGAGGGCCCGTTCCAGTTGCTCGGGCGCTGAGTTGAGCCTGTGAAGTGCTGCCAGCGGAATCCCGACGCCCGACGGCGCGAACCCGAGGTCCGCCGGCGCCTGTTCGAACATCTCGCGCGGAATCGGGATTGCAGCTTCGCGGAGGACGGCCATCACGGCTCCCCGGACTTGCCGGTCCGTGCCATGCCAGGATTGGCCCTTTGGCGTGTACGACGGCGGCGGCTCACCTGCCGCGAGCCAGGCGCAGCTTGAGCGCACGGGACAGTCGGTGCACTTGGGGCTCCGGGCCGTGCACACCACGGCACCCAGTTCCATGACGGAGGCGTTCCAGCGCACGGACAGCGGCCGTTCTTCGGGCAGCAGAGTGTCGGCCAAGCGCATCTCGGCCGCGGTGAGCGCCGGAGCGGGCAGGGCGTGCCCGGAGATGAGGCGCGCATGGACGCGACGGATGTTGGTGTCCACCACTGTTTCGCGGCGACCAAAAGCAAAGGCGGCGACGGCGGCAGCCGTATAATTGCCGACGCCCGGCAGGGTCAGGAGCTCGGGATAGTTGTCCGGAATGTCTCCATTGTGCTCGTCGCGGATGGCGACGGCGGCTGCATGTAGTCGCAGGGCCCTGCGGGGATAACCGAGCCGGCCCCAGTGACGAACAGCCGCCCCGGCAGGCTCATCGGCAAGGTGTCCGGGGGTTGGCCAGCGTTCCATCCAGTCACGCCAAACGGGGAGAACGCGGACCACAGGGGTTTGTTGGAGCATGACTTCGCTGACCAGAATGCCCCAAGGGCTGCAATCAGGCTCGCGCCACGGAAGGTCCCTGGCGGTCTCGGCGAACCACTGGTCCAAGGACTGATGGAGTCCGGCGAGTTGGTCGGAACCGGGAAGTGTCATGCGTCAGATCTCCCGGACTGTTGAAGTTTAGGCTGGCGTCGGAGCGCCGGAATTCTGCCCTCTACTGTAGTGGAAACCAGGACCACGACGCTTCTGCGGTGCACGTCACACAGGGCGGGTTTGGCGTCCGGCGGCGTGGTGGTGGCGTGCTGCGGAGTGGGCCCGCCTAGCCTAGAAACATGGCCAATCAGGGTAGGAACCAGTCTTCCGCGCGCACATCAGCGCCGGCGAAGGGTTCTGCCCGTAATTCAGGCGGTCCCGGCCGCCCTGGCTCCCCAGCGCAGAAACGACGTCCAAGCGCCGCCGTTTACCGCCGTCGTCGGCAGTTTGTCTTCGGTGCGCTGCTGCTGGTCATCGCCCTTGTGGTGGCTGGCGTCGTGGCAATCAGTGGTGCGCTTGCAAGTAAGTCCGAGCCCGAGGCGGTCACCCCGGCGCAACCTTCGCAGGTGCCTACTCAAGGGAACGCGCCCACAGCAGGCACTGCCTCCCCGTCCGCAACGCCCACACCTGTATGCGACCTGAGCTTGGTAACAGTGGCTGCTGCTACGGACAAGCCAGCCTACGGGACTGAGGAAATGCCACTGCTCACCATGACCATTACCAACGGCGGGACGACGCCGTGTGACGTCAACGTGGGCACATCGCAAATGGAGTACGTGGTGATGAGCGGCTCGGACCGGATCTTTTCCTCCAAGGATTGTCAGGCCGGAAGTGAAGACCTGGTCAAGACCATCCAGCCCGGCAAGAGCGAGACCGCCAATTTCCCCTGGCAACGCAACCGGACTCTTGAAGGCTGCGCCGCGATCAACGCAAAACCCGGCGCCGGGGGCGCCTACTACACGTTCGAGGCCCGCTTGGGGAACAAGTCCAGTACCAAGGCCGTCTTCCAGTTGAACTAACCTTCGGCGGACAGTGATTTGATAAGTGTCCGACGGCGGCGCACGGCTTTAGAGGAACCTGTCCAGCAAGCTTGCTTCGGCCATGCGGCTCAAACCTTCACGGACGGTGCGTGCGCGCTGGTCGCCGATGCCGTCCACAGTCATGAGGTCATCGATGGTGGCTGCCATGAGGTTCTGCAAACCGCCGAAGTAGTCCACCAAGCGATCGGCGACGGCTTTCGGGACGGACTTGAGACCGGACAGGAGGCGGTAGCCGCGCGGCTGGACCACTGCGTCCAACTGTTCCACACCGCCGGCGAAGCCGATGATGTGGGCGATGCGGCTGAGGTCGATCAGTTCCGTGGGGCCGAGGTTGAGGAGGGCCTGGACGGCTTCTTCGATGTCCTCCGGTGTGGCGTCCGGGTCCGAGTAGTCGCGGATGATGACGTCGCTGCCCGGGCCGCGGCCCATGGTCAGTTCCTCCACTTGCAGTGATAGCAAGCGGCCATCCTCGCCGAGCTCCAGGACGTATTGTGCGATCTCCTCGGAGATGCGGCGGACCATCTCCTGGCGTTGCAAGGTGACAGCCACATCCCTGACGGTGACCAGCGCTTCAATCTCAAGGGCTGAAAGGGAGCTGGTGACCTGGTCCAGCCTGGCGCTGTACCGCTCCAGCGTTGCGAGGGCCTGGTTGGCGCGGGCCAGGACTTTCTCAGAACCCTCCAGGACGTGGCGCAGGCCGTTCACGTACAGCGCGATGATCTGCATCGACTGGCTGACAGAGATGACGGGAACGCCCGTCTGGATGGCGACCCGCTCCGCGGTGCGGTGCCGGGTTCCCGACTCCTGCGTTTCAATGCTGGAATCCGGAACGAGCTGCACTGCGGCACGGACTATGTTGCTGGCGTCCTTGTCGCAGATGATGGCGCCGTCCATCTTGGCCAGTTCACGCAGGCGCGTGGGCGAGAAGTCGATTCCGATATCGAATCCGCCCGAACAGATGGAGTCGATGGTGCGGTCATAGCCCAGCACAATCAAGGCGCCGGTGCGTCCACGGAGGATGCGCTCCAAGCCGTCCCGCAAGGGAGTTCCGGGTGCGACTCTGGCCAGAGTCGCCTTGAGCGACTCTTCCGGGCTCCGGGCCATAGGGTTTCCCTTCGAAGGTGCAAGCCATGGCTCACAGACAAGCTGAATCCGACATCCGCGGGCGCTTCGAAAAATGCCCTGATGACGACTAGCACCATGATATGGCTTCCGGGCACCGTTAACCGCACCAGCAAGCCCCAAAGTGGGTCATTTCGTTATGTGCGGAGACGGCCGGAAGGTGCCTTTTCGGGCGTTCTTGGCAACGCCTGTTTGGGGCTTTTGCGTGGTTGACATGGGCCGATATAACAAATTGGTGTAGATATTCTAGTAATCCACCTGCCGCTTCAACTTATTACCGAGCCACAGCATCGCCAGGCTCACCAAAAGGAAGCCAGCGGAAATCGCAAGGGCAAAGACAACTACGCCACCCCACCCTCCTGCCCTGTTGGGGTCGATGAACCAGTACGGGTACCAGTTCACCAAGGCACCCCGGATCAGGCTGTAGACGAGGTAACCGATGGGATAAAGCAGCCAGTACCAGATGTGGCGGGTGGTCAGCGTTGCCCGTGGCGGCTGGAAGAGCCAATCCACCACCATGACCACAGGGATCAGGTAGTGGACCACGAAGTTGACCCACGGAAGAAGTGAGCCCAGGTCCTCGCCGGCAAGCAAAGCTCCGAATACCAGTCCAACCACGGCCATGGCGATGGTCGCCGTGCCGCGGGTGGCGTCGTCGATCTCGCTGGGTTGTTTGCGGATGAGGACCCTGTAGCCGCTGATGAGCAGCACCAGTGCCGCGAAGATGTTGGAGAGGTTGGTGAAGTAGCTGAAGAAGTTCCAGACGTCATAGCCCATGCCCAAATGAACCGTCAGCTGCGTTCCCACCGCCACCAAGGTCAAAAGGCCAAAGAAAAAGCGTCCCCCAATAAGCACAGTTCTTTTGGTCATGGCCCAATCCTTGCCGAAACGCAGCCCGGCGATGCCCCGACACCCCGCGAGGACGGCCTTTGTGCGCTACGTGATCAGCAGCTCCAACGCCTCGGCCAGATGCCCCACTTCCCGCACAGAGAAACCCTCCGGGATAACGCCGGCACCCGCCGGGCTGGCAGGAACAATGGCGTGCGTGAAACCGAGGCGGTGGGCTTCCTGGATGCGCTGGTTGATTCCGGGCACAGGCCGGACCTCGCCTGCCAGCCCAACTTCACCGAAGGCAATGAGCCGTTGGGGGAGTGCCTTGCGGGATTTGGCTGACGCGACGGCCAACGCCACGGCGAGGTCGGTGGCCGGTTCCGTCAGCTTTACACCGCCAACAGTGGCCACGTAGGAATCGTCCTTGTGCAGCATGCATCCGGCGCGCTGCTGAAGCACTGCGAGCAACATGGCAACTCTGGAGCTCTCCAGCCCGCTGGTAGCCCGCCGGGGTTGGGCATTGGCACTCTCGGCGAGCAGCGACTGGACCTCTGCGAGCAACGGGCGACGGCCCTCCATGGTCACCGTGATGCAGGTGCCTGAGACAGGTTCACGGGTCCGCGAAACGAACAGCCCGCTGGGATCGGCCAACCCTTCGATGCCGGCCTCATTGAGATCAAAGCATCCGACGTCGTCGGTAGCCCCGTAGCGGTTTTTCACAGCCCGGAGCAGCCGCAGACGGGAATGTCGCTCGCCTTCGAACTGGCATACGACGTCCACCAGGTGTTCCAGCAAGCGCGGCCCTGCAATCGTTCCTTCTTTGGTTACGTGGCCCACCAGTAACGTGGTCATGTTCCGCCGTTTGGCCGCGGAGATGATTGATGCAGATACTTCCCGCACCTGGGAGACTCCACCCGCGCTGCCCTCGACGTCGGCACTGCTGAGCGTCTGCACAGAGTCCACGATCAGCAGCTTCGGCTCAAGCTTCTCCACCTGGCCCAGCGCCTGTCCAAGATCGGTCTCGGCGGACAGATACAACGTATGCGCGACAGCATCGATCCGCTCCGCGCGCAGCTTCACCTGGGCTGCGGATTCCTCGCCCGTGATGTACAGGACGTCCTGCCCGGTGCGGGCAAACTTCGCGGCAACGTCCAGCAGCAGCGTGGACTTCCCGACGCCGGGTTCCCCAGCCAGCAGTATGACGGCACCGGGGACGAGCCCCCCTCCAAGGACGCGGTCCAGCTCGTCCACACCAGTGGGCAGGAATGCCGCTGTTGTCCCATCTACCTCAGCGATACGGCGGGCGGGCTCCAAAACGGTAGCGGCCGCCGTCGTACGCGCAACCGTGGCGCCATACTCTTCAACGGTTCCCCATGCCTGGCACTCACCGCAGCGGCCCACCCACTTGATGGCCGTCCACCCGCATTCGGCGCATTTGTAAGCGGGTGTCTTGGATGCACGGGAGGTCTTGGAAGCCATGGGTTCAAGGTTAGTCGGGGGGACTGACAGTATTAGCCTCGCGGACCCTACAGAGCCGGCAGCACGTCCCGGGCCTCATCCGATTCCAGTCCGCTCGCCTCCAAAAGGTCCACCATGAGCGGCCGGAACAGCATCACCACCGTTTCGCCCTCAAGCTTCTGGACGTCGAGCATTTTGGGGTGCAGACGCGAGGCTACGTCGGTCAGCTCATTGCGGGCGTGACGCAGATGGACACGACGGGTTCCCTCGCTCTGCTCCGCCAGGCCAATGGTCAGTTCATCGATCGCGGCCGCAGTTTCCTGCAGGACCTCGGAGATGCTTTCAATGGCTTCGTCGGATAACGCGGCATGGTTGATCGCGCTGGTGAGCCTGCGGGCAAAAACGCGGCTGTTGCGGAGTGCAAGATCGATGTATTCCAACGAATGCTCCAGGCTGGCTAGCTCGTCGCGGTGCCTGCGATGGGCGGGAGCCAGAGTCGCGACCTCGCCCGAGGCCCGCAGCGTCTGCCGCATCCGGTCCACCAGTGGTTGGCAGTTACGGCCGCGAATCAGCGCGTGCCAAGCGATGGTGGAGTCGCTTTCGACCATGGCCTTGGCACACTCGCGCAGCACCTCGGCGAGTTCGTGAAGGATCTTCTGGACATCCTTCCGCGGCTCACGTCGTGGATCCTTCGGCACCAAAATGGTCACAAGCAAAGCGAACACGCCGCCAACCACTGCATCCAGGCTTCGCGTGAACGGCCCGCCGGCCGGCGCCGGCAGCAGCACCACCAGCAGCGACTGGAGCCCCAGTTGGGTGGTGAAAATGGTCCCGCTGTCCAGGAACCTTGCCAGCAGGATAGAGAAAAGAAGCACGACGGCGGCCTGCAGGATTCCAGCGCCCAGCCAGTGGAGCAGGAGGTCACCCACCACGATGCCGAGCGTGCAGCCAAGACCAACCTCAATAACACGACGCAGGCGGGGATCACGGGAGAAGCCGAGCGCTATCAACGAAGACGTGGCCGCAAACAATGGCCCTTGGTGGCCCAGGACATATTCCGCGAAAGCGTAGGCACCCACGGCACACACGGTCATTTGAACGGCCGGAGTCAGGGAGTTTCGGCTACGGACCAAGCCCGTCCGGACTCTGCCACGCAGGAACCTCTTGCTTGCAGAAAATCCCTTCGCGGCAGCCATGTCCTCCAGTCTATTTGCCGAACCACGGCAACCATGACGTGCCGGACGCTAAGCAGGGCCCCACTCAAGGTGGCGCGCGCCACATAACCCAATGGTCCGCCGTCGTTCACTTTGCGTTCACCTTCCACGTCAGATCCCGTTACCTGCGCTCCATACCTTCAGTAAAGGAACAAAAGGTCCTCAGCTCGCGCACGCCGAAATCTCCGTCGGCCCGCATCGAAGAATCCCTGGAAGGGGCACATCCAAGTGAAGGCAACTCACTTCGGCCGCAACGCGGCAATCGCGGTCATCGCAGCCGGCGCACTCGCGCTCACTGCTTGCGGTTCAGACAACGCAACGAACACCCCGGCCAGCACTCAGTCGGCAGCCGGCATGAAGGTGACCGGCACACTCACCGGCGTTGGCTCATCTGCGCAGGGCGCAGCAATGGACGCCTGGAAGTCTGGCTTCGCCGCCGCAAACCAGGGCGCAACCGTGCAGTACTCCCCGGATGGTTCCGGAGCAGGCCGCAAGGCCATCATCGATGGCTCGGCACAGTTCGCCGGCTCGGACGCATACCTGAAGGACGAGGAGCTCGCGAGTTCCAAGGCCAAGTGCGGCCCTGAAGGCGCAATCAACATCCCGGTGTACACCTCCCCGATCGCCGTCGCCTTCAACGTCCCCGGCGTCATGGACCTGAAGCTCGACGCCGCTACGGTCGCCAAAATCTTCCGCGGTGAAATCGCTAACTGGAACGACCCCGCAATCGCGGCCCTGAACGCCGGCGTTACCCTGCCGGACCTCAAGGTCACCCCCGTGAACCGCTCTGACGATTCCGGAACCACCACCAACTTCACCGACTACCTCGCAGCTGCTGCTCCCGAGGTCTGGACGGACAAGGCTGCAGGCATCTGGCCGGCAACCCTGAAGGGCGAGAACGCCAAGGGCACCTCCGGCGTCGTCAAGACCGTCACCGACACCCCGGGTGCCGTGACCTACGCCGATGACTCCGCTGTTTCCGGCAAGCTGGGCACCGCCTCCATCAAGGTGGGCGAGGAATTCGTCAAGATCTCCGCTGACGCCGCTTCCAAGGCCGTCGAAGCCGGCAAGCCCGTTGAAGGCCGCGCTACCAACGACGTCGCCATCAAGCTGGACCGCAAGACCACTGTCTCCGGCGCCTACCCTGTGGTGCTCGTTTCTTACCACGTCGTTTGCACCACCTACGAGACCAAGGCAGTCGCTGACCTGGTCAAGGCCTTCGAAAGCTACGTAGTTTCCGACGAAGGCCAGAAGACCGCCGCTGACGCTGCCAAGTCCGCACCGCTTTCCAAGTCGCTGCAGGACAAGGCCAAGGCCGCCATCGAAACCATCAAGGCCAAGGCCTAAGGTTTCCGGCGGGTTTGACTGAACCCGGCTAAACACTGAAGTTCCCTGTCCCGCGCGGAGTGGCTGAAGCCGTTCGCGCGGGATTGGGAACTTAGCCATGTAAGACCAGTTCACTCCAGACTGAAGGATCGTGAAGTGACCACCAACTCCCTGACAACCTCCCAAGGCGCAGGACGCGCCGGGGACAAGGTTTTCTCCGGGGCCGCCATGGCCGCAGGGTGCCTGATTCTCGCGGTTCTCTTCGGAGTCGCCCTGTTCCTTGTGGTGCAGGCAATTCCTGCGCTCGTCGCACCGCCCGCTGACATCCAGGGCGGCAACGGCTTCTTCGCCTACATCGGCCCGATCGTGGTGGGTACGCTCATCGCCGCCGTGATCGCGCTCGTCATCGCAACCCCCGTGGCAATCGGGGTAGCCCTGTTCATCTCGCACTACGCCCCGCGCCGGTTGGCTTCGGGGCTTGGCTACGTTGTGGACCTGCTGGCCGCCATCCCCTCCGTTGTCTACGGTGCCTGGGGCGCGGCGTTCCTGGCCAAGGAAATCTCCCCGGCCTACGACTGGCTCGCCAACAACCTGGGCTGGATCCCGATCTTCCAGGGCCCGGCATCCGCCACCGGCAAGACCATCCTGACCGCCGGCATCGTCCTGTCCGTCATGGTCCTGCCCATCATTACCTCGCTGTCCCGTGAAATCTTCCTGCAGACCCCCAAGCTGCACGAGGAAGCAGCGCTCGCATTGGGAGCCACCCGCTGGGAAATGATCCGTATGGCCGTTCTTCCGTTTGGCCGTCCGGGCATCGTAAGCGCCATCATGCTTGGCCTGGGCCGTGCGCTTGGCGAGACCATGGCAGTTGCCCTGGTGCTGTCCTCCGGAGTCTTGACTGCAAGCCTCATCCAGTCCGGCAACCAGACCATCGCCGCCGAAATCGCGCTGAACTTCCCGGAAGCCAGCGGGCTCAAGGTCAATACGTTGATCGCCGCAGGCCTGGTCTTGTTCGTTATCACCCTTGGCGTGAACATGATTGCCCGCTGGATCATCACCAAGCACAAAGAATTCTCGGGAGCCAACTAAATGACCGCCACCGTAGTCCGTAAGCGCTCGGCGCTCACCAAGGGCCAACTGCCCAAGTTCGCTCCTTACATCGTCCTGGCCGTCGCCCTGATCGTGGGCGCAGCCATTCTGGCCCTTATCGGTTTCAACGCCTTCGGTTGGGGCCTGGTCTCCGCGATCCTGTTCACCATTGGCTTGGTCACCTGGAGCGCCGCCGTTGAAGGTGCCCGAAAGGCCAAGGACAAGCTGGCCACGTGCTTGATCGTCGGGGCCTTCCTGATTGCCCTCCTGCCGCTGATCTCCGTCATCTGGACCGTGCTGGTCAACGGCATTCCCGGCCTGGTAACCCCCGGATTCCTTGGTACGTCCATGAACGGCGTCACCGGTGCCTTCGACAACAAGGCAGCGGAGGAAGGCGGCAAGGTTCTCGGCGGCATTTACCACGCGCTGTTGGGCACTCTCCAGATCACGCTCCTGGCCACAGTCATCTCTGTGCCAGTGGGTCTGCTCACCGCAATCTACTTGGTGGAATACGGCAACGACCGTCCCTTGGCCCGTGCCATCACGTTCTTCGTGGATGTCATGACCGGCATCCCCTCCATCGTGGCCGGCCTCTTCGCGGCAGCGTTCTTCTTCGCGGTTGTTGGCCCGGGCACCAAGACTGGTGCGGTAGCCGCCGTCGCGCTTTCCGTCCTGATGATTCCTGTGGTGGTCCGCTCCAGCGAGGAAATGCTCAAGATCGTCCCGAACGAACTCCGTGAAGCGTCCTACGCGCTCGGGGTGCGTAAATGGCGCACCATCACCAAAGTGGTCATCCCGACGGCGATCTCCGGCATCGCGTCCGGCGTCACCTTGGCGATCGCCCGGGTTATCGGCGAGACCGCTCCCATCCTGGTCACCGCAGGCTTCGCGACCACCATCAACAACAACGTGTTTGGCGGTTGGATGGCCTCGCTGCCCACGTTCATCTACACCCAGATCCTGAACCCGACGTCGCCGTCCAACCCTGGTCCCTCGGACCAGCGGGCATGGGGCGCCGCTTTGGTGCTGATCATCCTGGTGATGCTCCTGAACCTCGGAGCCCGCCTCATCGCCCGTCTGTTCGCACCGAAGACGGGTCGGTAGCCTCTTCTTAGGCGCGCCGCTTCAAACTTCCAGAAACCCCCAAGGAATAAGGAACACCATGTCCAAGCGCATCGACGTCAAAGACTTGAATGTCTACTACGGCAGCTTCCTGGCTGTTGAGGACGTCAACATCAACATTGAAGCCAAGTCCGTCACGGCCTTCATCGGCCCGTCCGGCTGTGGCAAGTCCACCTTCCTCCGCACTTTGAACCGCATGCACGAGGTCCTTCCCGGTGCACGCGTCGAGGGGGAGGTCCTGCTGGACGGCGACAACCTCTACGACCCCGGCGTTGACCCCGTTACCGTTCGCACCCAGGTTGGCATGGTCTTCCAGCGCCCCAACCCGTTCCCCACCATGTCCATCCGGGACAATGTTCTGGCCGGCGTGAAGCTGAACAACAAGAAGATCTCCAGGGGTGAAGCCGATGCCCTCGTGGAGAAGTCCCTGGTTGGTGCCAACCTCTGGAACGAGGTCAAGGACCGTCTGGACAAGCCCGGTTCCGGTCTTTCCGGCGGCCAGCAGCAGCGCCTCTGCATCGCACGCGCAATCGCCGTTGAACCCCAGGTGATCCTGATGGACGAGCCTTGCTCAGCACTGGACCCCATCTCCACGCTCGCCGTCGAGGACCTCATCAATGAGCTCAAGGACCAGTACACCGTGGTGATCGTGACCCACAACATGCAGCAGGCCGCCCGTGTGTCGGACAAGACCGCGTTCTTCAACATCGCAGGCACCGGCAAGCCCGGCAAGCTCATCGAGTTCGCAGACACCACCAGCATCTTCAACAACCCCGCCCAGAAGGCGACAGAAGACTACGTCTCCGGCCGCTTCGGATAAGGGGTCTGCAGGTTCCGGCTTTCTTGGGGGAGCCGGCAATGAACGACGGCGGCCGTCGCCTTGGGGGTACGGCCGCCGTCGCTTTTTTGTAGCCAAGTAGGTCGCAGCAGAGCGCGTTTTGAGCCTTCATAACGCGCTCTGCTGCGACCTACTTGGGGAGGACGCTGGGATTGAGCCCGCCCCGGGAAGGTGAGCCCCGGCGTCGGGCGTTAAGTTTTGGCCAGGGGCGAGAACGCCAACTCAAGGACGAAAGCCATGGCGGCTGTGACGAGCGGCGTAGCAACCCAGAACAGGAGAATCCTGCGCACAAGCCGCCTGTTCGTGGTGGCGAAGCGTTGATGGGTGCCCGCACCCAGCACGGACGCGGTCAGCGTGTGCGTTGTGGACAGCGGCAGCTGCAGGCCGATGGCGCCAATGAAGAGCATCACGGACGTCACCGTTTGCGCCACGAACCCTCGAAGAGGGTCCACGCGGATCAACTTGTGGCCCAAAGTGTGTGAGATCCTCCAGCCACCAAACATGGTGCCCGCTGTCAGCATGATCGCCGTCAGAAGGAGGATCCAGAGCGGCAACTCGCCCCCACTGGACAATCCCGCCGCCACCAGCGCCAGCAGGAGAACGGCCGCGGTGCGCTGCCCATCCTGGAGTCCATGGCCAAACGCCACAGCAGCAGCAGAGACAGCTTGCGCCCGGCGGAAACGCCTGTTGATGACATTCGGCTGCGCATAGCGTGCTGCCCAAGTCACTGGCCACACGAGCAGATATGCCGCCACGAAAGCGATCAAAGGGGACAGGACCAAAGGCAACGCCACTTGGGTCAGGAGGACGTTGTCCACGCCGTTGATGGAGTTCCCGCCCACCAGCCCGCTCGCAGCCCCCGCGCCTATCAGCCCGCCCACAAGTGAGTGGGTGGATGACAAAGGGATGCCCCGCCACCACGCGTACACGCCCCAGATGATGGACGCGGCGAGGGCAGACGTCAGCATCGAGAGCCCGCCAATGCCATTGGGCAAGCTGATCCAGGACTGGGTAAATGCGAGCACGAAGCTGCCACTGAGCATAGCGCCGATGAAGTTGAAAACAGCTGCCAGAAGTACTGCCACGGATGGCGTGAGGGCGCGTGTCCTCGTGGATAGCGCTACGGCATTCGAGACGTCACGGAAGCCGTTGAGGAACGCGAACCCTGAAGCCAAACCCACCACGAGGATCAGGAATGCAACGATCACGTCATGATTCCTTGACGATGATGCTGCCTACCTGCGTGGCGATCTTCCGCATATCCTTGGTGACTTCCACCAACTGGTTGGCGATGTCCCGGTGCCGCGCATACTGCGTGGATTTCATGTCTTTCAGCATCTCGGCCACCCATGTGCGGTGGGTTCGCTCGGCACGTTTCGCCAGCCTGAGGATTTCAATCCAGTAGTCCTCAAGTTCGTCAAGGTCCTCGAGTTTCCGCATGGCGTCAACTGTCAGCTCGGCTTGGCGGCTGATGATCTCCAGTTGGTCGGCCGCGCGCTTGGGCAGCCGCTCCAGTTTGTAGAGGGCAACCAACTCGCCTGCGGCGTCGAGCTTCTCCATGGCCTCGTTGAGGTGGCGGGACAGGGCGTACATGTCCTCGCGGGGGAGCGGGTTCACGAAGCTGGTGCGCATGTGCGTCAGGAGCGCAAAGTGCAGGTCCAGGGATTTCGACTCGTGTTCGTGAAGTTCCTCAGTCAGGCGTTCGTGCTGACTGGCCTGCGCACCAAGGATCTCGGACAGCGTTCCGGTGGCGGCCACAATGACGCCGGCCATCTGCGCGAGCAGTACGAGCCCGGCAGGTTCCTGGGGGAAAAGGCGCAGCTTCATTTCGCTTCCGGGCTGGGGACGGATGGGCTGCGGGTAGCTTGACTTGACGCTTCCCGCTTCGGCCCCAACTTTACCGGTACGACGACGGCCATCGCTAAGTTTTCGGGTGTGGCCGTGGCTCACACTCAGGGGTGGCTAGCCCGGACCCGTGCTTGGGCATAAAAATGGTGCCGAACCGGATACGCCTCTCGGCGGTAGGCCGCTCGAAGCGGCTATAAGTTGAAGCCCGGGGGTTTCGCGGTTCGGCACCAGTTTTAGTGTTCTACGTCGGTGGGGCTAAGTCAACATTGACAGGCCGGACAGGACGTGGGTAGATTCCGGGTTTTTAGGAGCTAATCCAGCTCTCCCAGGCGCCATGCGTTGGCGGCGTGTTCGAGGTCCTCGGCCGTCTTTACCAGCTGGTGTGAATTGCGCGTGAGCTTGCTGGCATGGCTTTCATTGCTGTGCTCCGCGCCGTCCGCCAAGGTCGCCTGACCGAGCGCGACAACCCGGCAGAATGCAGCAGAACGTTCCAGTGCGACGTCGAAATCGCCGTCGAACGCGCCGGACAAAATGGCGTCCGCCATAGTCTTCATTTCATCTGCTCCGGGTGGTTCCGCAGCCCCGGCAACCACGTTGGATACCTGCGCAGTGTCGCGGCCCGCCCTGAAGTACACCGAGATGCGCTCGGGATTCTGGATGGTGGCGGCGCGGAGGGCGTAGAGCCGCCATAGTGCGCCGGGAAGGGATCGGGCGGGGCTCTCGGCCCACATCTCGGCGATGGCTTCGAGACCTTGCTCATCCGCAAGCTTTACCAAGCGGCGCGTGACCTTGGGGTCGTCGCTGTCACGGCCACGTTTTACGAGCGCCTGGGCGGCCAGGTGGGCAGCCTCAGACACGCGGGCGGGATCTGCCCCACCAGCGAACGGTTCGAAATCGATGGGCGCGAAGGGCTTGGGCTTGTGGTGCCTGTTCGCTCCGCCGTACGCACGTGGTCCTGGCTGTTCGCTCATGAGTTCACCGTACTCCTGTGCCCTGATGGGGTCGAGTAACGGTTTCTTGGGGTGTTCGCGCGCTGGGCGCGTGCCTTCCCCACCTACTTTGCCGCCGTAAGTGGGCCGACACGCCGCTGCCGCTGCGCGCCGTCGTCGGCTGTTCGCTCAAAAGAGGTGACGACGCCGCGTGGCCGGGCGCGTTCCTCGACTGGCTTGACGTTGAGGTACAGTATTCATGGCTGTTTGAACAGCTGGAGGGGCCTTTAGCTCAGTTGGTAGAGCATCGGACTTTTAATCCGTGGGTCGTGGGTTCGATCCCCACAGGGCCCACCCTTTCTGCAGGCCGGAGACGTTGAGTCTCCGGCCTGTTTTGTTCCCGGGGGAGAGCGTCTTCTGCTTCCCATTCTGGGCCGCCCCATACCACACTCACGCCTGTGGATAAGCCATGCAAAGTTCTTTGCATGTAGCCAGAACATGTAAAAAATACGCCGTTTTCTTTACATGTCGGACCCCAAATGCCAAGCACCGAACCAAGCGATGGCAGGTTGTTCTGACCTTTCGGTTCGCGATCCTGTTCAGGGCGTCGGCAACTTCCGTGCGTCCTGCTGAGTACTGACCAGCGCCACTGATCGGGTGGGGGTCGTCTTCGACGCCGGGCAAGAGGACAGCGAACAAGGGCAGTAACGAAGCGAACAGGCGCCCGGACCCCTGCCAACGGACAAATCACCGCCGCGCGCAGGGGTGAATTATCCTTTGAGCGGTGTTCCCCGGAAAAACTTCTTGACTCGCACACCCCGCTCCCACCAACATAGTTTCTATAACGTTGTAAATTGACGCATCCACAAAGCAAACAGACAAGGACGCCCCTTGGGAACTCAAGAGACCCCCACCGCCAAAATCACCATCGATCCCGCATTTGTCGTCGGTCCAGTCAGGCGGAAGACGTTCGGCGCCTTCGTCGAGCACCTGGGCCGATGCGTCTACACGGGCATCTTCGAACCCGAACACCCCAACGCCGACGAGGACGGGTTCCGCACCGACGTCCTGGAACTCACCAAGGAGTTGGGCGTCTCCACGGTCCGCTATCCCGGCGGTAACTTCGTCTCCGGCTACCGCTGGGAGGACGGAGTTGGCCCACTGGATCAGCGTCCAACGAGGCTTGACCTTGCCTGGCACTCGAGCGACCCAAACCTGGTGGGCGTGGACGAGTTTGCGAAGTGGTCCGAGAAGGCAGGCGTTGAGCCCATGATGGCGGTCAACCTGGGCACCCGTGGGACGCAGGAAGCACTGGACATCCTGGAATACTGCAACATCAAAGGCGGCACCGCGCTATCCGAACAGCGCAAGGCGAATGGTGCCGTCGAGCCCCACAACATCACTATGTGGTGCCTGGGGAATGAGATGGACGGCCCCTGGCAGATCGGCCACAAGACGGCTGGCGAGTATGCGCGCCTCGCGGCCGAAACTGCCAGGGCAATGCGCATGGTCAACCCGGACCTGGAGTTGGTGGCCTGCGGAAGCTCGAGCCCCAATATGTCCACATTCGGGGAGTGGGAGCGCGTTGTCCTCAACGAGACCTACGAGCTGGTGGACCTGATCTCCGCGCACCAGTACTTCGAGGACTTCGGGGACCTTCAGCAGCACCTGTCTGCCGGGCACCGGATGGAGGCCTTCATACGGGACCTCGTTTCACACATCGATCATGTGAAGTCTGCGACCAAATCGGAAAAGCAGATCAACATTTCCTTCGATGAATGGAATGTGTGGCACGGTTCCCGCGTCGAGTCCAAGGCTCCCACGGGCGACGACTGGCCTGTTGCGCCGGTTCTGCTCGAGGATCGCTACACGGTGGCGGACGCCGTGGTGGTGGGTGACCTGCTCATCACGCTGCTTCGCAACACGGACCGTGTCCACTCGGCCAGCCTCGCGCAGCTGGTCAACGTCATTGCACCGATCATGACGGAGCCGGGTGGCCGCTCCTGGAAGCAGACCACGTTCCACCCGTTCGCGCTCACGTCCCAGCATGCCTCGGGTACTGTGCTGAACCTTGCCGTCGAGTCGCCGAAGCTGGACAGCGAAAAGACGGCCGGCTTCAGCTCGCTGTCAGCCGTGGCTACCTACGACGCCGAAGCCAAGGAGGTTGTGGTTTTCGCCGTGAACCGTTCGGCGACGGACGCACTCACGCTCGACGCCGCCGTCGGGGGTTTGGGGGCCGCCAGCGTCATCGAGGCCGTCACTTACACGAACAAGGATCCGTACTGGAAGGCGACAGCGGATGATTCGACGTCCGTCCTGCCTTCAGAGAACGTCAGTGTAACGCTCGACGGCGGCCGGCTCACCGCCGCGCTTCCGGCCGTGAGCTGGAGCATGATCCGGTTGTCGCTGGAATCCTAGGCGATTGCCTGCGAGCCGTCCTGGAAGATCGGATACAACGAAATCGGTGTGACCGTCGCTTCTGACGGAGCGCCCTGGGCCGGCTCCGGCGCCTGCGTTACGGGCGTCGGAGCCGGTTGCTCGGCAGCGACGATTTCCATGGATTCCATGTCCAGAAGTCGTCGGCTCCCGGTTTCTGCATCCTGGAGCCAGAACAGATCGGTACCTGCGACTGTCTTGAGCACCGTGCCCCGGTGGTAAAGGCGGCCGTTGTGCCACGCCTCTATGTATTCGCCCGGGCTGAGAGCGTGTGGCTCCTCCTTACTGCTCGGCAAGGTGCCAAAGGCCTGAGCCAAGCTTGCCTGCGTCTTCAACGCCTGGAAAAGATCCCTGTTTGCAGTGCTCATGTTTGCTCCCCCTCAGCCAGTTTGCTGTCGTTTTGGGCCGATCGGCCTCGTAACTACAGCCTTCCGCATTCATGTTGCCGGGGCGTTGCAGATGGATGAGCGCTGTGTGACGGCTAGGAGGGATCGGCTTCGTCACCGGGAATGTTAGGCCCGGAACCGGACTCGGAGTCGGCGGAACCCCGCTCGGCGTCACCAGAACCAGGTTCGGAACCGTTCGAATCCGAGGAGGGAAGCTCGTCAGCATATGGTGCGTGGGGACCGGCTTGGCTGTTCAGGAGCTCGTTCGCTGCCATGGCAAGGAGATCCCTTTCCAGTTCCGGAACGGACAGCATTCCCTGCAAGTACGCCTCCACTTCATACTCACCCACGGACCCGCCGATGCTGAAGTACTGCAGCCACAGCGTGCCCGTGTTGATCCGCGCCGCGGAGAGGGCTTCCAGGAGCCTTCGGCGTTGCTCGGGTTCTTTACGTTCGAAGCCCATATCCTGCGGCCTTAGCTGTGGTCTGCCGGGATCCCGGCTACAAGCTCGGCGCTGACGTCCTGCAGGGTTCTGCTGTGGTCTCGGGCGTCCCCTATCAATTGCTGCAGGGCCCGTTCATGAGTGATTTTGTGCCGTTCCATCAAAATCCCGCAGGCCCGGTTGACCACATCGCGGCTGTGCAGGGCGGCCTGCAGGCCCTCACTGATGCGCTTGGGTGTCTCGGTGCTTTGAATGTGGGAGAGAAGGGTCGCAGCAGGAGAGGAAAACAGGCCCATAAGGGAGGCCGTGTTGTTGTCATAGACAAAGGCCTGGGAAGCGTAGACCTTCATAGCGCCAATGCTGTGCCCGTTTGCGATAAGAGGCGCGCTGACCACCGATTTGATGGGAAGAGAGCTGACAGCAGTGCGCCATTCCGGCCACCGCGGGTCCGTGCCCAAATCCTCGATCAGCACAGGTTCTTCCGAAGCCCACGCCGTCAGGCAAGGACCTTGGCCCAACTCATATTGCAGGAAGTCTGCCTGCTCCACGATGCTGTCCGTGAATCCGGTGCTGGTCCTCCGTGCCTGCGAATCGAGGATGGAGACCCCTGCACCGAGCGTGCCGGGTACGGATTCCTTGATGGCCTGGGAGAGGCTCTGAACGGCTTGGTCAACCTTTTCCTCGGTCAACAAGAGGCCCAGAATCCGGCCGATGGCGCCCGAAAGCTCATCCAGAGGAAGCTGCTTCTTGGTCATGATCTTCTTCCCGGCCGTTCAGGTCGGCTGGCCGACTGAAACAATCTTTGAAATCGCTGGACTCCCGTGTTCTAAATCCCAGCCTAATGGGTTTCGGACCAGAAAAACCGCATGTAGACAGGTTGCTTGCTATTCCTCGAAAGCTGCGGGCGATGATCCCTTGGGCCACTACGCGAAGTTTGATGTTGCGGTGGCTGGACGCGCTGACGAGGATTTGGAAAGCCGCGTCCCGGCTGCAGCGGTTCTGCGCCATGATGATTCCGACGGCGGTGTCGATGATCGTGCGGGATTCCAGAGCGGCGGTGAGGTTCTCGCGGGCGTCCCGAAGCTGGGCGATCTTCAAGGCCAGATGGAGGGCTTTGGCGCCGGTGGCCGTGACACGCTCTGCCGACAAAATATCCTCGTGGGAAAAACCGTGAGTGCGAGTGGAATAGAGATTCACCACGGCCTCCGCGGTGCTGTTCAATTCCATGGGAAAGGCCAGGATAGAACCCACATTGGTGGCCGCAGCAGCCCGCATGTACTCGGGCCAGCGATCTTCGTCGTGGACGTCCGGGACGTGGGTGATAGTGCGTGTGCGAAGGGCAGAAAGGCAAGGGCCATCGCGGAAGCTGTTCTGGATCTCGTCCAACTTCCTGGCAAGGGTATCGCTATCGGCCACGGCCACCGGTTTCTTCTGCCGGATGACGGTGACTCCGCAGGCAATCGTGTTGCCGTTCCGGGTGAGCTTCTTTGCGATCAATGCGGCGAGGTCCTGGAGGAATTCACGGATATCGGCATTCTCCACCAAGAGATCCTGCAGATGTTCCACGAAGTCCGTCAGATCCACGTGATCTTCAACGGGACCGGGGAAAGGGAGAGGGCTGTTAACGTACCGTGATGGCTGGGTTTCAGTCATTGTCTTTCCTTACTATTCCTCCGCCCTGCTGGCCGGCCGGTTCTGTCCGGCCGTCTGCGGTGAGTTCCCTGAAGGCAGTATCTACGAGTTCCATCTGGCCTGGGGCAAGGACCAGAAGTCCGTTGAGGTAGGCGTCCAGCACCAGCTCATCGGCGTCCCCTCCAATGCCGAAGTAGTAGGTCCACAGACTGTTAAGGCTTACATTTCCGTTTCGAAATCTGTCCGCGGCGTGCATGCGCTGGTCAAATCTTCCATCGTGTTCCGGTGCCTCCCAAGGTTCGGCATTCATAGAGCTACCTACCCTCCTTTTCTTCGAGCCCGGCCCGCTTCAGAATGTCTTCGGCTATTTCGTGGAGCCGCCTGTCGCTGTTGCGCGACGCCAACTGGATGAGCCTGATGGCTGCGTCCCTGCTGCAACGGTTCTGGATCATGATGAGGGAAATAGCCGCGTCGACTATCGCACGCGACTCCAACGCGGAGCGCAGATGCACGGGATATGGGTCCGGGGTGTGCAGGCGCAGGGCCAGCCGCAGAATCCTCGATAAGGATTCTGCGTGCTTCACTATGGATGCCACGGTCTCTGTATCGAAGGTGCCTGCTTGGGTGGAATAGCAGTTCAAGGCCGCCCGTGAGTCGTCGTCTGTTGCGATCGGTACCGCCAGCATGGTGGTGATACCTTCCTGCGAAACAGCGTCGGCGTAATGTTGCCAGTCGATGTCTGCCTGAAGGTCCTCAACCAAGACGGTGTGCTGCTCCCGGAGCGCCGTAAGGCACGGACCGTCGTCGAACTCATACTGCTTTTCATCCAGACGCTGAGCCGCCTCCGTGCTGCTGGCCACCGTGGACGGACCTCCGTCCCGCTCAACGGTGATGGCGCACAGCATGGGGACATCCCCGCCCAACAAGGAAGCCGAAATGGTGGTCAAACCCAGAAGGAATTCCGTAAAGCCGGGGCTCTCCAACAGCAGGTCCTGCAACTGTTCCGCTGTGGGTACTGCATCGTTCTGGGCCATGCGGCCTCATTCCCGGCAACGCCAGAGCGACGGACTCCGGCTGGCGGCAGTGCGCTCGAGTTCGCGCGCGGCCCGGATATTCAACCCCGGACCCACACCACCCGAAATCTCCTACTACCGACACTACGCCTGCGCCATGCAGCGCAACAGAGCCAGCCGATCTGCAACGATGTATCCCAGCAACCCCGGCGATCGGATCCGGGGCGCAGGGATTGAAGGAGCACATTGATGGCCGTCACCATGAACGACGTCGCGCGGGCCGCGGGGGTCTCCTTGAAGACGGTTTCCAACGTCATCAACAACTACGAGTTCATCCGCCCCGCAACCAAGCAGCGCGTCCTGGATGCGATCGAAGAACTCGGATACGAAACCAACCTGACGGCCCGCAGCCTCCGTTCCGGCAAGACCAGCATGCTCGGGCTGGTGCTGAGCGACCTCTCGGTTCCGTACTATGCCGAGCTCGCCTCGGACATCATGAAGGCGGCATGGGCGCGCGGCTACCGGGTCCTCGTCGAGCAGTCCGGCAACGCTGCCGACCACGAAAAATCTGCGCTTCAAGGCCAGTTCCGCAGCCTCACGGACGGGCTCCTCTTCATCCCGCTGTCGCTGGATGCCGAGCAGATCATCCAAGCCGCCGGCAAGAAACCGCTGGTCCTCCTGGGCGAATTCGTGCAGGACCCGCGGCTGGACATGGTCCTCATCCAAAACCACGAGGCAGCGGCAGCCGTCACCGCGCACCTGCTGGCGGGAGGCCGCCGTCGCATAGCCGTTTTGGGCGCGCACGACGGCGACACAACCGGCAGCAACGGCCTGCGCCTTAACGGCTACAAAGCTGCGCTCGCTGCCGCCGGTGTGGAGTACGACCCAGCCCTCGTGATCGACTGCGAGTGGCGGCGCGACGCCGGTGCGGACGCGATCGCCCGGCTGCTGGACAGCGAGGTTGGGTTCGACGCCGTCTTCGGTTTGAACGACGCGGTTGCCTTGGGGGCGCTGCACGAGCTTCTGGTCCGAGGCAAGCGGGTCCCGGACGACATAGCGGTGGCCGGCTTCGACGACATTGACGAAGCCAGGTTCGCGTCGCCGTCGTTGACCACGGTGGAGCCTGGCCGTGCGGAAATTGCGGAGCGCGCCGTCGAACTCCTCATCAACAGGATCGAAGGCAAAGGTTCCGCGGACAAGGTGGAGCAGCCGGAAGCGGCGTTCTCGCTGCGCGTCCGGCAGTCCGCGCCGTAGGACGTTACTGTCGCCGTAGGACGTTACTGTTCTAAGAATGAACCACGCAGTCCCCGACGGAATTCTCACGCCCGCCATCATGATCGACGTCGATGTCCTCGACCGCAATATCCAACGCATGGCATCAAGCATGCTGAGCAGGGGACTGAGGCTCCGCCCTCATGTGAAGACACACAAGACGCTGGAGATCGCGGCCAAGCAACTCGCTGCCGGAGCAATTGGGCTCACGGTGGCGACGATCGGGGAAGCCGAGGTCTTCGCGGCCGGGGGTGCCACGGATATTTTCATCGCCTACCCGCTATGGGTTGAAGCGCACCATGCGGAGCGGCTGCGGAAACTTGCCAGAACGTGCAGCATCGCGGTGGGCACCGATTCAGTGGAAAGCGCGACGGCGATGGGCCGCCAGCTGGGCGCCGATGCCAGAAGTATTCATGTCCTGATCGAAGTGGACAGCGGGCATCACCGCAGCGGAGTCCTGCCCGGAGAAGTGGTGGACGTTGCGCGCGCGGCCGCAGCAAGCGGGCTGAACGTTGCGGGCGTTTTCACATTCCCCGGACACAGCTACAAGCCCGGAATGCCAAGGGATGCGGCGGGTAACGAGAATGAGGCCCTTGGCCGTGCTTCCGCTGCACTGGAGCATGCCGGCTTTGAGGTCCGCACCATCAGCGGCGGTTCCACCCCGACCGCACTGCTCGACGCCGAAACGCTGGCCACCGAGTTGCGCCCCGGCGTCTATGTTTTCGGTGACGCCCAACAGCTTGAACTCGAACGGTGCACGTGGGACGACATCGCGCTGACGGTCGCTGCCACTGTGGTCAGCCGCCACGAGTCCGACGGCGGGAATGTCCGGCGGGTGGTTGTGGACGCGGGCAGCAAGATCCTGGGCAGTGACCGCCCCGATTGGGCCACCGGATATGGGCGCCTGCCCGAATACCGGGAGGCCCGGATTTCAGCGCTCTCCGAACACCACGCCACCGTGGTTTGGCCGGACTCCGAGGAACTGCCGGCACTAGGCACGCGGCTCAGGCTGATCCCGAACCACGTTTGCCTTGCCATGAACCTCGTGGACGAGGTCACTGTGGTTCGCGAGGGCGCAGTGGTGGACACATGGAAGGTCGCCGCCCGCGGCCGGAACAACTAGTAGACCTGCCTCATGCTTCATCGGGGTTAAAGACTGTGGCGGCGGGGGGAAATTTACCCGCCGCCACAGCAACTGCCGCTTCCCTTAGCTGATGGGAGTAGGCGGCTGTTCACCCTTGAGCACGGCGAGCGTGTTGTCCGCCGCGAGTACTGCCATGGCCGTGCGTGTTTCCACCGTGGCGGAGCCGAGGTGCGGCACAAGCGTCACGTTCTCCAGTTCCAGCAACCATGGATGCACCTTGGGCTCTTGTTCGAAAACATCCAGGCCTGCGCCGGCGATCTGTCCTTCGCGAAGGGCCAAGGCGAGTGCGGCTTCGTCGATGATGGGTCCGCGTGCGGTGTTGACGAGGTAGGCGGACTTCTTCATCGTGGTGAGTTGCTCAGCGCCGACCAGGTGATGCGTTGCCGGCCCGTACGGGCAGTGCAGCGAGACGACGTCGGAAATGGTCAGCAACTCGTCGAGGTCCACCCGCCGTGCGCCGAGTTCCGCGGCGATGGCGGGGTCGATTTCACTGCGGGACTGGTAGACGATTTCCATACCGAAGGCCTTGGCCCGGCGTGCGGTGGCTTGGCCGATTCCACCCATGCCGACGATGCCCAGGGTCTTGCCCTGGAGGCTGCTGCCGAGCAGGAAGAACATTCCCCATTTCCAGGCCTGGCCGGAACGGATGAGCCGTTCGCCTTCGCCGAGCCGGCGCGTGGCCATAAGGATCAGACCGAACGCGATGTCCGCTGTGGCCTCCGTGAGCACCCCAGGGGTGTTGGTGGCGACGATCCCGCGTTCTGTGCAGGCGGGGACGTCAATGTTGTCATAGCCAACGGCGACGTTCGCGACCACTTTGAGCTGCGGGCCCGCGGCGTCGAGCAGTTCGGCGTCAATGCGTTCGGTCAGCAGGCTCACTATGGCATCGGCTCCTGCCACCCGCCGCAGAAGTTCCTGGCGGCTGATGGAGTCCGAGCCCTCCCAAGCATCCACTTCGTGTTCGGCGCGGAGCTTCTGGAGCGCGGGTTCGGGTACCCGTCCGGTGACGACTACGCGGCTCATGCCGTCTCGATCCATTCACGCAGGCGGGCCAGGCCATCGCGGATGTCCGGCACTTCGATGCCCGAGTACGCGAGCCGGATGTACTGCCGCTCCTCGCCGGGCAGGCGCCGGCCAAAGTGCTCACGTGTGCAGAACGAGACCCCAGTCTTGTAGAGGGCGTCGGATGCGAAGTCGCCCACTGCTGTGTAACCCAGCCGCTGCATGGCCTCTGTGACGTCAGGGAACAGGTAGAACGTGGACTGCGGAACTGCCACGCTCATTCCCGGGATGGCATTGACGATCCCGCACGCGGTATCCCGGCGTTCCTTCAGGATGTCCAGCATCTGCTGTACCGGTTCCTGGGGGCCACGGAGGGCCTCGATGCCGGCCCACTGCACGTAGTGGGTGGTGCACGATTCATCGTTGGTGTTCAGAGTGCTGAGCACTTTCGCGATCTCGAGCGGGGCAACGGCACAGCCGAGCCGTGAGCCGGTCATGGCGAACTTCTTGCTGAACGTGTACAGGATGACGGTGCGCTCGGCCATGCCTGGAAGAGAGGCAATCGAGCTTGAGACTCCTTCGTAGCGCGTCTCGAAATAGGCCTCATCGGAGAGCACCCAGAGGTCGTGCTCCTGCGCGATCTGGGCGATGGCCTCGCGTTCGGACGCCGTCGACTCGGCGGAGATGGGGTTCTGCAGATCGTTGTAAATGATCGCGGCTGTGTTCGGGGTGATGGACGCACGGACCTGGTCCAGATCGATCGCGAACCCGTCACTTGTAGGCACATAGCGGTAAGGCACAGCGGTGCCGCCCAGATATTCGATCTGGGATTCGTAGATCGGGAACCCTGGATTGGGGTAGAGCACCTCCTGGCCTGGGTTCATGACGGCCTGCAGGAACTTGGTGATAACGGGCTTACCGCCGGTCATTACCACCACGTTGTCGGGGGAGAATTCCATCCCGCGCCGTGCGCCGAGGTCTTCGGCGAGGGCTTCCCGAAGCTGGGGGATACCGGGACCCGGGCAGTAGCCCGTGTAGCCATCGGTGATTGCCTTGTTCATCGCCTCAACGATGTGAGGGGCCGTTGGGATATTGATGTCGCCAAGGTGGAAGGGGTACACCAGGTTCCCTTTGGCCTTCCAGGCGGCAGCGGCCTGCGCCACGCTGAACGCAGTTTCGGTGCCCAGACGTTCGAGCCGGTGTGCGAGTTTCTGCATGTGCTGTTTAACTCCTCATCGAGCTGATCACGGGTTTCACGTGAAGTACTCAACTAGTATATTAGTGATGTATTAGACTGTCTATGGATAGACGGTCATTAAAACAGCGCCCGCAGCGACTCCCCACAGACGCGTTGATCTGCCACACTCAACCCCATGCAGTCGTTGTTCGACGGACTCCTTCACGCCAGCCCACTGGTGGTGATCTGCATCGTCTTCGCGTTGGTCTTCGCCGAGGATGCATTGTTTATCGGCTTCGTAATCCCCGGCGAAACAGCTGCCGTGGTAGGGGGAGTCTTCGCCAGCCGTGGTGATCTTCCCTTGTGGGGCATGATCCTGGTTGTCATCTCCGCAGCCATCCTCGGTGACACAGTCGGCTACGAGATCGGCAAGCACTTGGGTCCACGGGTCATGGCCCTGAAAATCCTGGACAAGAGAAGGGCTCAGTTGCAGAAAGCCGAAGATTTCCTTGCCCGCCGTGGCGGCCTCGCCGTGTTCCTCGGCCGCTTCACAGCCTTTTTCCGCGCAGTCATGCCCGCGCTCGCAGGGCTCAGCCGAATGCCATACCGCCGCTTCGCCATCTGGAACTTCACAGGCGGCATCTTTTGGGGCGGCCTGTTCGTGACCTTGGGATTCATCGCCGGGAACTCGTACGAAGAACTGGCCCGCACAGTGGGGCGCGGTGCCGCTTTGGTGGTGGCCGCCGTCGTGGTTGTCATCCTGGTCGTATGGCAGATCCGAAAGCATCGAGCGGCGGCCAAACCCACAGCCGACTGAGACCCTCTGGAAACGTGGCTGAAACTTCCAGTCCTTACGCTGATCACAAACTGTCCGTACGTGTGCACCCAAGTAGCTGCTTTGAGGAGAATCGATGCATCTTTTGCCCCGTGAGCAGGAAAAACTCATGATCGTGGTGGCTGCCGATCTAGCCAGGCGAAGGCAGGCGCGCGGATTAAAGCTGAACTATCCGGAAGCCATCGCAATCATCAGCTACGAGCTCATCGAGGGCGCCCGGGACGGCAAATCCGTTGCGGAGCTCATGAGCTACGGAACCACATTGCTGCGCCGCGAAGACGTGATGGAAGGCGTGCCGGAGATGATCCACGACGTCCAAATTGAGGCCACGTTCCCCGATGGCACCAAGCTCGTCACTGTCCACGACCCCATTCGATAGGAGCCCCCATGATCCCCGGTGAATACAGGCTCCGCCCCGAGCCCATCGCCTGCAACAGCGGCCGTGAGGCGATCGCCGTCGAGGTTGTCAATCGAGGTGACCGGCCAGTCCAGATTGGCTCGCACTACCACTTTGCGGAAGCCAACCGTGCCCTGGAGTTTGACCGTGAAGCGGCTTATGGCCGGCGTCTGGACATCCCCGCCGGTACCGCAGCCCGCTTTGAACCCGGGGACAAGAAGACCGTCCACCTGGTGGAGTTGGCAGGTTCCCGCGAGGTATTCGGCTTGAGTAACGCTGTCAATGGAAAGCTCGACGGCGGTGCGCGCCTTGGCGGGACCGCTCGCGCAGCGGTGGCTATGACAGGCGTGGCTCTGGAAGGAGATGCCAAATGAGCTTCGAGCTTCCCCGCCGGCAATACGCCGAGCTGTACGGCCCGACGACAGGTGACGCCATCCGCTTGGCAGACACCGAGCTCTTCCTCGAAATTGAAAACGACTACACCGTCTACGGCGAAGAAGTGGTGTTCGGGGGCGGCAAGGTCATCCGCGATGGGATGGGCCAAAACGGCCAGGCGACGCGCTCGGAGGATATCCCTGACACGGTCATCACCAACGTCATCGTCTTGGACTACTCGGGAATCTACAAGGCCGATGTGGCCCTCAAGGACGGCCACATTTTCAAGATCGGCAAAGCCGGCAACCCGCAGATCATGGACGGGGTGGACATCGTGATCGGTGCCAGCACGGAGATCATCGCCGGCGAACGGAAGATCCTCACAGCCGGTGGCATCGACACCCATATCCACTTCATTTCCCCCGAACAAGTTCCCACTGCACTCTGCAGCGGCGTCACCACGATGGTGGGCGGCGGCACAGGACCGGCGGAAGGAACCAAAGCCACCACCATCACGCCCGGGTCCTGGCACATCTCGCGGATGCTCCAGGCCGCGGAAGGCCTCCCCATCAATATCGGCCTGTTCGGCAAGGGCCACGCGTCGGCCGTCGAGCCCCTCGCAGAGCAGATCCGCGCGGGTGCCGTCGGGCTCAAAGTCCATGAGGACTGGGGCTCCACCACGTCCTCCATCGACATGTCCCTGCGCGTGGCCGACGAATACGACGTCCAAGTGGCGATTCACACGGACACCCTCAACGAGTGCGGTTTCGTGGAAGACACCATCAACGCGATCGACGGCCGGGTGATTCACACCTTCCACACGGAAGGCGCAGGTGGCGGTCACGCCCCGGACATCATCAAGATTGCCGGGCTGCCCAATGTACTGCCCGCGTCCACCAACCCCACATTGCCGTACACCAAGAACACCATTGAAGAGCACCTGGACATGCTCATGGTCTGTCACCACCTCAACCCGGACATCCCCGAAGACGTGGCCTTCGCAGACTCCCGCATCCGTGCCGAAACCATCGCAGCCGAGGACGTCCTTCACGATCTGGGCGTCTTCGCCATCACGTCCTCGGACTCGCAGGCAATGGGCCGCGTAGGAGAAGTGATCATCAGGACCTGGCAGGTGGCCGACGCCATGAAACGGCAACGCGGGGTTCTACACGATCCGTCTGGGGCTGTGCATGGTGCAGGCTTGGGCGGGGAGTCCGACAACTTCCGGCTCAAGCGCTATGTAGCCAAATACACCATTAACCCCGCCATCGCACAGGGCATGGCCGACGTCATCGGCTCCGTGGAAGTAGGGAAATTCGCGGATCTGGTGTTGTGGGACCCCGCGTTCTTCGGAGTAAAACCCGAGCTCGTCATCAAAGGCGGACAGATCGCCTACGCACTCATGGGCGACTCCAACGCCTCCATTCCCACCCCGCAGCCCCGCACCATGCGGCCCATGTTCGCCACTTACGGCAAGGCACTCCAACAGACGTCCATCACGTTCCTCTCCAAAGCAGCGATCGACGCCGGAGTGCCGGCCGAACTGGGACTCGAACGCATCATCCGGCCCGTCACCGGCATCAGGAACCTGCGCAAAGCCGACCTGAAATTCAACGGCGAAACCCCGGACATCGTCGTCGACCCCGAAACCTACAAAGTGACAGTGGACGGCATCGAAGCCACCTGCGAACCCTCCGACGTGCTGCCCATGGCGCAGCGCTACCACCTCTTCTAAACACCATCCCGGAGACCAAATGATTATCGAAAAAATCCTCGGCAACCTCCACGAACAGCCCGAAGCCTATGCCGCCCACCACAAAGAAAAAGTCGTCCTCCCCAGCGCCCTGCTCGTCAAACGCATCCAACGCGTCACCACCGACCACGGCAAAGAACTCGGCATCCGGCTCCCCACCGGCTCTGGCGGCCTGCGCGACGGCGACATCCTCGCCGCCGACGACACCAACCTCATCGTCATCTCCGTGCTGCCAACAGACGTCCTCGTGATTGCTCCGCGCAGCATCCACGAAATGGGGGTGGTCGCGCACTCGCTCGGCAACCGGCACCTGCAGGCGCAATTCTTCGACTCGGTATCTGAGTACGGCAGCGAGGTCATGGTTTGTCAGTATGACCACACTGTCGAGGACTATCTGAAGCATGTGGGTGTGCCTTATGTGCGGCAGGAGCGGGTCATGCCGGTGCCTTTTCGCCATGCTGAGCATTCGCACTAAAGCTGTGCGCTGCGTCGGGTTGGGTGTCCGTGGCTGGGGCGCCGCCCCGGGATTTGGGCCGTGCCCGCTTCGCGATGCCCTCCACACCGCGGCCCAAAATCCCGGGCCGGCTGCGGTTTGTCGGCTCACCTTCGGCGGTGCGCTTTGAGCGCGGGATATCAGCTGGCTCTTCAGCAATTGACTGACTCTGCGTTGCCTACGGGGGCGTTTGCTCATTCTTTGGGGTTTGAGAGCTACATACATCGTGAGCTGGTTTGTGATGAGGTCACTTTCGGCAATTGGCTGAGGGTTTTTGTGGGGCAGCAGTTGACTTATTCGGATGGGTTGGCTGTGCGGTTTTTGTATGAGGGGGTGGATGTTGGTTTGTTGGATTCTGTGTTGTCGGGGCAGTTGTTGGCTCGGGAGGTTCGGGAGGCTTCTTTGAAAATGGGTGGGCGGCTTCTGGAGATTGGCGGGGAGGTGTTTCCTTCGGCGGAGTTGGAGGCCTATAGGGCGTTGGTTCGTGGGGGTAGTGCTGCGGGGCACCAGCCCTCGGCTTTTGGGGTGATCGCGCGGTCCCTCGGGGTTCCTTTTAAGGAGGCTCTTGCTGCGTATTTGTTTGCCACCGTTACTTCCCTGACGCAGAACGCCGTGCGCGCAATCCCGCTCGGGCAGAACGCCGGGCAACGGGTACTTCGGCACGCGCACGACGCCGTTGCTGCCGCCGTCGAGATTGTAGCACAGCTGTGCTGGGACGACTTTGGGGCAGTGAGCCCCGGACTTGAAATTTCACAAATGCGGCACGAGCGGCAGCGCGTCCGCATGTTCATGAGCTAACCAGGAGGACACATGTCTGAACCCATCAAAATCGGCGTCGGTGGACCGGTTGGAGCCGGCAAGACACAACTCGTCGAGCGCATCACCCGGCACATGAGCGGCGACATTTCCATGGCTGCCATCACCAACGACATCTACACCATCGAAGACGCCAAAATCCTTGCAGCCAACGGCATCCTCCCCGAAGACCGCATCATCGGCGTCGAAACCGGCGGCTGCCCCCACACCGCAATCCGCGAAGACACCTCCATGAACACAGCGGCCATCGAAGAACTCAAAACCCGGCACCCCGACCTTCAAGTCATCTTCGTCGAATCCGGCGGCGACAACCTCTCAGCCACCTTCAGCCCCGAACTCGTCGACTTCTCCATCTACATCATCGACGTTGCCCAAGGCGAAAAAATCCCTCGCAAAGCCGGCCAAGGCATGATCAAATCCGACCTCTTCATCATCAACAAAACGGACCTCGCGCCCCATGTTGGAGCAGATCTCTCAGTGATGGAGCGGGACTCCAAGGAGTTCCGCGGCAACAAACCGTTCTGCTTCACGAACCTCAAAACCGACGAAGGGTTGGACGCCGTCCTGAACTGGATCCGGCGCGACGTCCTGATGCTTGACTTGGCCTCATGACGCCGCTTGAGTCCCTGCCTGTGCTGGGTCCGGCGGCTACGCCGGGGATAAGGGGCCGTGCCCGCTTCGCGGTGCCCACCACGCCGCGGCCCCTTATCCCCGGCTTCGCAGCCTCCACTGTCGGGTCACCGCTCGTTCGGCGAACCGTCATGTCCAGCTCCAGCGCTTCGGCGATCCAGTCACCTGGCGTTGGTGGATTATGAGCACGCACATTGTGGTCCCGACCGGCGATGTCGGTCCTTGGGGGAACGTGGTGCCCGACGCCGGGTTGGCTGCTGGGGTGCGGGGGCGGTTGGAGCTTGGGGTTAGTGTGCGGGGCGGGAGGTCTGTTGCTTCTCGACAATTTCATGAGGGCGCTTTAAGAGTGTTGCGGCCGCATTATTTGGATCAGTCGGGGCAGGTTTGCTTTGTCATGGTTAATCCTGGCGGGGCGTATTTGGGGGCTGACTTGTTCCTTATTGATGTGGAGGTCCAGTCGGGGGCCGATCTCTTGTTGACGACGCAGTCGGCTACGAAGGTGTATCGGACTCCGGGGTCCTTTGCTGAGCAGCGGATGAATGTGCGGCTGGGGGAGGGGGCGCGGTTGGAGTTGCTGCCTGACCAGTTGATCGCCTACCGGGAGGCGAGTTATCGGCAGAATTCGCGTATTAGTCTCCACCCGACGTCGAGCCTTGTCATGGCCGAGGTCATCACGCCGGGATGGTCGCCGGACGGCGGGGTGTTCCGGTATGAGGAGTTGCGGATGCGGAATGAGATCTGGGTCGAGGGTGACAGCGGACCAAAATTGTTGATCCTCGATAACCTCCTGATTCTCCCACCCGTCAACGATGTGACTGGGATGGGGTTCACGGAGGGCTTTAGTCATGTGGGGTCGTTGGTGGTTGTTGATCCGCGGGTGAATCAGGGGCTTGTCGACGAGCTGCACCACTTGACGCGGGACCATGATGCTTACACGGGCGTTTCGTTGACCAACAGTGTTGGCGGTACTACTGGACTTGTGCTGAGATCGTTGTCCAACAGCACCGACGAACTCAATAATCTGCTGGGCGCCTGTACCTCAGTTCTCCGTGAACGTTGGTATGGTCAGGGACCCGTGAACCTGAGGAAGTACTAATGACTGCGCTGACCGGGTTCGCCGCCATGTACCGGGACCGGGAGAAGTTGCCACTGCGGACGCGGCTACTTTTCACGTTCGGTGCGGTGGCCGCGTTGCACGTTGCCGCCGTCGTGCTTTTGCTGCTGGGTTCGGCAGGGGCGGCGCAGCCGCTTGCGCTGGGCTTGGTGGTCACCGCGTATGTGGCTGGAGTCAAGCACAGCTACGACTGGGACCACATCGCTGCGATCGACAACTCCACGCGAAAGTTCGTGGCCCAGCACAAGGACCCAGTGAGTGTCGGGTTCGCCTTCAGCCTTGGCCATAGTTCCGTCGTGATCCTGGCAGGGCTCCTGGTGACAGCGGGCGCAACGCTGATAGGTCAATTCATGGAGGACGGCACGGCGGGCAACAAGATGCTGGGCTTGATCGGTAGTGGAGTGTCGGGGTTGTTCCTGCTGGGGATGGGGCTCTTCAACGGCTCGGCATTCCTGCGCGCCACGCAGGTGTACCGGAGCGTCCAGGCCGGCGGAACGATCCGAGAAGAAGACCTCGAGGCGAAGGGATTTGTTGCCCGGTTGCTGGCCAAGCCCCTGTCAAAAGTGGAGCGGCCGCGAAATATCTACGTGATCGGCTTCCTCTTCGGCCTCGGCTTCGATACGGCCACCACCATCGGACTGCTGGTTATCACCACGACGGCGTCACTCGCCGGAGTCTCGCCGCTCGCCTTGATGGCGCTTCCCTTCGCGTTCACCGCTGCCATGACACTGTGCGATTCCATCAACGGCGTGGCCATGATGAAAATGTACAAGACCGCCATCAACGACCCTCAGCGAAAGCTCGGCTTCAACGTGGTGATTACCGGCATCTCGGCTATCTCGGCGCTGTTCATCTCCGTGATCACGCTCGGGGGATTCGTCAACGCGGCGTTTGAACTCGAGGACCCGCTGACTTCGTGGTTGGGGCAGATCGACCTTGGCGATGCAGGCCTGCTCCTGGTGGCCCTGTTCGTGATCGCGTGGGCTGTTTCCGCGTGGCGTGGCCGGGTGATGCGCTCGCCCCAGCCCAAGTAAGTCGCAGCTGAGCGCGTTTTGAGAGCTCAAAACGCGCTCAGCTGCTACATAGTTGGGCTCAGGAGGCAGCCACCGCGTTGAAGAGCTCATTGGTGTCCACGCCAAGGTCCGGGGTGTCCAGCACGTTGGTCAGGAACACGACGCACCGGTCCTGCTCCGGGAACATCCACCATTCCGTGCCCGCCCACCCGGGGTGACCGTAGATCCCTTGGGCGATCAGCTCGGATTCGTTGGCTGGCATCTGGAAACCGAGGCCCGTGTGCCGCAAAGGCTTGGGCCGGACACTGATGTGCGAAACCCCGGTGGTCCTTGGCAGGCGCATGGCCGCAAGCGTGGCGGGCCGCACTGCCTTGCCGGAATCGCGCAGCAACTCAGTGCCGAGATTGAGCAGATCCGTGGCGGTGCCGAACAACCCAGCGCCAGGGTGCTTCTTCCTGTACATCCCCTCAACGTCCAGGCCTTGCTCTTCTGCGCCACGGACTGTGTGCGGGTTGCAGTCCGTGTGGAACGTGAGGCCTTTCGCGCCGGTGTCCTCAGCCAATGAACGAACCTGCTCTTCGAACGGGCGGCCGTCGGCCCATTCGGCCATGGCGGCAGCGCCCTCGAAAGCCACATTGCAGTACTGGACCAACGAGCCAGCATAGAAGGCTTGCTCCGCCCTGGTGAGGTCCTCGCGGAGGGGAGTGCCGCCGTCGAGCTGTGTATCCATGATTCCCGACCGGTGACTCAACAAGTGTTCGAGGGTAACCGTGTCCGTGCGGTGGGCGCCGAAGCCGGGGAGCGCGTCCGTCAATGAATTGCCGAGCGATAATTTCCCCAGCTCAACCTGGCGCATCACCGTCATCGCGCTGATGGGTTTGGTGACTGAGAACAGCGCAAAGTGGTCATCGGTGGTTGCCTGCCGGTCGCCGTCATGCCCAAAGGCAACGACGTCGGAGATGCCGTGGCTGGATGCAATTCCGAGCACTGCCACCGGCACGCGGCCTTGGTCCACCTGTTTGCGGGCCCAGTCTGCCGTGGGACCTGATTCCACCATGTGACTTCCACGCTTTCGCTCGGGTTCCGTGAGACGAATCTATCGAAAATTCTCCGAGCCGCGTGTAACCCGGGGACGTGGGCCGGAAACTATAGAAGTATCCTGCAGTTCAGGACACTACTTTCAGGGGGAAAATCGTGCTTTCCGAGCGCGAACTGGCGTTTATCGCCATTCACAAAAACAGCTATCCGTCCGTTTTCAGATTTGTCCGCCGCAGGGTGGAATCGGCGGAAATTGCCGAAGAAATCGCGGCGGACGTTTTCCGGGTCCTTTGGCAGAAATGGGACGACGACTCCCAACCCGATATTCCATACCTGCTCGCTGTTGCGCGCAATCTCGTCGGGAATGCTTATCGGAGCCGTGACCGGCAACAGGCACTGCAGGAAAAACTACGCACGACGGCGGTGGAGCGTTTCGGGGGCGACTCCGAGAACGTCGTTGTACAGGATGCCATGGCCCGCCTCCGCGACCAGGACCGGGACATCCTCCAGCTGGCCTATTGGGATGGTTTGGGCTGTGCCGAAATCGCACGGGTACTCAACTGCAGTGAATCAGCAGCCAAGGTCCGCTTGCACCGCGCACGTGGTGCTTTCCGGAAACAGATGCCTGCAGGTGTCGAAACGACTACACACAAGATGGGAGTCTGAGATGGACCAGATCAAGAGCCAGATTTCCGCGATCGACCCTCTTGCCCAGGAACCAGAGGCCGAAATCAACGGCGAAGAAGCTTTGGCTCGTATGCTGACCGGGCCCAGGGTCTTCAGCGACACTGTGCCGGCTGGCGTGATCTCCCTCCAAGATCGCAGGAAACGAAAGGTCCGGATTGCCGGAGCGTTGTTGCTGGGAGCGGCAGCTGTCACGGCTGGCGTCCTCGTGGCGGCCAACTTTGGGCCAGTGAGCTCGACGCCGGCGCCGGCAGTCACCGTCACAACCCCTGAACCAACGCCAACGCCAAGCATGTCCGCCACACCTTCGGCCAGCGCATCAGTGACGCCCTCCAGCGCTCCGACGCCGGTCACGCCCACTCAGCCGGCTCCTGCGATCGTTCCGTCGGTGGCACCAACGCCGACACCTACAGCACCACCAGTTGCAGCCTTGCAAAAATTCACGTTCCCGGATGGACACATCTCCTTCAACTACCCGAGCGGCTGGACTGTCCGGACGGAGCAGGGTCCATATCTTTCGGAGGAAACGAAGGCCGCATCCCAAGGGGCCACCATCCTGGACAGCGCCGGGGACAAGGTCGCCTTTGTGTCCAGCGGGTTCTACGGAGACGGCACGGCGGGGCGGGTGGATCGGACAGTCCTGGACCGGGCAGTGGTTCCTGGTATCAGGGACATGTCAGACCAGCAAGTGGAGTTTGGCTTCTTTTCAAACAAAATCCAATTCATCCCGTACGACGGACCGGCCTACGAGGGCATGCCTTCAGCTCGTTCCGGCCCCAGCGATGATCCTCCCATTTACGCCATGGATATTCGGTTGTCGTCCGAGCTGGAGCCAGGAATTACTAGCTCTGGCACCAACCTGATCCGGATGCCCAACGGATTCATGAACGCATACGTTGTGTTCGATCCTGACAAGCAACCCACCTTCGCCACCCCCGAGGCAGCGAAGGCTTGGATGGGCAGTACGCAGTACGCCCAGCTCAAGTCCCTGCTCCTGAGCGTCAGCTACAAATAACCCCATCTGAGTAGCAGTAGAGCGCGTTCTGAGCCCTCAAAACGCGCTCTACTGCGACTTACTTGGGCGGGTGGCGCGCTTTCCTACTGGAGAACGGGCCGGAATCCTACTGTTCGTGTGCATGACACCATGCGGAAATGCTATGCAATTGCCTATAACGAACCGTCCATGACTTGCATAGGGTTGAGGAGATCTGCTTCACACCAGGCGCTGCTTCCCAGTATTCGGCGCCCTGAACTACCCAAGGATGAGTTTCAACGATGAAGAGCATCGCCCTCCTGCGCGAACGAGCCACCCGTGTCATGCCCACCGGTTCCCACTGCCCGGCCTCGGGTTTRTGGAGCCCGGACTCGGACCCCGATGCCGTCCAGGTGTTCGCCGAAGGTCACGTCCTCCCGGCGCACAACGGAGTGCCCACTGTCTGGCGGCGCCGGACCGCTGGCGAAGTCTCAGCATGACCAGCTCCATTCTGAACAGGCCCGCCGACTACCGGCACGTGCCGGCAACCCAGTGGACTGAACTGGGCGCCGGGGATCGCGTCTGGATCTACGATGTCGCCTGGGGTGCCGGTACCGGCCGTGTTGACGACGTTTCGCAGCACCAGGAACTGCTGTGGGTGGTCCTTGAACCCACTGGCCGCAAGCTGATTTGCGGAACGGACGACGTCCAGGTCTGGGCGGCCTAACCCGCCGGAACCAGCACGCTCGGGGACCCCGTCTCCACCCTGCCTACGGGTCCGTCGGGCAGGCCGGTTTCGGGGTCGAGCTTGAAACTCAGGACGTCGTTGGAACCTTCATGCGCCACCAGGAGCCAGCTGTCGTAGACCAGGTGGTGCCGTGGCCAATCGCCCCCGCTTGGCACATCGGCCAGGGGCGTCACGTCCGTGCCCTGGCCGCCCACCTTCAGGACGCAGATCCGGTTGGAGCCCCGGACTCCCACATAGACGAACCGGCCGTCAGTGGACATTGCAATCTCGGCGGCGGAGTCGCCGTCGAACGCTTTGTTGACACTGGCCGGAACCACGGCGGTGAGTTCGTAGACTCCTTGGGGTTCGGCCCTGACAGCTGCAACCTCAATCGAGTATTCCGTGTCGATGAATACCGTTCCGCTGGGATGCCGCACCATGTGCCGCGGGCCCGAGCCCTTGGGCAGGATCACGTGGTGGTCCGGCAACAGGCCCTTGCCCGGCTCATACCGCCAAATCCGCACAAGGTCGTGTCCGAGGTCCGTGGTCATCACGCGACCATCGGGAAGCATGAGGCTTGAGTGTGCGCGGCTGGGCCGCGGCTCGTCGGTGGGTGCGGTCTGATGGGGGTCGACGGCGGCTTCCGCAGTGGTACGCGACGTGATGGCGCCGTCGTGGTCCAGTTCGTACAGAATCACTTGGCCGTCACCCCAGCAGGTAACTACAATGAATCGCCCCTGCGGATCCGCTGCGACATGGCAAGCGGCCTCGCCCGCCGTCCACGGCTCGCCCATTTGCTCGAGTTCAGCGGTGCCGGTAGTGCGGTAAGCCCGCACCATCTTGCCTTCCTCGGCCACGGCATAGAGCACAGGGAGGGTTGGGTGGACGGCCAGGAAAGATGGCGAGTTCGCTGCGACGGCCAAGCCAAGCGAAGTGAGTTTCCCGTCTGTATCCAGGGTGATGGCGCCGATCCCTTCGCCATTTCCATTCCGGTCCGCGGTGTAGGACCCGGTCCAGATCAGTGTTTCTGTGCCTGCTGTTTCCATATTCACTTCCCCCATGTTCAGTCTCCCCATCCCCTAGTGTCCCTGTACGTCCGAGTCGACGCCGGCATCAGGTCCGGCGTCGAGGGTTTGTAACCTTCTCAGGTCATCCTGGTCCAGCTCGAAGTCGAAGACGTCAAGGTTCTCCTGCATCCGTTTCGGGTTGGAAGTCTTGGGGATGGCAACCAGGCCCTGCTGGACGTGCCAACGGAGAACAACCTGGCCGGGCGTCTTTCCGTGCTTGCTGCCGATGCTCCCCAGAACCGGGGCATTGAGGAGATCGCTGCTGGCACCAAGTGGACTGTAGGACTCCGTGACAATCCCGTGTTGCTCATTGAACGCGATGGCAACAGGACGCGGGATGGCGGGACTGACCTGGATCTGGTTGACCGCCGGGACAACATCCGTTTCCCTGAACAGCCGGTCAAGGTGCGAAGGCTTGAAATTGGAAACGCCGATGGAACGAACCTTGCCTGAGGCCTGCAGTTCCTCGAAGGTCTTCCAGGTGGAGACGAACTCGTCCCGGCGGGGGAGCGGCCAGTGGATCAGCAGCAGGTCAACGTACTCCAGCCCCAGACGGTCCAGCGAACCATCGAGCCCTGCCACTGCCTTGCCCGAGCCCTGGAATCCGCCGTCCAGCTTGGTGGTAATGAAGAGTTCACCCCGGTCCACTCCGCAGGCGCGGATTCCGTTGCCCACACCCTTCTCATTGCCGTACTTGACTGCCGTATCAATGTGCCGATAACCGTGTGAAACAGCTTCGACGACGGCGTCAGCAACCTGGGCATCATCCAGGGGCCACGTACCCAACCCCAGTTGCGGAATCTTGTAGCCGTCGTTGAGTTCAATGAGCGGGGCAAGTGTCATGTGCATGATCTCCTCTAATGCTTCAATCTCGACGGGCGGGTCTCTTTGCTGTTCTACGCTGGCCACGGACTGCTTGGCAACAGCTACCGCCCCGCCACTCTTCGAGCAGACCACTCATAGAGCCGATCGCTCAGCTCCATGAAGTCTTCCGCCACCACCTGCAGTTCCGGATGCTGATCGTGCCAGTCGATGATCTCCCTCGCGCCGTCTGCGAAAGGGATGGTTGCCTGGTAATCCGGCACGAGTGCCTTGATCTTGGAGTTATCGAACACGACCGAGTGCGAGCGGTCCCCCAAGAGGTTGGGGCCGAGCTCTTTGCTATGGGCGGCGATGGTCTCGGAGGAAACATGAAACAGCTCGGGTTCAGGAACGCCGGCTGCCCGGGCGAAGAGACGATAGATCTGGTTCCACGGCAAGAACTCGTCGGAAGTAATGGTGTAGCTCTCACCGACAGCCTGCGGCCTTCCCAAGAGGCCGACGAAGGCCTTGGCGAAATCACGGCTGTGGGTCAGCGTCCACAGCGAGGTCCCGTCCCCATGAACCAGCACGGGCGTTCCCGCGCGCATCCGGTGAATGTCAGTCCAACCACCCACCAGCGCGATCTTGGTCCGGTCATAGGTGTGCGATGGCCGGACCACGGTCACAGGGAAGTCCTGCTCGCGGTAGGCCTCAAACAACAACTCCTCACAGGCAATCTTGTCCTGCGAGTACTTCCAAAACGGGTTCTTCAGAGGAGTTGATTCCCGGATGGGCAAGGTGGTGGGCGGCTTTTGGTAGGCCGAGGCGGAACTGATGAAAACGTACTGACCAGTCCTCCCCCGGAAGAGCTCCAAGCCAGCCCGCGCATGAGCCGGAATGAAGGAGATGAAGTCCGCAACGGCGTCGTACTCCCTTCCGCGAAGTACCTCCCGGACAGCCCCGGTGTCCCGGATGTCAGCATGGAGCACCTCGGCGCCCTCGGGAACCGGCCGCCCGGCTGACCGTCCCCTGTTGAGGATGGTCAGCCGGTGGCCCAGCGCGACGGCGCGTTCAGCCGCCGCCTCACTGATGACCCCGGTCCCGCCGATGAACAGGATGTTCCGCGGCGAGACGGTGTCCGCTTGTGGGAGGAGGCTGCTCACCAGGCGTAGTCCTCCGGGGCGGTGCGGTGTCCCGGGAAGATGCCGTCCAGCCGCTTGAGGGCATCGTCGTTGAGGGTCACGTCCAGTGCTCTAATTGCGGCATCCAGTTGATCCTGCGTGCGCGGTCCAACAATCGGCGCCGTCACGGCAGGCTGATGGAGCAACCAGGCCAGCGCAACGTCGCCGGGCTTCTGCCCGAGTTCGTCCGCGAAATCCTCGTACTGACGGATCTGGTCCTCATGTTTGCGCAGTGTCTCCAGCGCACGGCCTTCCGTGCGGCGAACGCCCTGCTCCTCTTTCTTCAGTACGCCGCCCAGCAGGCCGCCCTGCAGCGGTGACCACGGGATCAAGCCGAGCCCGTACTGTTGCGCGGCAGGGATGACCTCAAGCTCCAGCTCGCGTCGGAAAAGGTTGTAAATGGACTGCTCGCTGACCAGCCCCGTGTAATTCCGCCTGCGGGCGGCTTCCTGGGCTTGGGCGATGTGCCAGCCGGCAAAGTTGCTGCTTCCCGAATACAGGATCTTGCCCTGCTGGACGGCCACCTCGATTGCCTGCCAGATCTCATCCCACGGTGTCTGACGGTCGATGTGATGGAACTGGTAGATATCGATGTAATCCGTCTGCAGCCGCTTCAGGCTGGCATCCAGGGCACGGCGAATGTTCAGCGCGGAGAGCTTTGATTCATTCGGCCGATCCGTCATGGTGCCATACAGCTTGGTGGCCAGCACGGTCCGTTCCCGGCGCTCGCCGCCCTTTGCGAACCATCGCCCGATGATTTCCTCGGTCCATCCCCGGTGGCCCGAACCGCCGTAGACGTTGGCGGTATCGAAGAAGTTGATGCCGGAATCCAGTGCGGAATCCATGATGGAGTGCGCCGTTGCTTCGTCCGTCTGGGGGCCGAAGTTCATGGTGCCCAGGCAGAGACGCGAAACTTTCAGGCCGGAGCGCCCAAGGTTGGTGTACTGCATGTTTTTGGTCCTCTACTTTGTCTATTTAGAGCTGGGTAAAAGCCGCGACGGCGGGATCGGAACCTATGCGGGCCCCGGCCTCCAAAGCGGTGATCGCAGCCAGTTCGGATTGGGTAAGAGTGAGATCAGCGGCACCGAGGTTTTCCCGCATCCTGGCAGAGTCCGCGGACTTGGGGATCACGATGGTTCCCTGCGCGAGGTGCCAGGCCAGAATTACCTGTGCCGGGGTTGTTTCGTGTGCGGCAGCCACCAGGGCCACTACCTCGGCGTTCAGGTCCTTGCCCTGCCCCAACGGGCTGTACGCCTCAACGGCGATGCTGAGATCGCGGCACTTGTTTGCAAGATCGGCCTGCTGGTACGTAGGGTGCAGCTCGATCTGGTTCACGGCCGGCACTACGTTCGCTTCCCTCAACAGGGTGTCCACGTGGTCCGAGAGGAAGTTGGAGACGCCGATGGACCGGATCTGCTTGTCCTGGTAGAGCTTCTCCATCTCCTTCCAGGCCTGCGGGTACAGTCCCTGCGAAGGGACGGGCCAGTGGATCAGGTAGAGGTCAACCGCCTCCAAGCCGAGGGCGTCGCGGCTGCGTTGGAAGGCGTCGTACGCCTCGCCCTGCTCTCCGTTGCGGAGCTTGGTGGTGATGAATAGGTCTTCCCGGGGAAGGCCTGATGCGGCGATGGCGGCGCCCACGCCGGCCTCATTCCGATAGGCGGCGGCAGTATCGATGTGCCGGTATCCCGCCTCCAAAGCGTCTTCCACCACCTTCTGTGTTTCTTCCGGAGGCACCTGGAAAACACCGAATCCGAGCTGGGGGATGGTGACGCCGTTGTTTAGGGTCAGCTCTGGCATGAGGTCTCCTTCTACGTAGAAATTTCRGGCCTGCGCCGTTGGTTCCTGTTGGTTCGACTGGGTTGGCCGGACCTTCCAGAAAGCGTTTTCGGGAGGCTCTGTACTGAGCCTATTCAGTTTTCGTCGGAGAGTCAGCAATCCAGCCTGATCCTGTTTTTCCTAGGTCTGGCAGTCCTACCCAAATTGGTGGTCCTGCTCTGGCCTTGCCGGCGACGATGACGGCAGAATGGACGGATGGGTCAAAGCGCCGAGTTCGGAAAATTCCTCAAAGTCATGCGTGCCCGCCTTTCGCCGGAGGACGCCGGAGCCCAGGAGTCCACCGGCTCACGCAGGGTGCCCGGTCTCCGCCGTGAAGAGGTGGCGAGGCTCTCGGGGGTGAGCACTGACTACTACACACGCCTCGAGCAAGGCCGGAACATCCACCCCTCCAAGGCAGTCCTCGACTCTGTAGCGAGGGCACTGCGCCTGGACGCGGGGGAGCACGCGCACATGCTGGACCTGCTGGAGCACTGCGCGAGTTCGGCCGGCAATCCCGGCCCCGCCCAAAAGGTGCGCCCTGCGTTGCGGCAGCTGCTGGACGCCGTCGGGGATGTTCCCGCGATGGTCCTGGGGCGACGCGCGGATGTATTGGCCGGAAACCGGATGGCTCATCTGCTGTTCACGGATTTCACGGCGCTGCCCGCCACTGAGCGGAACCTGACCCGCTGGATCATTCTGGATCCTGCAGCCAAGGACCTGTTCAGGGACTGGAAAACCGTGGCCGCCGAGGCAGTGGGTGCCTTGCGGATGGATGTCGGCAGACACCCCAACGATCCGCAAACCAACCAGCTCGTAGGCGAACTTGCAGTGCACAGTGAGCATTTCCGTCAATGGTGGGCTGGGCACAGGGTGGCCTCACGCTCTGCCGGCACGGTGAGATTGCACCACACGCTGGTTGGCGACCTCGAACTGAATTTTGAAACGCTAAGCCTTCCGGACGATCCCGACCAGCTCCTGAGGGTCCATTCCGCGAAGGCGGGCTCGCCGTCGTCGGACGCTTTGACGCTGCTCAGCAGCTTTGGCGAAGTACCCGAATCGATCCAGCCGGCCCCCGAACCCGCCCGCCGAGATGACATTTGACGCCCATGTTTTTGCTGAACATGGGCGTCAAGTGTTACGTCGCGGAGGGGATCAGCGCTCCAAGCGGAAGCCAAGTTTGATGGTCACCTGCCAGTCGGCAATTGCGCCGTCCTGCAGATGACCGCGGATCTCTTTCACCTCGAACCAGTCCAGGTTACGCAGCGTCTGGGAGGCGGCGGCAATCCCATTCCTGACGGCGGCATCGACGCCCTCGGAAGAAGTGCCAACAATTTCGGAAACGCTATATGTGTGGTCAGCCATGGTGCTCCTCATCATCGTCCCTGAATCTTTGAAAATGCTGGCCCGCTCGGCAGGCCGTTCCTGCAGACTAGCCCACGGACGTCCGTGCGGGCCAGAGGTCGGGCGGGCTCAGCTTTCGCGCCAGTCATTGCCCGTGATGTGCGATCCTGCATGCGGTCCCATTTGGAGCATTCCGCCGTCCACGGGCCACGAGGCGCCAGTGACGTAGCTGGAATCCGGGGAGGCCAGGAAAGCGATGACGGCGGCAATTTCCCGTGCGTCACCTGGACGGCCAAGGGGCACGCCCGGCCGTTCCTTCTGCCTGGGGTCCTCGTCCGTTTGGCCGGTCATGGGTGTTGCGATCTCACCGGGTGCAACGTTGTTGGCGGTGATGCCGAATTCTGCGAGTTCCAGTGCCATGGTCTTGATGAGCCCGCCAAGGCCGTGCTTTGAGGCGTCGTAGGCGGAGGCTCCGACCCGTGGCTGGAACTCGTGCACGCTGGTGACCGCGATGATGCGCCCGCCGCGGCCGGCCTTGACCATCCGTTTGGCGGCTGCCTGCATGGCCACGAAAGCACCGTTGAGGTTGGTGTCCAAGGTGGACATCCAGGTGTCGTAGTCCAGTTCGAGGAACTTGGTGCCATCGCCCGTTCCGGAGTTGTTGACGAACACGTCCACGCCGCCGAGTTCCTCGGCCAGCTTGTCAATGCTTGCAGCGGTTTCGGAGACTTTGGTGGTGTCCAGGTGATGCACTACCGCTTTGCGGCCCAAGCCGCGGACCTCCTCTGCAGTGTCCTCGGCACCCTGCTGGTCCGTGTGCCAGGTGATGCCGACATCCATGCCTGCCTTGGCCAGAGCAACCGCCGTGGCGCGTCCTATCCCAGAATCAGATCCTGTGACGATGGCGGTTTGCGGGGAAAATGATGCCTCGCTCATGTCCTTGCCTTTCGGTCGCGTGATGGTTCCGATGACTTATCCCTACCCGGACACACCGGATCGTAAACACTCGGTTGGAAGATGCCGGATCCCGGCGGGGGATCACGATGGAGTGTAGATTTTTAGCAGCACCACCAGTGAATTCCCACAACCAGGAGTACTCATGTCTGAAGTTATTGTCGTCGGCGTTGACAGCAGCGAAACGGCCAAACGCGCAGCAGTGGCAGCAGCGAAGCTTGCCACAGCCCTTGGCGCCGAGTTGCATGTCATCAGCGGGTTCTCCGATGACCGCATTGAAGAATTTGGCAGCGGCAGCGACCGGATCACGGTTTCTTCGGCCGACTCCGCAGAATTCGTAGCCCGCAAGGTCTCTGAGGAACTTGATGTTCCCAGCGGCAAAGTCAAGTACTTCGCGGCCCGCGGTACACCGGCCAACGCGCTCATCAACTACGCAGAGACCAACAACGCCTCGCTGATCGTGGTGGGAAACAAGCGGATGAAGGGCCTGGGCCGTGTCCTTGGCAGCATCGCCAACAGCGTGGCACACGGTGCTCCGTGCGACGTCTACATCGTGAACACGGATGTGGACGCGTAGCCCTTTCTTATTAGGTAGCAGCAGAGGCCGTTTTGGAAGCTCAAAACGGCCTCTGCTGCTGTTCAGTTGGGGAGAATTCATGGTCGTGGAAAGGCCTCGGCAAGCCGCTGAGTGCTATCTTCGGGCGAATTCCAACAKGGCGCTCATGGCCCTTGTGGCCTTCTTGAGCTGCTCCGTGGTGACGGCATGGTGCCCGTACCCAGCGCGAGTTTTCATGCCCAGCAGAGCGGTTAGATGCTTGGCTGCGGCTTCATCTACCGTCCTCAGAAGGCCCGCAGCCTCGTTGTGGTCTTGACTCTGTGCGAACTGCCCGAGGCGGGCAATGCAGATGGCGTCAGAGGCGGCAATGCCGGCGTGGACGCAGAGTGTTGCCACGGCATCAGCTACTTCATGGTGTTCCTCGGCCAGTTCGAGTGCGTCCAAGGCAACTTTTTGGAACTGCACAGCCTTATTCAAACGACCCAGGCGGATGGCTTCGCTTCCTTGGGCGGTCCTCGTTTACKCGACGCTGTCGGCGCGTAGTACGCGCCTCAGCCAGGTAGCGTCGCCGAAAAGTGTGTACCCGTCGGTGATGATCGAATCGAAGATCGGGGAGGGTGCAACTTCGGACTCCAGATAGACCAGGGGCCGCGTGTCGTTGCCTGTCCACGCACTGACATCGGCGGCCAGCTGCGCAATCCTGTTGTCAGCCTGCGACTCGTCACTGGAGTCATTGAGGGCTATGAAAAGGTCTATATCGCTATCGTTGCGCATGTCATTACGTGCAGCTGAGCCAAAGATCGTGACGACCAGGGGCGAGAATTCCCACATCTCGATTTCGCTCCGGATGCGGGCGAAGAGGCGATCCTTTGTGAAGGCCATCGCGATCACTGCCTCGGCCAAAAGGTGATCACGGTTGAGCCGGAAAACGTGCGTTCTTCCGGCCACCTTGTCCAAGACGATGCCCTGAGCGACGAGGCGAATCAGGGCCTTGCGAACGCCGGCAAGGGAACTGCGCTCGGGAAGAAGGTTGGAGAGGTTGGGGGCTGTGAACTCGGCATCAGCCCGCGCCAAGACGAACAGCACACCCATGTCAAGCGTGGGGCTGATGGTCGTCAAGGGGTTCTGCAGCCGCATGGTGTCTTCCAGATCTACTATTGTGCATTTATAAGTACAATAGTAGACATCGGCCGAGCCGCTTGGGTTACGCCTCCAGGACGTACGTCTTCAGATCATCCAGGGTCTGCTGCATATGGGCGTCCATGGCCAGTCGCGCCTCGTGCGGATTCCGCGAATCCAAGGCCGCTGCGATTTTCCGGTGATGGCCGATCGCGTGCTCCTGGATGTCAGCGAAAGCTGAGGTCTCCGTGCGTCGTGCCTCGAGTACACGATGCAGTGGCTCGAACAGTACAGCCACGAACACGTTGCCGGAGGCATGGAGGATGACATCGTGGAAGGCGAGATCGGCTTCCACGAAGGCGGCCACGTCATTAACCTCGTGCGCGGCTTGCATCTTTTCAACGTGCTCTTTGAGGCTGATCAGCTCGTCGTCGGAGATACGTTCCGCAGCGAGTTCGCAGGCTCCGGTTTCAAGCATCCGGCGTAGCTCGATGAGCTGGACGGCGGCGGCCGCATCTTTGGTTCCTTCGGAAGCGGCACGCAGGACTGCCTCCAGGGATGCCCACTGGTTGAGCGGATTAACGAACGTACCGCGGCCACGTTCCACGCTGAGGATCCGCTGCGCTTCGAGTGTTTTCATGGCTTCGCGCACGGTCATGCGGCTCACCTCGTGCCGGGCGCTGAGCTCCAGTTCGCCAGGGACAATCGTCCCGGGCGGAAACTCGCCCGCGATAATCCGGTCTAGCAGCTCATCAGCAACGACGCCCACCAGCGACTTGCGTGCCATGTATCCCCATTTCCCGTAATTCAGACCGTCCGGCACCTCATGGATGTTTTCCTCCAGGCACGGATGGTTGTCAGACATCTTACGCTGGCGCTGGCCCGCTCGTTTTCCAAAATTCACACAAAGTCTTGGCGCATTCTTCGGGTTGGTCCCAGTGGACGCTGTGGCCGGCGTCGGGAATTGCCTTGAGGGTGCGTGTTGGGCTTGCCGCCACGAACGCAGTCATCTGGTCGATTGACCGCACGCGGTCGCCCGTTCCAGCAATCACCAGAAGCGGCGCCTGAACGCGGCTGGGAACTGAAGGTTCGACGCCGGTCATGGCCGCTCGGGCGCTGGCGGACAGAACTTCGAACGGCGTATCGAAACCTTTGCTGAGCAGCTCCATGCTGTCCGCGGAGAGATCCCCGTACCAGGCGGTCATGAGCTTCAGCTTGGTGTCCGCGTCGAAGTATCCCTGCTCCAGCTGTGACACCAAGAGCTTCTTGAAGGCCTCGTTTTGAGGTGCCGGAACCATTCCTACCAGCGTCACTGTCGCCACTAGTTCTGGATGCTTTGCCGCCAGGGTCAGTGAGACGCTGCCGCCCATCGAATGCCCCACCAGGTGCACGGGCCCTTCTGTGCGGGCGCGAATCGCAGCGCCAACTGATGCGGCGGCGGTGTCCAACGTCCAAGGAAAGTCGGAGGGCAGGTCCTGACCCGGGTGATAGCCCGGGAGGTCCAGGATCCAAACTTTGCGTCCGGCGTCGAGCAGTATCTTCGCGAGCGGTTCCCAGTACACGGAGCCCGAAGCCCAGCCGTGGATCAGCACAACGGGAACTTGCTGGCCCGAGGAAGACGCCGGGGTGCGGACCTCTACGAAGGGAAGTGGAACTGCGGTGCCGGCCATGTCTCCAGACTAGTGACGCAGCGCATCTTGCGCGGGGAAGAGCGCTGTGTCACACTGGCTATGAAATGTTAGATGTCTGACATCTTACATTCACGAAACCGCTACAAAGATTTCCCACGATGGAGTGCACAGTGACCCTTGAAGCCGACGTTCTGGCCGCTTTTCCGGCGGAAGTCCAGATTCCTGCCCAGCTGGTTGCTGACGCTGTTGCTGCGTCGTCAGCTGAGGCCCCACGCGTCCTGGTCGTTCTTGATGACGACCCCACCGGAACACAGTCTGTTTCCGACCTCGCCGTCCTCACCCGTTGGGACGTCGCTGATTTTTCCTGGGCCTTTGCCTACATACGGGAGAACCAAACCAAGCCCGCCGTGTATGTCCTGACCAACACCCGCAGCCTGGATCCGGCCGAAGCGGCAGCGCGGAATGAAGAGATTGTCTGTAACGCCCTCGCGGCGGCCACCGGCAACTTGAGGCTGGGCTTCGTCAGCCGCAGCGACTCCACCCTGCGTGGTCACTACCCGCTGGAGCCCGATGTCATTGCCGCCACGGTTGCGGCCGAGACCGGTGAAACCACTGACGGCGTAGTAATCGTCCCCGCATTCCCCGACGCCGGCAGGGTCACCATCGGCGGCGTGCACTACATGCGCGGCACCGGAGAAGATGCCGGCAAGCTCACCCCCGTGGCAGAGACGGAATTCGCCAAGGACGCCAGCTTTGGGTTCGCCAACTCCGAGATGGCCAAGTATGTGCAGGAGAAGTCGCAGGGCAGGTTCCAGGCCAGCGACGTGATCGTCCTGGACCTGAACATTATCCGCGCCGGGGCCTCCGCCCAGGACCCCGCCATTTCCGCCAAAGCGATCGCCGACGCCCTCGAGTCCGCCACCAACTCGACTCCGATCGTGGCCGACATCGTCACAGAGAACGACCTCCGTGCCCTCGCGCTTGGCCTGGAAGAAGCCGAACGCCGCGGCAAGAAGCTCCTCTATCGCGTGGGCCCACCATTCGTCCGTGGCCGCATCGGCCAGGAAATCCGCGCCGCCCTGACCTCCGAGGAGGCGTACGCGGGCAACACTCCCTCCACAGCCGGTGGCCTGATCGTGGTCGGCTCCCACGTTGGTGTGACAACCCGCCAGCTCAGCGCCCTGACGGCCGCGCACAGCTCCGCGCACATTATCGAGATCGACGTTGAGAAGCTGCTCGCTCCTCAAGCTGACGATTACATCGCCACAGTGGTGTCCGACGTCGTCGACGCCCTCCACCAAGGCGACGTCATCGTCCACACCAGCCGCCTGCTCATCAAGACCGACGACGCCGCAGCGAGCCTGAAGATCGCCCGCACCGTCTCCGCCGCCGTCGTCAATGTAGTGAACCGGACGTTGAAAACCTTCGCGCCGCGGTTCGTCATCGCCAAGGGCGGCATCACGTCCTCGGACGTGGCAGCGCATGGACTGGAGATCCGCCACGCGATCGTCCGCGGGCCCATGCTGCCGGGCATCGTCTCGCTCTGGGAACCGGTGGATGGCCCCGCGAAAGGCATCCCGTACATCGTCTTCGCAGGCAACGTGGGCGATGACCAATCCCTCGCCCAGGTCACCCGCAAACTCAGCGCCACTTTCTAACCTCCCGGAAGCCCACAAAATTCAATGGAGAACACCATGACCAGCAGCAACTACACCATCACCGTTCTGGGCCTAGGCGCCATGGGCCTGCCCATGGCCACCCGCCTTGCGTCTGAACTGACCGTCCACGGTTTCGATATCGCCGAACCCCGCCTGGAGCTAGCCGCAGCGGCCGGTATCAAGACTTTCGCTTCTGCCCGCGAAGCTTCGCAGGATGCTGACGCGTTGCTCCTGGCCGTTCGCAACGGGGAGCAGCTCAACGATGTCCTGTTCGGAGAGAACGGCGTTGCCTCGGTTCTGAAGCCCGGCGCAGTCGTCATCCTCGGCAGCACAGTTGGCACCGAGGCCATCCCGGCCACAGTCGAAAAGCTCGCAGGGTATGGAGTCGCGCTGGTGGATGCTCCGCTGTCCGGCGGCCCGAAGCGCGCGGGTGAAGGCGACCTGCTGATTGTTGTTGGAGCCGAACCAGAGGCCCTTGAAAAGGCCCGGCCGGCGTTGGAGTTGCTGGCCTCCACCCTGAGTATTGTGGGTGACAAGCCCGGCGATGGCCAGGCGCTCAAGACCGTCAACCAGTTGCTCTGTGGTGTTCATATCGCCGCAGCTGCCGAGGCCATGGCCCTGGCGGATGCCCTGGGCCTGGATCAGGCGAAGACCCTCGCCGCCCTCGAAGCCGGCGCTGCGGGCTCCTTCATGCTGTCCAACCGCGGCCCCCGCATCCTGGAGGCCTATACCGAAGACGGAGCCGAGGTCCTCAGCCGCCTCGACATCTTCGTCAAGGACATGGGCATCGTCGGCAAGGCCACCCGCGCCGCCGGGCTTGCCGCGCCCGTTGCTGCCGCTGCAGAACAGCTTTACCTTCTCGGCCAGGCCCAAGGCCTCGCCGCCGCCGACGACTCCGCCGTCATCAAGGTTGTCGCGCCCACAAAGCGCACCAACTAACCCACCAAAAACCCGCGACGACGGCGGTCCCCCTTCGCCGTCGTCGCCACCTCCCGCCGGTCTTTTAGACTGGTTTGTCAAAGGAGACACCCCCAATGAATCCCCTCATCAACTCGTTGATGGTCCGGGCTGCTGACGCACCCGCCATCAAACCGGCAGTGGAACTGGGAACACCCCTGTTGCTGACTATCGCCGCCGCGGGCATTGCCCTGCTGCTGGTGTTGATCATCCGCTTCAAGATCCAGGCCTTCGTTGCCCTGTTGGCTGTCAGCATCCTGGTAGGTGTGGCGGCCCAGATTCCGCTCAAGGACATCTTTACTGTGGTGGCCAACGGTGTTGGCAGCACCATGGGCAAGGTTGCTTTGTTGATTGCGCTCGGCGCCATTCTTGGCCGCATGATCGAGGTATCCGGCGGCGTGCAGTCGCTGGCTACACACTTCACTGAGAAGCTCGGAGCCAAGCGCGTTGCCATCGCTTTGACGGCCGTGGGCTTCCTCGTGGCGATTCCGGTGTTCTTCGAGGTTGGCGTCATCGTCCTCGTCCCGATTGTCTACGCCTTTGCCAAGATCGCGAACGTTCACCCGATCAAGTTCGGCCTGCCCATGGCCGGCATCATGTTGTCCATACACGTGGCTGTGCCGCCGCACCCGGGAATCGTTGCGGGCGCAGGTGTCTTTGGTGCCGACATCGGACTCATCACCTTGATCTCGCTCATCATCTGCGTGCCGCTTGGCTTCCTGTCCTACTGGGTTGCCAGCATCATGAACCGCAAAGACTACGAACTGCTCCCTGGGGTCAAGGCGCAGGTGGACGAGTTCGGTTCCGCGGACTCGCTCGTACACGTTGGCCACGACGGCCCCGGCGCCCGCGCCATCGCTCCTCCCCGTCCGGGCCTGATCATGTTCCTGATCGCTGCTCCGATCGTCCAGATCCTCGTGGGCACCCTGGGAACGCTGACCATTGCCAAAGACAACTACTGGTACGGCGTGGCTGCGTTCATCGGCAACCCGTTCTTCGCGCTCCTTGTAGCTGTAGCCCTCTCCTTCTTCCTGCTGGCCGTCCGCCGCAACTGGTCCCTCAAGGAAACCGGTGAGATCTTCGAAGGCGCCCTTCCTCCGATCGCGTCAATCCTCATGGTTGTCGCAGCGGGCGGCGTATTCGGTGAAGTCCTCCGCACCTCCGGCATCGGCGCCGCCCTGTCCCACACCCTGGACAGCTTGGGCTTGCCGGTGATCGTGCTCGGCTTCATCATCTCCCTGGCACTCCGCGCCGCCCAGGGTTCGGCCACCGTTGCCATTGTCACGACGACGGGCCTGCTTACCTCCGCTGTGATGGAAGGCGGCTACACGCCCGCCCAGATCGCCGTGATCGTGATCGCCATCGGATTCGGCGCCTTGGGGTTGTCCCACGTGACGGACGCAGGTTTCTGGACCGTGATCAGGTACTACGGGCTTACCGTGACCGACGGTCTCAAAACCTGGACAGTCCTCACCACGATCCTCGGCCTGGCCGGCTTCGTACTGACGTACGTCGCATGGATCCTGGTGGGAGGTTTGGCCCACTAATGCGCGCCAAACTCGATCAGCTGGTCATCTCCGCCCTCGCTGATGGCTCTGCTGTTCCGGCTTTCACCTGCTACGACTTCACCACTGCGTTGGCCGTTGTTTCGGCGGCGGAGGAAGCCAGGCTCGGTGTGATCCTGCTGGTAGCACCCAAGACGGCATCCACTCCCAACGGACTCCGGCTCATCGCAGCACTTCGCGGCCTGGCCGACGACGCCAGCGTTCCCGTATCGGTCCAACTGGATCACGCCTCGGACCTGCAGGTCATCAAGGATTCTGTGGCAGCCGGGGCGGATGCAGTCCTGGCCGACGGTTCATCCTTGGCCTACGAGGACAACATAGCCTTGGTCCGCGAAGTCCGTGCCGCCTTGGATGCCCAGGGCGCGTTCGACGTCGTGATCGAAGCAGAACTTGGCGGCCTCGCCGGTGACGAAGACAAGGCTTTCGGTACGGAAGGTTCAGCGCCCGACGCCGATACTTCAGTCGCCGGGCTGACTGACCCTTCGCAGGTGGCGGACTTCGTTGCACGCACTGGTGCCCAACTCCTGGCGGTAGCCGTGGGTAACGTCCACGGAAAGTACAAGGGTGAGCCCAACATCCGCTGGGACGTACTCCAGGAAGTTGCTGCGCGGACGGACGTGCCTTTGGTGCTGCATGGCGCCTCAGGCATCCCGGCTGAGCAGCTCGCAAAAGCTCCTTCCATGCAGGTCGGCAAGGTGAACTTCAACACCGAGCTGCGCACCGGAATCCTGGCCACCCTTGAAGCCGAAACCCCCGCGCACCGGGCAGACGGTGAGAACCTCCAAGGCCTGCTGGCTCGATGGAATGGTTCCGCGTGGTCCTTCGCCGGAGCAACGCTGGCGATGCTGAGTGACTGACACAACCCCGCCCTCACAGGCTCTGTAACGCAGGGAGGCTAGGATCAGACCATGATCCTGGCCTCCCTGATTTTTGCCCTGCTTGCGGCGTTGCTCCACGTGTACATCTTCACGATGGAGTCCATCACATGGACCAAGCCAGCCACGTGGAAGCGGTTCAGCGTCACGTCGCAGGCTGATGCCGAAACCACCAAGCCGCTCGCCTACAACCAGGGCTTCTACAATCTGTTCCTGGCCATTGGCGCACTAGTAGGCATCATCGCAGTGGCCATGGGTGCACCGCAGGTTGGCTGGACCCTCGTATTCAGCTGCTGCGGTTCCATGCTCCTTGCGGCGCTGGTGCTCGCAGCGAGCGGCAAAAAGTACCTCCGCCCTGCGGTTCTCCAGGGGACAACGCCGCTGCTCGCCGTCGTGCTTGGTGTGCTGGCTTTGGCGCTGGGCTAGAGCCAGCGGGGCCGATGCGCCTTAGTGCTCCGGCGGGCCACTCTGCGCTGCGGCCTGGTCCATATAGACAACCTCCCAGTGGTGGCCGTCGAGGTCGCGGAACGCCCTGCTGTACATGAACCCGAGGTCCCTGGGATCGTACGTCTCGGAACCTCCGGCTTCCACAGCCTTAGTGGCGAGGACATCAACACCTTCGCGGCTGTCGGCAGAGATGGCAACAATCGCCCCGGCCGAGTTCCGGGTGTCCGCGATGGGCTGATCAGTGAACTGACTGAACTTGTCGTGCGTCAGGAGCATTGTGTAGATGGTGTCGCTGAACACGACGCAAGCGGCTGTCTCATCGGTGAAGTTTGGATTGATGGAGTAGCCAAGGGCCGTGTAGAAGGCCTTGGACGCCTCGAGGTCGCTGACGGGCAGGTTCACGAAAATGGACGTAGTCATGGGTTCGATCCTGCCGGTGTTTCGCCATTCCGTCCAGAGCACGACAGGCAGTTGTGGATAACGCTTAGGAAGGTTCCCTCCAGAGAGGCAGGGGGACCACGGTGCGGCTGCAACCTGCTGCATCAAGGACATGGCCGAGCCGCTTGTAAGTCCGGACTACCGCCTGCCTGGACATGACTGCAGTTCCCGGAGCCCGCTGGGCCAGTTCGCGTTCGTAGGCTTGGACTTCCAGATAGTCACGGACCCACAGGGTGACCAGCAGGTTCTGTGCGCCGAGGACTTGGGCACTAAGCCGGCAATTGGGCAAGGCAGCGAAGAAGCGTCCGACGCCGTCAACGTACTCGGCTGGAACGTTCAGGACAAGCGTCACTTCCCGGAGCCCCTGCTGGGCGGAGGTGGACGAATCGCATCTCAGCGTCATGTAGCCGGTCGCAAGGAACCGTTCCACCCGCCGTCGTGCTGTTTGAGGCGAAACGCGGCAGGCGGCACCCAACTCGGCCCAACTTGCCCTGCCATCCTTGGCCAACTCTTCCAATAACGCTGCATCGAGCCTGTCCGGGGCGTAGGCGGGGTGCGCGGGCAGGGGCTCCGCTGACATGAGCCGGGCGCGCGCCGGTTCCAGCGTTCCGCTGCGCCATTCCGAGGCCTGCCGGTACAGCTTGGTGACGAAAACGACCTCGCGACGTGTGACGCCGGGCAGTTTTGGAAAGGCGCCGGTGACGATATCCATCAGCTCCTCGTGGCTCGACGCAAAGCAGTCCATGAAGAGGTCGTGCGAGCCCGTCACCAAAGAAACAGTGCCGAACGCAGGCTCAGCGCACAGCCGTTCGATCAGGGCCTCGCTCTCGCTGGGCAAGGATGACAAATGAATGAACGCAGACCACCCGGCGCTGAGATAACGCTGGCCAGGTGCAGGGGTGATCCACGCCTGGCCCTGGCTGGCGAGGGCGTTCCATCTCCTCGCCACAGTGGGCGCGGACAGGCCAAGGGCGTCGGCAATCCGGCTCCATTCGGCGCGTGGATTGATCTGGAGTGCATTCACAATTTCGAGGTCAAGTTCGGAAATTATGGCTGATTCGTTCACTTTCGCCCATCTGATGTGTATTTCAAACGATTTCGAGATCAGTCTAGGCGACGGCCATATCGTCGTGACTCGCATCACTAATCGGCGGGCTAGCCTCAACAGGCCCAAGACCACAAGGAAGCACATGGCAAGCAAGACAGCACCAGCGGCGACGTCAGGAACGACGCGCCGGTCCATTGCGGGAATGATCTTCGCAATGGCATTGATTGAATCATTGAGCGGAGTCACCCAGGGTTACCTGAACCCCATCCTTCCCGCGCTCGGACCCGTCTTCGACATTGACGATCCAACCATCAACGGCATCTTCCTGATCTCCAACGTGAGCTTTGCGGTCCTCACCCCGATCATTTCAAGGCTGGGCGACAGCTATGGATACAGGCTGGTGCTGCGCTGGTCCACAGGTGTGGTGACGCTCGGAGTGCTTCAGATGGCGTTGTGGCCCACGCTGTGGACGGTGACGATTGGCGTGGTCATGCTTACCTGTGTGGTGGGCTTCATCCCCCTCATGATGGGCATCCTGCGCGTTAGCAGCCCTGGACACACGCGCACTGGCGTGAGCGTCATGATCGGGATGCTCATGATCATGGTGGGAGCAGGCGGGCTCCTCGCCGGAATCGTTGGGGTCACCAATCCGACGCTCGGCTTCTGGGTGGCTGTTCCCTTCGCAGTGGTCGCCTTCATCTCTTCCTTCTTACTGCCCGACGCCGGAGTGCCGACTCGTGAGGGCATCGCACTGGCGCCGTTGCTGGCTTGCTCGCTCGGGCTGATTGGTTTTGTTGTGGCGCTCTCGATGGCACCTGAATGGGGTTGGCTGGATGCCCGGACTTTGATTGCTGGCCTGTTGGGGCTCGCCTTGCTGGCCTACTGGGTAAAGCGCGACTACAGCGGCGCCCACGGCAGCCGGTTCGTTGACCTGCGGATGCTGGCAATTCCCCGGATCCGCGCCATTTCCATGGCCACGTTCTTCTTCGGTTTCGCTTCCATCAGCTACTTCGGCACCAACGGCATCTTCCTGCATTCCAATCCCGACAAGACGGGTTACGGATTTGCCCTGAGTCCCCTGATGATCGCCATTGTCCTGGCCTTGGCTTCCGTACTTTCACTGGTTTCCTCACTGTTGACTGCACGGGCGCTGCGTCGATTCGGCGAACGCGCCACTTTGGTATTCGCCGGGCTGCTGCTCGCCGGCGGATTCCTGGTGATGATCCTGGCCCACGGGACTTTGTCCGGTTACTGCGTGGGTTTCGCAATGTTCAACCTGAGCCTGGGAATGTACCAGGCAGGCACCCGCTCGCTGTCCGTGGAAGGTGTTCCCTTGGAAGAAACGTCGACGGCGGCCGGGCTCAACGAGCTGGCCCTCTCCGTCGGCATCGCGGTGGGCGCCGCAGTGGTGAAGCTGCTGTCCTCAGCCTCCGTCGAATCCGGCCGCATCAGCGAGGCCGGGCTTCTGTCCATCTGGGGAGCCTTGGCAGTGGCCGCACTGATCGCGGCGGCGGCAAGCGCCCGCTACCCGAAGCGCGAGAACGCCGTGGTGTCCGCATGATCGCCCTGGTCTTAACAGCATGAGCCGCGGGGCCGCCGTCGTAGGCATGTCCCAAGGCGACATCGAGGCCGCGCTGAAGGCCGCCACTGAGCGGTGGAAACCAGACCTGCTGGACCTCAGCCACGCCATCCACGCCGATCCGGAGCTCGGCGGTCAGGAGTTCCGTGCCGTCAAGCGCGTCAGGCGGCTGCTCCATACGGCTGGCTTCCGCTTGGATGGTCGCCAGCCATCGCAAGCCACCGCGTTGAGCGCGAGCTACGGAAGCGGTGAACTGGTGGTGGCCCTCTGCGTTGAGTATGACGCCCTGCCGGACATCGGCCACGCCTGCGGGCACAACGTCAATGCTGCCAGTGCTGTCGGGGCGGCGCTGGCCCTGGCGGCGGTGGCCGACGAGCTCGGCATCACTGTCAAAGTGCTCGGAACGCCGGCGGAGGAGACCACCGGCGGCAAAGTGGACCTGATCGCGGAAGGCTTCTTCGAGGACGTCTCGCTGGCGGTGATGGTTCACGCCGGTGCGGCTGACGTAGTAGGAGGTTCGTCGTTGGCGATGTCCATGTGGGACGTGTTGTTCGAGGGCAGGCCGGCCCACGCCGCTGCTGCCCCGATGGAAGGAGTCAACGCCCTGGACGCACTTGTCGTCGCGCAGACGGCCATTGCACTCGCGAGGCAACAGCTCCCGATCGGTTCGATCATTTCGCTGATCGTCACTGAAGGTGGAAGCGCCGTCAACGTCATCCCCGAGCGTGCACGGGCGAGCGTTGAGATGCGGGCTCCGAGCATCGAGAAGCTGCGAATCATCCAGGACAAGGTCCGGCGCTGCCTCGAAGCAGGCGCCCACGCCAGCGGTTGCACCCTGGAAGTCACGCCAACCGGCAATGACTACGCCGAACTCCGACAAGACCCGTTCCTGTCGCATGCCTACCGGGCGGCCATGACGGCCATCGGACGGGACGTTGTCTTCAATGCCGAGCCAGTGGCCTCAACGGACATGGGCAACGTCTCCCAACTGGTGCCAAGCATTCACCCGATGGTTGGCTACGACGTTCGTGGCGCCGCCCATCACACCGCCGAGTTCGCGGCCTTTGGCGCCTCGGCCGGCGCCGACAAGGCAGTACTCGATGGATCGTTCGGCCTGGCCGCGGCCGCGTGTGCCGGCGCCTTGGACCCGGAGGAACGGAGGCGGTTACTGAGCAGGACAAGCCACTAGCACCTGCCAACGCCAGCACCGCTGGTCCCCACGGCACCCGGGGCGGACAATGGAGTCAACACGCAGGAGCGTGTATTCGTGGGGAGGGCCATGCAGCGGGCAAAGCCGGTTCAGCCTCCCGCCAGCCGGAGCGCGGCTGTGCCGGGAGCCGCAGTCGTGCAGCCGCAACCGACTGTGGGACCGCAACCGGCTGTGCAGCGTGATCCAGCAATCGACCTTGTCCGCTTCATCTGCCTGCTCCTGGTGGTCGCAGCCCACTGCATGATGGTCAGCCCTGTTCTGCACAGGGACGGGAAAGTCACCACGGAAAACACGCTCATGGAGCAAGGCTGGTTCACGCCGGTGGTTTGGGTGCTCATGATCGTCCCGTTGTTCTTCGTTTTGGGAGGCGTGACCGGGTTGCAGTCGTGGCGGCGCTTGAAAGCACGCGGCGGCACAGGCTTCGACTTCGCACAGCTGCGACTCCTCCGCCTGGTCCGCCCCGCCATGGCCCTGCTCGCGATCATGTGGGCGGGGCTCTGGGTGGCCTTGCTGCTCGGCGTTGATCCACAAGTGATCCAGTTGATGACCACTGGTGCCGCGATGCCCCTTTGGTTCCTGGCTGCATACCTCACAGCCCAGGTCAGCATCCCGCTCATGGCCCGGCTTCATCAACGTGCCCCGCTGCCTACGTTGGGCATCCTCGTGGCGCTGATCATTACCGTCGACTCCCTCCGCGGCGCCCTCCCGGTTCTTGCCTTCGTCAACATGGTGTTTGTCTGGTGCGCAGTCCAGCAGCTCGGCTTCCTCATGGCCGACGGCTTTTTTGAGCACCGCAGCAGAACGTGGCTGGTAGCGGCGATCGTAGTCAGCAACGTGTTGCTCGGGCTGGTGACGGGCGTTGGCGTATATCCGGGCAACATGGTGGTGAACATCAATCCACCCAACCTTTGCCTGCTTCTGCTGGCCATTTCACAGGCTGCCACCCTCCAACTCCTGGGCAAGGGCATACGCTGGATCGCCTCTGTGCGTTGGGTCCAGACGATCATCGCTGTGGCGGGCCGCCGGTCCATGACCGTTTACCTCTGGCATCTTCCTCTCTTGGTGGGCATGTCCGGACTCCTCTTGCTCGCCGACTTCCCTAAACCGGCCGCGGGCACAGCGGAATGGTGGTGGGCACGCATCCCCGTCTTCTTCGCCGTCATAGCCCTGCTGCTGCCGGTGGTGCTGCTCCTTGGTCGCCTCGAGAACCGTCCGACGGCGGCCAGCCACGCCCGGGGTCCCTCACGCACCGCTGTGGTGACAGCCGCCGTCGTGGTCCTTATCCCCGTTGCCGATGCCGCGTTCAACGGTCTGACGCTGGCGCTCCTGGGCGGGGGAGCTGCCTGCTTCGCGCTCGCCGTCCTGCTGCTTGGCAGGGTCCCGACGCCGGTGCTGCCGCCGTCCGGGTCGGACGGGACGCCGACGCCCGGGGTAAAGCGGTCCACATTGCCAGCGCCGGGTTTACGTGCCAATCTCGAATCATGACCGAGCACACTGAATCATTGGCAGACTCGTTCCGCGCTGGCGTCACCACAGTTCGAAACGACAAATTCCATCGCTATGAACTCCGCGTAGACGGGGAGTTGGCAGTGATTTCCCAATTCATCGATAGGCCCGGTCACATCGATTTCACCCATACCGAGACAAAGTCGCAGTTCAAAGGCCAGGGGCTGGCCAAGGTGCTGGCACATTTTGCCTTGGACGATGTGGTGGCATCCGGTAAGCGCATCATTCCGCATTGCCCGTACATCGCGTCATACCTGCAGAAGCATGAGGGCTACGAGCAGGACGTCGACTGGCCTGCCGAGAAGCCCGTAGGCGAACCGGAAAACGAGTAGGGTTTCCGGGTCTCTTTGGACGCCTGCAGGGCCGCTGATAATGGACGCCTCCCAACTGAATAGTGCACCTTCCTGCCGGATCGTGTCGCTGAAATTGCGAGTAATTTAACCCCCTAGTCGTAAGTACCCTGCGATTCAAGTCATCCCGGAATTTGCTGTCACACTGGGCTTATGGGGAGCGATTTTGATACTGGTTCCAGCGGCGGAACCATCACCGCTGGACCAGTCACTGACCAGGTAATAATTGCGATGGTCCGCGGAGGCGACACCGATGCCTTCGACTCGTTGTACCGGCGGCATTTGGCTGCTGCGCAATACGTTGCGCGGGCGAATACTGATAACCCGAGTGACGCCGACGACATCGTTGCCGAGGCATTCGCATCAGTGTTCCAGGCCCTTAGCAGCGGCAAAGGACCACGGGAGTTCTTTCGCGCCTACCTGCTGACAGTCGTGCAGCGGACGGCGCATGCACGGAACCGGAAAGCAAGGCTCACCCAGTCTGCCCCTGACGACGCCATGCTGGATACCGCCGTCGTCGATGCTGATCCCATCCTGAAGGAATTCGAATCCTCGGCCGTGGCGGCGGCGTTCAAGTCGCTGCCAGAACGTTGGCAAGCGGTGCTCTGGCATGTGGACATTGAGGGCATGAAGCCCGCCGCTGCTGCGCCGTTCATCGGTATCAGCCCCAATGGAGTGTCGTCTCTGCTCATACGGGCAAGGGAGGGACTGCGTCAGGCTTATTTGCAAAACCACGTAGTGGTGGCTCCGAACGATGAGTGTTCGGAGTATTCCGGCCAATTGGGCAAATATGCACGGAACGCCCTGAAACGGACTTCACACGAAAAGGTCACTGCGCATCTGGAGACGTGCTCAAAGTGCACTGCACTGCTGTTTGAACTCAACCACATCCAAGGGGCCATGCGGGCGGCTCTCTTCCCCTTGGTGACCGGCATCGTATTGACGCCTGGCGCGGTTGCGGGATTGCTCTCAGCATCGAACTCTTCCGCCCTCACAGGGGAAGGCCCGGCAACCGTTCGATCCCTCGGCCACGTGGGGAAGGTTGCTGCTGCTGCGGCCGTTGCTGCAGGGGTGGCGATTTTTGGTCTGGTCGCGTGGTTCGGGCAGTCCGGTGCCCAGGTCAATAACGCCGGCGATGCTCCAAGCACCTCCGCCGCGTCACCCTCGGCATCCAGCCCCACGGCGTCCAGCCCCTCGGCGTCCAGCCCCTCGGCGTCCAGCCCCACAACGAACGCACCCATCGTGCCGTCCCCAGCTCAGTCAGCGGTGCAGTTGCCGCAACCTTTTGTACCCGTAGAGGTTCGGCCGCATCCTGTGTTCGAGGAAATTGCCAAGCAGCGGGCAGCAGTCGTCACGAACTCCGGGACGGTGTCTTCAACCACCGAGGCCACGCCCTCAACGGCTGCCCCGTCACAGACGGTCGACGCTGTTTTTGGCATGGAAGCTGGGGGTGGAGTACTCGAGCGCGATATCAGTGTGGGCTTTTCACTTCTGGGAGGCCCGGCATCAGGTTCCGGTGAAACAACCTTCAGCTTGCCGGAGAATGCCACCTTCATCCCGGGGAAATTCTCGGCACCGATCGGATGGTCGTGCTCAGATCCTGCTGCGGACAATCGGTTGATCCGCTGCACCACGGCGTCCATCGAACCGGCCAGCTTGGCATTCAAGATGGGCGTTTCCCTTGGGAATCCGGAAGTTGGCAGCACGTTGAACTATCAATTCGGCGGTCAACACGTCCTTACCAAGTCCTTCGCCAACGGTTTTCACTAGGCGCTGGCGGCTTCCAAAACTTTTTCTATTTTCTCCGTCACGATTCGTCCTTGGCCAACACTAAGAGGCTGACAATATCTGTGCGCATCGGCTTCCTTGGAAGCGGAAGCACCAAGCGCAGCTGCCTGGGACTTGAGCCTGGGGCGCTTGGGGACGATGGAAAGATAAGCAACAGCCGTGAAGAATTCTCTCCTGGCCAGAACCTTGGTGATACTTCTCTCCACCCTTACCGCTGCTTCAGCGCTGGGCGGCCTTCAACTTTCTCCTGCGCAGGCGGTAACGCCATCAAAGCCACCTACCCCGTCAACATCCTCGACGCCCGATGCTACGCAGCCTGGCACTGTAGTGTTCTCGGAGAATTTCGAGCACGGTAGCCCCAACTCCGCCCTGGGTGCGCAGTCCTACTCCGCTCCCGGGTCAAAGCATTATGTTGGCAAAGGCGGCCAGTCGTACACAGGTTCTCCAGCTTGGATCGATGCCTCCAGGTGCAATGGCGTTATCCTGAGCTACCGGAATTCGACCACGCCCAGATGGGCGCAGTCCGGAACGGCGGCCGAAGGCAAGGACAACAGGTGTGCCGAGCTCGCGGATATCCGCAGCTATCAGTACATGCGCATGTTGGCCTTGGCCATGGGTCAACAGTTCACCCCAGCTTCTCCCAGTACCAATCACGTCAACAGCTCTTACACTGAATGCCCGTCCAGCAGTTCCAGCGGATCGGCGTGCGATGCCATCCCGGCCGGTCCCACGGATGGAGTGATGTTCAGGACGGCGAGCCCCATCCCGGTGACCGCGGGCCACTATTACACTTTTGGCCTGAATACGGCGTACATGAATTGCGGTCTGGCTGCGGGCGATCCGTCCTATCAATTCGCCACGGTTGATAGTGCTGGGGCGGTCACAGCCATCGGGAATCCACTTAACGGGTGCCAAACCTCGGACGATCCCAACGTGGAGTCCTTCCAGCAACAAGTGACCAGCGACGTCGGCGGAACTCCAGGAACCGTCACCAGGACCGTCAACATCAACTCGATGACGTCGAACACGGCGATCCAAGCCACCGGAAACTCCCTGTCGCTTGAAATGTGGAACAACAATGGCACCACCAACGGGAACGATGGCGCCTTTGACGATGTGAGCCTGATGGACGTGACTCCGCAATTGAAGGTGTCCTTCACGCCCGCGGTGGTGGGCCCCGGCGGGATTTCCACCCTGACCCTCACTGTCACCAATACGAGCGAACTCAACGCGAAGCATGACTGGTCCATCAACCAGGTGCTCCCTTCCGGACTGACGATCGCCGGGCGTCCAAACATCGGGGGAACGTGCGTTCAGGTTCCCGGAACCGATCCATTCCTTCGCTCTGCAGCAGCGGGCAGCGGAACTCTTTCGATCTCCGGCGGCGATCTCCGTCGGGGTCAGGCCTCGTGCACTGTTGAGGTGGATGTGACAGTTGCGGTCGAGGGCACATATTCCAGCGCATCCACGGACATTGCAACAAACTTGAACGCATCCGCGCAGGCGTCCCTCGTGGTCCGGGCTCCCCGGATAACGCTGGGCAAAGCGCTGAGCACGGCGCGCGCCACGGGTTCCGACCAATTCACCATGGAGATCCGTGCGGGCTCTCCCACTGGGCCAGTGGTGAATGCGATAGCAAACTCCACCACCTCAGGATCTGTGGGAGTCATCGCCGCTGGAAGTGGTGTCACCGGTCAGACTACGGCCGACGCAGGCACTACCTACTACCTCACGGAATCGGGCGGCATCCCGTCCAATTACCACCAGAACATCACGTGTACGGATGCCGCCGGGCTCCAGCCGGGTTTGCCTGATGGAGCCGCGGTTGACAGGCCGTTCGCCCTTACGCCTGTCGCAGGCGCAGACATTAGGTGCACTCTAACTGGCACCGCTGCCCCGCTTCCTGGCCTCGGGTTTACTCACGGCGCTGATGCCACCGCTATCCACTCGCCGGCGCAGGTGGGGGATGTGATTCGCTACAGCTTTGGGGCAACGAACAGTGGAAACGTGCCATTGAGGGATGTGGTCATCAACAACACCCTTACCGGACTTCCGGAATTGGCATACTCGTGGCCCGGAATCCCAGGCCAGTTGCTACCGGGGCAAACACTGACCGCTGTTGCTGCTTACAGGATCACCCAAACAGACCTCGACGCCGGTAAGGTCGCCAACTCGGCTGCGCTCGCCGGCGTTCCAGGCGCCGGCGGCCTCACGGCCTCGTTGCCGGTGACTACAGATACACCGCTGTCACCGGATGCGCGCCTGGAATTCTCCACGACTGCGGATGCCTCTGCGGTGGGAGATCCCGCTCAGGTGGGCCAGGTCATCACGTATAACTTCATTGCGAAAAACGCCGGAAACGCCGCCCTCAAGGCGGTCTCCATTGAGGACCAAGTGCGGGGCCGCGGGCCACTGGCCTACGCGTGGCCCGGAGTCGCCGGTGAACTGCTGCCTGGTGAAACTGTGACTGCTTCGGCAAGCTACAAACTCACGTGGTGGGACGTCAAAGCGGGCAACATCACTAACGCGGCAACAGCTATGGGGACGTCGTCGGCAGGCGGGCGGGTAACAACGCATCCTGCCACAACCGCAGTGGCATTCCCGCGGACAGGGCAGAAGGAGAGCGCGGAGGCTTTCCAACGGCTGGCAGTTCAATCAGGACGAGAGGCCACTTCACAGGCCGTCCCGAATGCGTCCGTCTCGAAACAGCCCGGGGAGCAAGGTCAGCCCGGCGAGTCCGTGACCGCTACCAATTCATCGGCTGGAGCATTGGCTAACACGGGAGTCGCTCTAACCTTGCTGCCGGTTGCTGTCCTGATCCTTTCCGGTCTGGTCCTGTTCGTGATGGGACGCCGCAAAGCTGTCCGGAGTCAGGCGCACGTCTAGGTACTGGAGCGTTTCTTCTGCCACTGCCAGGCGTGCCAGAACAGGAGGGCGGCTGTGACCAGGATGGTCCCTGGAATCACGTAGGGCACGGACTGAAGGACCATAAAATTTACCTGGGCTGAGGGACTTGGCGCCGTCGGACCGGTCATTGCCGCGACGGCGTCGAAAGCCCAGAAGCAAAACCACACCAACCCAGCGTCCAGCACCCAAAGGGCCACGACGAAGGGGTTCACGAGTACCCGACTCCGCCCCCGTTCAGGGGCTTCCGGGTCGTGTGGACTCACTGCCCGCACCGCATTCCCGTGTTCATCGATCTCGCGGAATCCGATCCGCTCGTGTACGTCGTCAGCCACTGGTCCCCCAACCGTCGAGTTTCTGTGCCGTTGACTCTACAGCTCTTGGCTATAGGTCGGGGTATTTTCCACGGGGCCAGCTTCCAACAAAAGTCAATGACGCGTCCTTTTCCCCACATTCGGCGAAAATACAGGCATCAGGCGAAATAGATCACAAAAGTTTGACGAAAAGGTAAGCCTAAGTAAGGCTTGCCTTGCTAACTAGCGCCCAATGATGGAAGGAAGCTGACGTGACGTCACCAAGTGTCGAAGAGCGGATCGCTCAGGAGCAGGACTTTGGCTCCAAGGTGGAGCTGGCCCTCGCTGCCACAAACCAGCTGTTCAACGCACGAAATTCGCCCAGCTATGTGGCGCAGGTTCTTCAGGGAGTCAACGCTGTCTCCACCAAAGTCCAGCGCACCGCCCGGCCGTTTACCGGCGTCGGGCATGCAGAACTCAGGGCCAGGGTTGGTGCGATCGATCTTGAACGTCCGCTGCCGGATACGGCTGCTGCCCTGGAGGAGCTTGACGACCTCTACCTCAAGGACGCGATCTACTTCCACGATGCCCGTTACGCGGGGCACCTGAACTGCCCGGTGGTCATTCCCGCTTTGGTTGGTGAAGCCGTACTTTCGGCCATGAATTCTTCCATGGACACGTGGGACCAGAGTGCCGGCGCCACCATGATCGAGCGGCGACTCATCGATTGGACTGCTGGACGGATCGGTTTTGATGCCGATGCCGATGGTGTCTTCACCTCAGGTGGGAGCCAGTCCAACTTCCAGGCGTTGCTGATCGCCCGCAACCACGCCGTGGCAAAGCTCCGGGCCACGAATGGCGACGCGCGCCTGCCCCACCTTCTTGACCGCCTCCGGATTTTCACGTCCGCAGACAGCCACTTCAGCATCCAGAAGTCCGCTTCCATGCTGGGGCTCGGCTTCGATGCCGTGATATCCGTTCCCACCTCCGACGATCACCGCATGGATCCCACCGCACTTGCGGCTGCTTTGGCGGAAGCGTACGACGCCGGCTTGGTGCCGATGGCGGTGGTGGCCACTGCCGGGACTACCGACTTTGGTTCGGTTGATCCGCTCTCCGAACTGGCGGCCTTGGTGCGGGCCTATGATTCCTGGCTTCACGTCGACGCAGCTTACGGCGGAGGCCTCATCGTCTCCGGCCGCTACCGCCACCTCCTGAACGGGATCCTTCTGGCGGACTCCATCACTATTGACTTCCATAAGACCTTCTTCCAGCCTGTCAGCTCCAGCGCAGTCCTGGTCCGCAACGGCTCCATGATCCGCCACGTCACCTACCACGCGGACTACCTGAACCCAGAGAGTGCCGCGAGGGCTGAAATTCCCAACCAGGTGGACAAGAGCATCCAAACTACCCGCCGCTTTGATGCCCTGAAGCTGTGGCTCACCTTGCGCACTATGGGCGCCGATGCCATTGGTGCGCTGTTCGACGAAGCGATCGACCTCGCCGGCCGTGTGGGAACCCTGTTGGTGGATGACGCCGAGTTCGAACTCGCCGCCACACCCCAGTTGAGCACTTTGGTGTTCCGCTACCGTCCGGCCGTTGACGGCGTGATCTTGGACGAGGACGCCGCTGACGTCCTCAACCCTGACATCCGCGCAGCGATCTTTGCTTCGGGCGAAGCCGTAATTGCCGGCACCAAGGTGGCTGGCCGCCACTACCTCAAATTCACCCTCCTCAACGCCGAGGCCTCCCTAAGGGACATCCAGGAAATCATCGAACTTATCCGCCGGACGGGCGCCAACCTGCTTGCGACCACCATGGAGGCTGCAGCATGAGCACCCCAGGCAACAGCAGGATTTACGACGTCGCCGGCATCGGCGTCGGGCCCTTCAACCTGGGCCTCGCCGCGCTAAGCGAGCCGGTGGAAGGCCTGGACTGCATCTTTCTTGAACGTCGCGAATCCTTCGACTGGCACCCCGGCATGATGCTGGAGCCCGCGCACCTGCAGGTCCCGTTCATGGCTGACCTTGTCACCCTGGCCGATCCGACGTCGCCGTACTCGTTTTTAAACTTCCTCAAGCAGACCGGACGCCTGTACCGCTTCTATATCCGCGAGAACTTCTACCCGCTGCGCGCGGAATACAACCAGTATTGCCAGTGGGTGGCGGGCCAACTGGAGTCGGTCCGTTTTAGCACAGATGTGCTGGATGTGGCGTACGACGACGGCGTGTACCGCCTTTCGGTGCAGGGTCCGGATGGCGCTGAGGTGCTGCGCGCCCGCAAATTGGTTCTGGGAACCGGCACATCGCCGTACGTTCCAGAGTTCTGTGCAGGGATTGTGGACGGTGGCGGACTTGTCCTCCACAACGCCGACTACCTGTCGAGGAAGAGTGAGCTGCAGTCCAAGCGAAGCATCACCATCGTCGGTAGCGGCCAGAGTGCCGCGGAGCTCTATTACGAACTCCTTCAGGAAATCGACGTGTATGGCTACCAGCTCAACTGGGTGACCCGCTCGGGGCGGTTCTTCCCGTTGGAGTACACCAAGCTGACGCTTGAGATGACCTCGCCCGAGTATGTGGACTACTTCCACTCGCTGCCGGGGGAGCAGCGCGATTCCCTGATCAAGAAGCAGAAGAACCTGTACAAGGGGATCAACTCCGAACTGATCGACGACATCTACGACCTCCTGTACACCAAGAGCCTCTCCGGCATGGTGGATACCCAACTGCACACCCACTCGTCGCTAACAGCGGCTGAATGGGACGCGACCACGGGCACCCACACCCTGCAGTTGCGGCACGAGGAACACGGCCGCGATTACAACCTGGAGTCGGAAGCCGTCGTTCTCGCCACCGGTTACACCTACAAGGAGCCCGCCTTCCTGGCCGGCATCCAGGACCGGATCCGCCGCGACGCCAAGGGCCGCTTCGACGTCGAACGAAACTATGGAACCGGCGTCGAACCCGGCGAAATCTTCGTTCAGAACGCTGAGCTACACACCCACGGTTTCGTCACGCCGGACCTTGGCATGGCCGCTTACCGCAACTCCTGCATCCTGCGGGAAATCACCGGCCGTGAGGTCTATCCGATCGAGCGGAGCATCGCGTTCCAGCAGTTCGGCGCGCCAGCCCCAGTTGCTTCAACAGCTCCGAACACCGTGCGGGCCCCTGTATGAGCTTCACCTTCCGACCGGTCGACCCCGTAGGGGATGCACCGGTCCTCCACAGCTGGGTAAGTCAGGAGTATGCACGGTTCTGGGGCATGGTTTCGGCAACCGAGCAGGACGTTGTGGAGGAGTACTCGCGAATCGCCGAATCAGGTCACCATCAGGTGTTTCTGGGGCTCGACGACGGCGTGCCCGCCTTCCTGATGGAGCGGTACCGTCCCGAGTCGTCGCCGTTGGCAGACGTTTACGAGGTCCAGAGCGGCGACGTGGGAATGCACCTCTTGGTGTCTCCGCCCTGTGGCGAGCCGCGGCCCGGCTACACCACGGCCGTCATGCAGTCCGTCATGGCCGAACTGTTCGCCGACCCCGCAACCCGGCGGGTCGCCGTCGAGCCTGACGCCCGCAACCACAAAATCCATGTGCTGAACCAGAAGGTGGGCTTCCGCCCGCACGGCGTGGTGACCCTTCCCGCCGTCGATCCTGCCGAAGACCACAAGCAGGGGCTCCTGAGCTTCTGCACGCGAGGGGATTTCCTCGCAACCTTGACCCCGATTCTGGCCGCGACTGTCGCGGCGACCAGAGGAGATTTCCTGTGACCACCACTTTCGATACCGTGACCACTCCGGCTGTTGATTCCGTTTCCCACCTGACCCCGGAGCGTTGGGCCGTGGCCAACAGGCACTTGGTCCGCAAGGCGATCGCCGAATTCTCACACGAGCGCATCCTGGTTCCGGAGCTGATCCGTGAGGAGGGCGCCGGCGTCGGGCTGTACAAGGTTGTCAGCGACGACGCCACCGCTGAGTACCGCTTCCGTGCGCGGCTCTTGGCGCTTGAACACTGGTCCGTCTTCCCGGAATCCATTGCCCGAATCCGCGATGGTGCGGAGCTGCCGCTGGATGCCTTGGACTTCATCACTGAATTCCACGAGGCACTGGCCATTCGCCAGGAGATGCTGCCCGTCTACCTCGAGGAAATCAGCAGCACGCTTGCCAGCCACGCCTACAAGCAGGGCAAGCCTTTCAGCTCTGCTGAGTTGGCAGCGGGCGTCACCCGCGGCACGGACCAGGCGGCCGATTTCCAGGCGATCGAGCACAGCATGACCGAGGGGCATCCATGCTTCGTTGCAAACAACGGCCGGCTGGGTTTCGGCATCGCCGATTACCATGCGTTCGCGCCGGAAACTGGGGCGGTGTTGAAGCTTCAGTGGATCGCTGTGCATCGTAGCAAAGCCGTTTTTACGTCGAGCGCAGGGTTGGATTACCGGACCCACTTTGAGGCCGAACTTGGAGCTGCAACGCTGTCATGGTTCAACGCGGAACTTGCCGCTTCCGGCCTTGATCCTGAGGACTACCTGCTCATGCCGGTGCACCCCTGGCAGTGGGACAACAAGCTCACTGTGACGTTCGGGTCCGAAATCGCCCAGCGCCACATCGTCAACCTGGGCAGCGGCGAGGACTCCTATCAGGCGCAGCAGTCCATCCGTACGTTTTTCAATACCACGTCGCCGGCGAAGGCGTACGTCAAAACGGCCTTGTCAGTGCTGAACATGGGTTTTATGCGTGGTCTTTCTCCTCAGTACATGAAGGCAACGCCGGCAATCAACGATTGGTTGCAGGAACTGATCGGCAATGACCAGGAGCTCCAGAACCGGGGCTTGGCCATGATCCGTGAAAAGGCGGCCATCGGGTACCACAACCACTATTACGAGGCTGCATCGGCCAAGGGCTCTCCATACGGGAAGATGCTCTCGGCTCTGTGGAGGGAAAGTCCCCTCATGCTGCTTAAAGAAGGCCAGCAGTTGGCCACCATGGCCTCCTTGTTGCATGTGGATTCCTCCGGCGCATCCCTGGTCTCATCCCTGATTCAACGCTCAGGTTTGGCTCCAACTCACTGGCTGCGCCGCTACTTCGAGGCCTACCTCGTTCCCTTGATCCACTGCCTCTACGAGTATGAGCTCGCGTTCATGCCTCACGGCGAGAATGTCATCCTGATCCTCGAGGACGCTGTGCCAGTACGGGCGGTCATGAAGGACATTGCCGAGGAAATCGTGGTCATGGGGGACCGGCTGGACTTGCCCGAGAAAGTCTCCCGCATCAAGGCTGAGATCCCTGCCGAGGAAATGGTCCTCGCGATCTTCACTGACGTGTTCGACTGCATCTTCCGTTTCCTCGGGGCCATCCTTGTGGAGCACGGGATGCTGCGTGAAGACGAGTTCTGGGGGACTGCCGCCGCCGTGGTTCGCGAATATCAGGAACGGCATCCGGAACTAGCGGACCAATTCGCTATGCATGATCTGTTCGCTGCGGACTTCGAGTTGTCCTGCCTTAACAGGCTGCAGTTGCGGAACAACCAGCAGATGCTCGATATCTCGGATCCGTCCGGTGGACTGCAGATGGCTGGCCGGTTGGTCAACCCCCTGGCAAAGTTCGCTTAAGCGGAAAATTGGCGGAGGCGCCGCCGGGAAAAATTGCTTCATCCGGCGGCGCCTCCTCATGACTGGCTGCCTGATCCGACCCCAGGCAGCTGCCACGCCTATGTAGTACGAGTTGCCACTGAATCGTGTTGCGAAAATGGGCACGACTTCGCGACATTTCCTAATTCCGTGTCATTCCTTTTATCAGGCTGACCGTCTATAGCGGAGGCCTGCCATGGCCCGGTCGCACTCAGCTCGGGAGCTGGGAAGATCCAAAAATTCCACGAGCGTGCGCCGCCCAATGCCCTCGTGTAGCCGGTCAATGAGTTGCAGACAGCGAAACAACGCCTTGTAGCTCTCCCGCTTGCGGGTCATCAACGTGTGAATGCTGCCGCGATGGTAGGCGGCAGTGGCGTCCACTGCCGCTAATTCGCCTCGGCATATGTTTCCCATTTCCGCCAACATGTCCCAATTAAGCAGTTTGCCGCCCTCAGACCATCCGAGGTGCAGGGTTGCTATCGTGTGGCTTCTCCGCCCGGCGCTGCGGCCGAGCGACATTTCATGGATCAGCCTTTCGAAGTGCGCCATGGTTGCAAGCCCTGTATAGACGTCGGTGCAGGAGAACGGTTCAAGACGTTCATTTTCCATTGCCCATCCCTCGACGAGATCCCGCATGGAGCCGTCATCAGCCGGCACGCCTGCCGCTTCGAAAAAGGCACTGAAATCCTGCATGGTTTCGCGGACTCCAACGCCGTGATAAGCACGGGACGCCCCGAGATTCTTGGCAGACATTTGCAGCTCACCACCCTCCGCTTGGGTCTTCAGCATGTCCTCGACTTCAGGAACGAGCCAATCACCCGGGAATAGCCATCCGGCTTGCTCACTACGTTGTCGCCAGCGCCCACGGAGCTGTAAGGACCTGCTTTCGATTTTCAGATGAGCGCGTTGATCTTTCATGTCCAATGAGTGCCATTGAGCGCCAAGTCATGACGCAATTTCGTCCAAATACTGGACATCGTTCTCCCTTGGACATGGTTCCATCCGCGGCCAGAAAAAGTTTTCGTTTTTTGCGGCATGAACTTTTCCCACGCCGCACTCATTGACTGGAGACCAACCCTGCCGGACGCAAATGGATGGTCTCTCTTGATGTAACTGTCTTGCTCGTCGGTTGAGGGGTCGACCGGGTCACTGTTCTTTGGAAGGAACCCCTTGAAGTATCCGGTTGGGAAGATTACGGCGTTCGTTGCCGCGTTGATGATGGTCCTGGGAGGGCTTTCATTCGGGACGCTGGGCTTCGGGACACCGGCTCAGGCTTACGAGATCGCGACCGCCCCGGCGACCCTCAATGGTCCCGGTACTGTCGCCACACTTTCCATGCCTGGGTCTGGTCTGACCACCACCTATGGCCAGTCGGGTTATACCTACATGGTGGGCCGATCAACGATCGGCAGCCGTGGATATGTGGCCTCTGATTTCTCACAAAACGTAGGAACCGGGGCCCCTGCTGTTGAATTCGCCACCCACGCAGTCAATAATTGCGCGGCAACCGGCCCCTGTAGCGGCTTGGGGACCGTCACGATCGCGTTCAGCCAGCCGGTGAGGAATCCCGTGCTCAACATCGCTGGCCTCGGCGGAGAGGTCGACTTGGATGAAACTGACAACGGGAGTGTCGACCGACAATCCCAGTTGAGCGCCGTCCTTAACCTCGCAACCCCAGGCCTGACGATGACCAAGCTGTCGGGTGGCAACCTTTCGGTGGCAAACAACGCCATCACTACTAGCAACAACAATGCCGGAACGGCGTGTAATACGAGTGTGCAGACCGGCACACCCGACCCTGTCGACGCACAGGCTACGGCAGGATGTGGATCGGTCCGCATCAACGGCATCGTGACCACGTTGACTTTCAACATCAGCAGCGTCTTCATTCCAGTCAGCAGCACGATGCCCGGTTACACCGACAACGACATCACACACATCGGAGACCACAACCAGGACAACTTCGTCATTGCGATGAGCGCTCTGCAGGATTTCGGTGATGCTCCGGCCAGTTATGACCAAGGCAGTGCTGCCCGGGCTGTTCTGTCGGACGTGACTCTTGGGCCGAACGTCACTGAGGACAACGCGACGGTTGCCAACGGCACCGCCTCGCCGAATGCGGGTCTGACGGCGGCCCAGGACCTGATGGACGACGGCGTGGTGCTGGCTCCGATGGTGCAGGGTGCTACCAGCTACTCGACAACGGTGGCGATCAGCGGGGCCAGTAAAGCAGGCATGACCTGTGGGTGGATTGATTTCAACAAGGACGGGATTTTCAATAACACTGCCGAGCGCGCCTGCGCTTCCTTCTTGGCGGGTGCCACGACCGCCACACTGACCTGGACGTCGATCGCTCCCGTGACTGCGGGGACGACGTATGCGCGGTTCCGGATCGGCTACGCCACCGCCCAGGTCCAGCTCCCGATCGGACCCTCCGATTCCGGCGAAGTGGAGGATTACATCTTCACGGTCGCTCCGGCCGCTGCTCCGGCGATCACGCTGGTGAAGACGGTGAACAAGACCACGCTGGTGGCCGGTGAAACGGCCACGTACACGTTCGTGGCGAAAAACACGGGCAACGTGACGCTGACCTCGGTGGTCATCGCCGAGACGCAGTTCTCCGGAACCGGCACGATGTCGGCCCTGTCCTATGCCTGGCCTGGCCTTCCCGGGATTCTTTTGCCCGGGCAGTCCGTGACCGCGACCGCGACATATGTGGTCACGGCGCCGGATGTCACCACGGGGTTGTTGACCAACACGGCGAAGGTCACCGGGAACCCGCCCCTGGGTTTGCCCGTCACGGCGGTCGATGACGCGCAGGTCACCGCACCGGCGGCGTGGAAGATCAAAAAGACCGCCACGGTCAACGGGGTGGTTCCTGTGAACGGGTCTGTCAGCCCGGGGCAGACCATCGTGTACACGGTCACGGCCACGAGTATCAGCGGCACCATCACCGGGGTTGTGCTGAAGGACAACCTGGGGGAGGTCCTGGATGACGCGACGTTCGTGTCCGGGTCAGCGACCCTGGTGATCGGCACGGGAACACCCGTGGCGGTAGCCAATCCCGTACCGCCCTCCACCCTGCTGAGCACTGCACCGTTCACGTTGCCGGCCGGGCAGACGGCCACCTTGAAGTACAGCGTCGTGGTCAAGGCCGGGGCGTGGAACAAACAACTCGTCAACATGGTGACGGGCACGGCGACCACCACGCCACCGCAGACGTGCGCACCAGGCTCGGCAGCGCCGGGTCCTGACTGCACCACCACGCACCGCACCCCGGGCAAGGTGTTGATCGAGAAGATCGGCGAGTCCTCCGGCGGCACCTGGGTGCCGATGGCCGGCTCCACCTGGGCCGTGCACGTGGACAACAACGGCGCCCCCGGCGCCCTCCTGGCCAGCCCGGTCGTCACCGCCGTGGCCGGGCAAACCGGCCGGTTCCAACTCGAAGGAATCCAGCCCGGAACGTACTGGCTGAAGGAAACCAAGGCACCGGCCGGGTTCAACCTGCTCGCCGAACCAGTGAAGTTCACCATCGCCACCACCGGTGCCCTCACCCTCGGCCAAGGCGCAGGCGGCGGGGTTGTGACCAGCACCGACGCCGACGGGGACGGGATTTTCCTGCTCACGGTCCGGGACGTGCCGGCACTGAAGCTGCCCGAGTCCGGCGGCATCGGCTGGTGGCCCTTCACCACCGCCGGATCAGCCCTGCTGCTGGCCGCCCTGACCCTGGCCATGGCTGCCAACCGCCGCCGGAACGAGCCCACCACTACCTGACACGAGCCCACTACTAGCCCGCACGAGTCGATCACTACCTAGAAGAAGAATTCCCTGCCCTGCGTGCGTGTTTGCGGGGCCGGGCGGTACATGTCCATCTCCGAGTACCACCACTAGAAATCATCACGATGAAAGAGGAAACAAGTGAGTAATCACAACACCGGGCGGCTTTGGAAGACCGCCGCCGCTACGATCGCCGGGGCGGTGTTGGCGATGTCCTTCTCCGTGGCCCCGGCTTCGGCTGCGCCCCTGGTTGATGGGGATACGACCGGGTCGATCACGGTCCACAAGTTCGAACGCCCCTCCACCCCGACGGGCCTGCCGAACAACGGCACGTCCGTGGACACCACCGGCCTGACACCGTTGGCCGGTATCGAGTTCACGATCCAGCAGGTCAACACCATCGACCTGTCCACCAACGCCGGCTGGGACGCCGCGCACAACCTCTCGGGCGTGTTCGCCCCGGCCAACGCCGCGGCCTCGATCACCGGTGCCGGGTACAGCCTGGGCGCTGGCCAGGCGAAGACCACCGACGCTGCCGGCACCGCCGGTTTCACCGCGTTGCCGGTGGGCCTGTACCTGGTGACGGAAACGAACTACCCGGCCGGTGTGACGCCGTCGGCTCCGTTCCTGGTGTCCGTGCCGTTGACGGACCCGGATAACAAGGACAACTGGATCTACGACGTCCACGTCTACCCGAAGAACTCCGTTGCCGGGGCTGAGAAGACCGTCACGGATGCCCCTGACGTGAAGCTCGGGGACCAGATCGACTTCACGATCACCGGTGACATCCCGAACGAAGCCGTCATCGATGGCTACAAGATCGTGGACGTCCTGGACCCGAAGCTGACCTACGTCGGCGCGTCCGCGACCCTCGTTGACGGCACCCCGATCACGGCCGGCACGGATTACACCGTGAACTTCGACGCCGCGACCAACACCGTCTCGGTCATCTTCACCCCCGCCGGCCGTGTGAAACTGGCAGCACACAACACCACCCGTGTGCAGGTCATGGTGAACACCAAGGTCAACACCATCGGTGAGATCGAAAACGAAGCCCTCGTGTACCCGAACGCTGCCAGCTTCAACGTTGCACCGGGCCAGCCCGGTGGCCCGATCGTCACGCCCCCGGTCGTGACCAAGTGGGGCGAAATGACGCTGCAGAAGGTCAACGAGAACGGTGCAGCCCTTGCCGGCGCTTCCTTCTCGGTTTATACCAACCAGGCTGACGCCAAGGCCGGGACGAACCCGGTTGACCTCAACGGCCAGACGGTCTTCACCGTCGCCGCGGACGGCACGCTGACGATCTCGGGCCTGCGGTACTCGGACTGGGCCAACGGCGCCGCCGTGGCACCCGGAACCCCGGACTACCGCACGTACTACCTGGTAGAGACCACCGCCCCGGCAGGCTATGAACTGCTCGCCGAGCCGGTCTCCTTCCTGATCAACAGCACCAGCACCACGGTCGGTATCGACCTGCAAGTGAAGAACATCCCCTCCAACAGCGGCTTCCAGCTGCCGCTGACCGGTGGCGTCGGAACCGGCATTCTCTACGCAGCCGGTGCCCTCCTCGTCGTCGGCGCAGCCCTGATGTTCGTCCGCAACCGCCGCACCAGCAACAACTAACACCAACACCACCAACACTGCAGGGGCCGCTACCCGCGGCCCCCGCAGTGACCCCAAGTGGGGAAGAACGCCAACCACGCGCTCTTCCCCACTTGCATTCCCTTTTGCACTCTTCTTAACTGCTGCACTCTTCACAACTGCCCTCTTCCAACCGACTCACCCCAGCTACAGGATTTTGATGACACAGGCACCAACCCGCACCCGTCGTGGACTCCGGCATCTGACCGGACCGTGGAGCCGCCAACGGCTCCTGATCGTGCTGGTGGCGGTCATCGGCGTCGGAATCCTGCTTTATCCCACGGCCGCAGCCTGGTTCTCGGACCGGATCCATGCCACCGAGATCAGCGGCTACGTGGATTCTGTCCAGACGATGAACCCCTCCGCTAAGAAGTCCCTGCTGGACCAGGCACGCGAGTTCAATGAAGAACTGCCCTCAGGACCCCTCCGGGACCCCTACTCCTTGAATGAAGCAGGCGAGCAAACCACCATCGGTGCCGGCTCCGAGGCGTATAAAGAGATGCTGGCTGTGGGGCCTGGAGGGATGATGGGCCGCATCAGCATTCCCTCCATCCACGCGGATTTGCCCATCTTCCATGGCACTGACGAGGACACCCTCTCCAAAGGCGCCGGCCACCTCTTCGGGTCCGCGCTGCCGGTGGGCGGCAAAGGCACTCATAGTGTCTTGAGTGCCCATTCCGGATTCGTCAACGCCACCCTCTTCGACGACCTGGACAAAGTCCATGAAGGTGACATCTTCAGCATCAACGTCCTCGATGAAACTCTCTATTACAAGGTGGACCAAATCCTCACGGTACTGCCCGACCAAACCGAGGCCTTGCGCAAAGTCGAGGGCAAGGATTACCTCACGCTCATTACCTGCACACCCAAAGGCATCAACAGCCACCGACTCCTGGTTCGGGGCGAACGAACCACCGCACCCACCAGCGCTGATGGAACCCGCACCCTGCCGTCCACCACAACAGACCCCGGATTCCCTTGGTGGATCCTTGGCATCACCGGCTCGATAGCGCTGGCCATCATCGCCACCAAGCCACGCAGGCGATCCTCTGACGAAGAGCACGGGACCCTCTGACGAAAAGGCAGGGCGCCGGGAGCGTTCAGCGCATAGTCTAGGCGCATGACGACTGAACTCACCGCCCTGGTCACCGGCGCCACGGCTGGGCTCGGTGCGGAATTCGCGCGCCAGCTCGCCGAAGCCGGACACCACCTCGTCCTGGTAGCCCGCGATGAAGAACGCCTCAAGGAAAAGGCCGAGGAGTTCGAACGCGACTTCAGTATCTCGGCGGAGGTTCTGTCCGCCGACCTGACGACCGACGTCGGGGTTTCCTTGGTGGCCGCGCGACTGCGGGACGCTGCTCGACCTGTGGATGTCCTGGTCAACAACGCCGGAATCGGACTGCTGAAGTCGTTCGAGCAGAACGAGTTGGAGGACGAAAGGCGGCATCTCCGCCTCCACGTGCAGACACCCCTGGAGCTGTGCCACGCGGCGCTTGAAGTCATGCTGGCTCGTGGCAAAGGCCGGATCATCAACGTTGCGAGCGTCGCAGCCTTCGCCAACAGGGGAACCTACTCGGCGGCCAAAGCCTGGCAGGTGACGTTCAGCCGTTGGGCAAATATTGCGTATGGGAAGTCGGGCGTGCAGGTCACAGCGGTTTGCCCTGGCTTCACGCACACCGAATTCCACGACCGCATGGGCATGGATAAGTCCGTGGCGCCGCGATTCCTGTGGCTCAGCGCCGAGCGCGTGGTGCGGGAAGGGCTGGAGGACAACGCCAAGGGCAAGGCTGTTTCCATCCCGACACGGCGATACAAAGTGGTGAGCTTCTTTGCGCGTGTCCTGCCGGCGAAGCTTACTTCCGGCCCGCCGCGCCGGCCCCTGCAACCCTAGGAACCGCACCGATAGGGGCCCTGACCAGCACCGCGACCGCGATTCCAATCACCGCTCCGACGAACGTCTCAATCGCCCGCTCCATCACCAGTACGCCCGGATCCATGGGCGACGCCAGTTGGGCGATCAGCAGGACCACGGGCGTGAAGAACACCATGGCCCAGCCGTAGTGCCGCGCCATGAACAGCTCAGTGGGAAACTGGCAGAGGACCACCACAACGGCCAGGACCACGGCAGCGTGGCCGGGGAAATACTGCAGCGGCGACAACGGCGTTGGGAAAAGTACGACGGCGACTACCGCCAACCCGAGGAACGTTCCCACGATGCGGTGGATGCCTCTGTGGACGCGGCTCGGGAGGTCCGCGCCAGCCAGCGGGACGGCGGCTGCGGCCATGGCCCAATGCGGATGGCCGCTCCCACTGAGAACTCCACACACGCCGGCAGCACTGACGGCGAGGGTGTAGCGGGCAGCATGAACAAGGGCAGATTGCCGTAAGGATCCTCGGAGGACGGGGACGTCGCGGGCAGCGCCCGGCTCCCACTTTCGGTGCCGAAGCCAACCAGTGAATCCGACCAGAATCGAAAACGCTGCCGAAGCCGCACCGATCAGCACCGCCGTCAGGAACGGAACGCTGGTGGGAACCGACGCGCACGCCCCCAACGCGAGGATGCCGAAGAACGGCCCGATCGGTTTAAGGCGCACGGCATCTGCATATAAGGAACCCGCACCGGCAAAGAGCGTTGCCACCAACACGAGCCACCAGGAGTGGATGTGGTTGACGGAAAGAAATGTGCCAATGGAGAGTCCGCCAACCAGAACCAGCGCGGCCTGGGCTTGGTGTTTGAGCCGGAGTTGGTGGGTTTCATTGCGTCCGTACATTCCAGTGAGCGCGCCGAACACTGCATACATCATCAGGTCCGGACGGCCTACGAGAATCAAGACCAGCCCCGGAACTGCGACGCTGAGGGCCACCCGAACCGCCGAGAGACGGTCGTTGTTCGCCGGCCCCAGTTTGTGGAGCTCGCGGGCATGCGCCATGAATGCGGGCACGGAAAACACCACCAATCATTCAGGGCTTGTGGGCGAGCTATGTGTATCGAAAATTATCAGGAGCGGCGGGCGGGTTGCCATTTGCTCGGTCATAACCCGTAGTAAGGCACTGGCAGTACCCCTTACGTCAGTACCTCCCATATGCGTCGAGAAGGTTGTTGACTGGATCAAACGAGTTACTTGGATCAACAGGAGGCGTCATGCACACACGGACACTTGGGCAAGGTTTGAAAGTCTCCGCCATCGGTCTTGGCTGCATGGGTATGTCCCAAAGCTACGGCCCCAACCCGGGGGACCGGGCGGCGATGATCAAGGTGCTTCGTGAAGCAGTGGAGATCGGAATCAACTTCTTTGACACTGCCGAGGTCTACGGGCCATTCGTCAACGAGGAACTCGTCGGCGAGGCACTTGCTCCTATCAAGGACCAGGTGGTCATTGCCACGAAATTCGGCTGGCGCATCGAAGACGGCAAGTCCGTTGGTTTGGATAGCTCTCCTAAACGGATCAAACGGGTGGCGGACGAGTCGCTCCGCAGGCTTGGCGTGGAGGCCCTGGACCTTTTTTATCAGCACCGCGTTGATCCAAACGTGCCTATTGAGGACGTCGCGGGAGCTGTGGGCGAGCTGGTCCAGGAGGGCAAAGTACGCCACTTCGGCCTGTCCGAAGCCTCCGCTGCCACTATTCGTGCAGCGCACGCAGTCTTTCCCGTGACCGCTGTCCAGAGTGAGTATTCGGTGTGGACACGGGATCCGGAACCTGAGGTGCTGCCAACGCTCGCGGAACTCGGCATTGGTTTTGTCCCGTTCAGCCCGCTCGGCAAGGGATTCCTCACGGGCACCGTGGATCCGTCCACCCAATTTTCGCCGGGTGACGTCCGCGGCACTATCCCTCGATTCACCGCAGAAAACCGCGCGGCCAACCAGGCCCTGGTGGATCATGTGGCCGAACTTGCGGCCTCGAAAGGTGCCTCACCCGGTCAGATCGCGCTGGCTTGGCTTCTCGCGCAGCAACCATGGATTGTCCCGATCCCGGGCACACGACGTCGGGAACGGCTCGAAGAGAATGCTGCCGCAACCAGTGTTCCGCTCTCCGCTGATGAAGTTGCCGATCTGGATGCCATGGCCAGCCGGATCGGGGTGCAGGGCAACCGCTACAACGATCAGCATATGGGCCTCGTGGGAAGGTAGCAGCAACACTGGGGCGCTGCCCGGCAGAGTCTGGGAAGATCAAGGTATGCCCGTAGCTTTCGTCTGCCGAACCCGCTCCGCCGTGTCACCGCAGGAGCTGTTCGACCTGTCCCGAAACATCGACGCCCACGTGGGTTCGATGACCAAGAGCAGGGAAAAAGCCATAGACGGCGTCACCTCAGGTCTGATTTCTGAAGGCGAGCAGGTCACCTGGCAGGCGTGGCACCTCGGAGTCCGTTTCCGCATGACCAGCCGCATCACGCGCATGGAGGCACCGGCGTCGTTCACTGACGAGCAGGTGCGCGGCCCTTTCAAGTACCTCCGCCACACGCATGAGTTCCGGCAGGACGGCAGCGGGACGCTGATGGTGGACACTGTGGAGTTCGCTGCCCCGTTCGGGCCGCTGGGCCGCCTGCTGGAGAAGCTGGTTTTGGCCAGATACCTGCAGGACTTGATCGAAACCCGCAACGGGTTCCTCGTTGGACAGGCACCTCCCGCGCTGGATAAACGGTGATCCGGCTAGCTCGAACAGACGATCTGCCGCGTTTGCAGGACATCGAACGGGCAGCCGGGGAAGCCTTCCGGGGCCTGGGCATGGATCAGATCGCGGACGACGACCCCTTCTCCCTGGACGAGATGAATGTCTACGTGGCTGCCGGGCGCGCCTGGGTGTGGGTGGATCCGTTGGACTACCCCTTGGCGTACTTGTTGACGGACATTGTTGATGGCAACGCGCACGTGGAACAGGTAAGCGTGCACCCGGATCAAGCGCACCAAGGACTCGGCCGCGAGCTGCTGCATGCTGCACGAGTCTGGGCCAGGGGGCATGGCATGCAGCGCCAGACGCTGAGCACGTTTCGCGACGTACCGTGGAACGCGCCGTACTACCGGCGCCTGGGGTTCCAAACGCTCGACGCCGGCAGCTGGGGTCCGGAGCTGGCCAAGCTCATGGAGCACGAAGCTGAGTTGGGGCTGACGCGTTGGCCTCGGGTCGCCATGTGGCGTCCCGTGGTTCCGCCGAGGTAGCTACTCAGCCACCAACTCAACTTCGTAGCTGTCAGTGTTGATCAAATACGCGGCGTAGTGGTCCGGACCGCCGGCGTGCGGGTACTTCGACTCGAACATCTCGTACCAACCGGCGTCGGCACCGAGTGCGCGAATCCGGTCCACATTTTCCCGGGTGCCAGCATGGAAGGCCACATGGTTGAGCCCGGGATCGGTTCGCCGGTGGGCGGTTCCAGTGATGGCATCGGTACCTTCCACCACCACGTACGTGCCGTTGAGCTTCCAACTGCACCCCGTGGGCCAGTCCTGGAAAGGCTTGTAACCAAGCTCGCCCAGTAGCCAGCCCCACTCCTCCTGGGCTCGTTCAAGGTGCGGCACCCAGATCTCAAGGTGATGGATCGAACCCACAGTTGTGTCAGGCATGGGCCGAGTCTACGAGATCAGGGCGCGGCAGCGTCAGGGATTCGACGGCGGGTTGAGCCTGACGCGGACAGCGGCACCTGCGCACAGGATCACGGCGAGTCCGCCAACCGCGGTAGTCCACGTCATCGATTCTCCCAAGAGCAGGCTTGCCCACGCGATGGTCATGACCGGTTGGACCAGTTGGATCTGGCTGACTTGCGCCATGGGGCCGATCGCCAGGCCGTGGTACCAGGCGAAGAATCCGAGGAACATGCTCACAACGCCCAGGTAAGCGAAGGACAACCACTGGACCGGTGTAGCCGAGGGCGCTCCCGAACCCAGTGAAAGCAGCGTCAGCAGCAGCATGACGGGGGAAGCAACCACCAGCGCCCACGAGATCGTCTGCCAGGGGCCGAGTTCCCGTGCCAGGAGCCCTCCTTCTGCGTAGCCTATGGCTGCCGCAACCACGGCGCCGAGTAGCAGCAGGTCAGCCCAGTGAAGCGAACCGAAGCCGCCTGACTGAACCAACGCGAAAACCAGCGCGGCAATAACTCCTATGGCAGTCAGGACCCAGAACAGGAGCCGCGGACGTTCACGGCCCCGGATCACCGCTACCGTTGCCGTGGCTGCAGGCAGTAGCGCGATGACGATGGCTCCGTGGCTTGCGGTGGTGGACGTCAGCGCGAACGTTGTCAGTAAGGGGAAGCCCGCAACGATGCCACCGGCCACCACAGTCAGTCGAACCCATTGGATGCCCTGCGGGAAACGTTGGCGGGTCAGGCCCAAGGCCAGTGCTGCAAGAATGGCCGCAACCACGGCCCTGCCTGCGCCGATGAACAGGGGAGATAACCCTTCAACGGCCACTCGGGTGAAGGGAACCGTGAACGAGAATGCGACTACGCCAAGTAGGCCCCACCAGACGCCCGTCGACGTCCGGCTGGATACCACTGGCCGCGAAAGTGTAGTAGCGCTACTATTGTGAGTCATGAATAACGATAGCAGTTCCCGGATTGTCTCGCGAGTAAAGGAATGGATCGCAGGGGCCGCTCCGGGGGCGAAACTGCCATCCACCCGTCAACTCGTGGCGGAGTACCAGGCAAGCCCGGTGACGGTGCAGAAGGCGTTGAGGACCCTGACTGCCCAAGGCTTGATAGAAAGCCGCCCCGGCGTTGGCACTTTCGTCCGGGCTTACCGCACTGCCAGGCCGTCCGATTACGGCTGGCAGACTGCTGCGCTCCGAGCAGCCCAAACGCCGCGCCTCCTGAATTCTGGCGCTATGCGCAGCGCTTCCAACGACGTCATCGCCTTCCACTCCGGCTATCCGGACCGCGAACTTCTGCCTGAGCGGCTCGTCCGGGCCGCACTTACCAGGGCTGCCCGCGGCGACGCCGCCCTGTCGCGGCCGCCAGCCCAGGGCCTTCCCGAACTGCAATCCTGGTTCGCGCACGAGCTGAGCACCTCGACGCCGGTTGGCGTCACGCCGCCCCAGCCGAGCGACGTCGTCGTACTTCCCGGGAGCCAGAGCGGACTCAGCTCGATTTTTCGCGGCCTGGTGGGGCATGGGCGGCCACTGCTGGTGGAGTCGCCCAGCTACTGGGGTGCGCTGTTGGCCGCTGGCCAGGCCGGTGTTCACGTTATTCCGGTGCCGTCCGGTCCTGACGGGCCTGATCCTGAGGAGCTGGCGAGGGCTTTCGAGGAATCCGGCGCCCGGATGTTCTACGCGCAGCCCAACTTTGCCAATCCCACGGGTGCTCAATGGTCTCCCGAACGGTGCGAGGAGGTCCTCCGGATTGTCCGCCAGCACGGAGCGTTCCTTGTGGAGGACGACTGGGCCCACGATTTCGGTATCACCGCGCAGTCCGTCCCGCTCGCCGCCAAGGACGATTCCGGCCACGTGGTCTACATCCGCTCGCTGACCAAGAGCGTCTCGCCGTCCATCCGCGTGGCAGCGATTACCGCCCGCGGTCCCGCGCGGGAACGGATCATGGGTGCGCAGGCTGCCGAGTCGATGTACGTCAGCGGCCTGCTTCAAGCTGCAGCGCTCGACGTCGTCACTCAGCCTGGTTGGCAAACGCACCTTCGCGGCCTGGGCCATCAGCTGCAGTCGCGCCGCGACCTGTTGGTCACCAGCCTCCGCGAGCACGTTCCGCAGGCGCACCTCAGCCACTTGCCCAAGGGCGGCTTGAACCTGTGGCTACGGATGCCGGACGGGTTCGACGTCGATCAGCTCACCAAGGATTGCGAAGCGGCCGGAGTCCTCATCGCCGCTGGAACGGAGTGGTTCCCTGCCGAACCTGAAGGCCCCTACATCAGGCTCAACTATGCGGGCCCCAATCCGGGCGGATTCCCCGAGGGCGCGCGGATTATCGGCGAGGCGGTCAAAGGTTTGCTGCCGGGTTAGGCGAGTGACGTCGCTCGGGTGGGTGCCGCCGTCGAGCCTTAACAGCCGTAGCCACCAATCCCAAGGAGAGCGCCTTGGTATTGGTGGCTACGGTGGGCGGCGGGTTGCCGCGAACTATCTGAATCGCTGTGCAGAAGTTGCAGGCACGTGATCCCTAGGCTGGGGTCAGGTCCTTGTCACGCCGGCCGAACACTTCATCATCAATGGGCTGGCCGTCAAACGGCATTTCGTCCAGGTTGATGAGCGGGTTGCTGTCCTGCGTGGCAACGAGCTCGCGGGCCTCGGCGGCAGTGTCCACACTGGGCATGGAACCGGGCAGGGGACGCTGGGCGGATTCACGCAGGAAGTAGATGGCGATCGCACCCACGATCGACGTTGCCATCAGGTAGTAGGCCGGCATCATGTCATCGCCGGTGCCTTCAATGAGGCCCTGCACAATGAACGGAGTGGTTCCTCCGAAGATAGCTACCGAGAAGTTGTAGGCGATGCCCATTCCGCCGTAGCGGCTGGACGTCGGGAACAGTGCCGGGAGGGCCGAGGCCAGATTGGCAATGTAGAACGTCACAGGGAAGGCGATGAGGGCAAGGCCGGCCAGAGTGGACCAGATATCGCCGATGCCGATCAGCATGAAGGCAGGGACCGAGAACACGATGGTGCTGCCTGCGCCGATCCACAAGACGGGACGGCGGCCGATACGGTCGGACAACTTACCGGTGAGCGGGATGCACACGGCCATGATTACCAGGACCGGGATGGTCAGCAGGGTGCCATGAACGGGGTCGTAGCCCTTTGAATCCGTAAGGTACGTCGGCATGTAGGATGTCAACGCGTAGCCCACAGTGTTGGCTGCGGCGGCGAGGATCATGGCCAGCACGATCTGGCGCCAGTAGGCCTTGATGATGCCAACCGGGCCCTTGGCGACGTTGGCATCCTGTGCCGCGGCGTCCTTGGCGATAGCTTCCTGGGCGTCCAGGGTTGCCTGGAACTGCGGGGATTCCTCGATCTTGCTACGGAAGTACACGGCGATGAGGCCAAGAGGACCGGCGATCAGGAACGGAAGCCTCCAGCCCCATTCCTCCATGGCTGCCTGTCCGAGCGTGAGCTGCAGGACCGAAACCAGTGCGGCGCCGAGGGCGAAACCGATGTAGCTGCCCATATCCAGGAAGCTGGCGAAGAAGCCGCGGCGCTTGTCCGGGGCATATTCGCTCACGAAGGTTGTTGCACCGGCGTACTCACCACCGGTGGAGAAGCCCTGGACGAGCTTGAGGATCACCAGCAGCGCGGCGGCCCAGATGCCGATCTGCGCGTAGCCGGGCAAAAGCCCGACGGCGAACGTGCTTGCCGCCATCAGCATCAGTGTTGCTGCGAGCACCTTCTGGCGGCCCACCTTGTCGCCGAGCCAACCGAAGACGACGCCGCCAAGAGGGCGCGCGATAAAGGTTGCGGCGAAGGTGCCGAGAAGGAAGAGTGTCTGGACGGACTTGTCCGCTTCCGGGAGGAAGACGGGGCCCATGGTGGTGATGAGGTAGCCGAACACGCCGACGTCGTACCATTCCATGGTGTTGCCGACGATCGTGCCGCCGAGTGCTTTCTTCAGCATCGGCTGATCCACAACATTGACGTCGGATTCTTTCAACCGGCGCTTGGTGCGGAGCTTCGTTTTCTTGGGGTTCTTTACAGTGTTGGCAGCGGCCGTTGTAGCGGCCGAAACCAGGTTTCCAGTGGCGTTCCTTGCGCCTGGCGGAGAGACGGTGTTGCTTTGGTCTATGGGCATTTGGGCTTCTCCTAGGGAGGTCATTTGCTTGCGACTTCTGGCTGCCCCGCTCCGGGCAGGTGTTCAATTTTACGCGGTTTGCCCCTCAAACCCCAGTTGAGATCCGATTTATAGGGTGTTTCACGGGGCAATTTGCCTAGTCGTCTTACATCTTTTTGCCCGGCCTTGCCCTGCAATGGCGCGGAATGGGCACGGTTTTTGCCCTGCCGAGCACGTTGTTACCAAATTGTTTAGCTGAGCCCATGAAACGGGGCGTTTTGGGGGTCAAAAGCTGACTGATCCCGGGCCTCTTCTTGCCGTCCTGTCTGGACGATACCCAGCACGATGGTTGCGTCCAGATCGTCGTCTGTCACCACCTGTGCACGCAGCCCGGACTGTTTCATGATCCTGGCGGTTTCGGGCGCTTGGTCTTCCGAAGTTTCAATCAAGAGGCAACCGCCCGGCGACAACCACTCAGCCGCGTTCTCTGCAACCCGGCGCTGGACATCCAAGCCATCAGTACCGCCGTCGAGCGCCACCATCGGTTCATGCAAGCGCGCCTCAGGCGGCATCATGCCGATGGAACCCGTAGGCACGTACGGAGCATTCGCGAGTATCACATCCACGCGTCCCCGAAGTTCAAGGGGGAGGGCGTCGTATAGATCGCCCTCGAAAACTCGCCCGCCACGGGGCTCCACGTTCTTGCGCGCGCAGCTCACCGCGGCCGGATCAATGTCAGCGGCGTACAGCTCGCAGCTCCCCAGAAGATCGCTGAGTGCCGCACCGATCGCCCCCGAGCCACAGCAAAGATCGACGACGACGGCACCCGGCCGTGCGATTTTCGCCGCCTGGCGCACCAGGAACTCCGTGCGACGCCGTGGAACGAAGACGCCGGGTTCAACAACCATCCGGCTCCCGCAGAAATCCACCCACCCGAGGATGTGTTCCAAGGGCACTCCTTTAACGCGCTGATCCACCATGTAGTCCAAATGGTCTGGACTGCTGGCGGCATCAATGAGGAGTTGCGCTTCGTCCTCCGCGAAAACGCATCCGGCATCGCGGAGGGTAGTGGCGACGGACATTCTCCAGGTCACGGGTGCCATGCTAGCCGAGGGGTTCACAAAAGCGGCGATTCTTGGTTAGGGTATGACGCATGGGAACACTGATTTTTGAGTAGACCGGCCTCCGCCTTAGCGGCCCTCCGCCCTTAATGGCACAGCCGAGTTTCACCTGACAAAAATCCACGCCTGTTGAGGCCCTGCCTCCATGCCGTTCCCGTTGTCGACGCTATTTTTCTCGAACCGCAACGCCATGGTTTTGGTGCTTCTTCAGGACTCACACCACTGAGGAGTCCACTTTTATGACTGCCAATCCTTCCGAAAACAACACCCCGGAGCCCGCTGCCTCGGGAAATGACGACGCTGCGTCGGGAAGTAAGGAATCCGCCCCTGCCTCGGGCGGCATCAAGTCCAAACTGACCGATGCCCAGAAAGCGATGCTCGCCAGCAAGTCCGGCGGCGGCGCTCCCGCTGGCTGGCAAAGCACGGGCAAGGGCCATAAGCCCACGTCCGCCAGCGGCAAGCAGGCCAAGACGGAGAAGAAGGTCCGCTGGTGATTCCTGGGCACAGGTAAGTCCTGCAGACAACCATCTTCGGCGCGCCTAGTATTGAAATTCCTTCGTTCCATAGGGAAAGGAAGAACCATGACTGCAAAGAATCCAGCCGAAAATATCGATCCTGAGGTTGCCAGCCACTTGGTGGAGGCCATGGACATGGCTCCCATGCCTGAACCGGCAACCATTGATGTATCTCTGGGTTTGGACCAGGAACAGCACTGGCCCGACGGTAGCGGCAAACGCCGGCACCCGAAGGACCAGGACCAAGCGCACGGACGAATGGGCCAGGGCGCAGCCGTGACGGCGATCCACCGGACCAGCCGCCCGCAGATGCCGCACTCGTCCTAGTCGCTGCCACCCGAGCCGACCCACGTAGGCAGCCCAACTGACTAGCACTTGTGGTTGTTATGAGCGCTGAGAACAACCACTAATGCCAGTCAGTTGGGCTGGGTTACGTCTTTCGGTGACTTGTCCGGACGCCACCCACGCCACACCGGATGCCGTAGCCTGCCTGGGCCCGTCCATTCTCCGAACGTCACTTCTGCTACCAGTTCAGGCTTGACCCACTGGGCACCTGCTGCGTCCTCGCGGGGGATATCGGCGAACGGGGAATCAGCCACGAGCCGGGGCTCCAGTTTCTCCATGACATCCCTCAGCTGCCACTCCTTGAACCCGGTGCCCACCCGGCCCACGTAGTGCAGCTTCTCGCCTTGGGGAATGCCCAACACTAACGAGCCGAAGCTCCCACTCCGGGCACCAGCGCCAGGACGCCAGCCGCCCACGACCACTTCCTGACTCTGCTCCAGCTTGAGTTTGATCCACGAGCGGCTCCGCCGGCCGATCACGTAACGGCTATCTGCTTTCTTCGCCATCACTCCTTCCAAGCCGAGCTCACCCGCGCTTGTCATGAGGTCGTCGACGTCGTGGTCTAAGACAGCTGAAAGGTGAAGCGGGCAGCCAGCGCGCAAGGGCCCGGCAAACGCCTCAAGCCTCTCGTGGCGCTCACGGAAAGGCAGCCCGCTCAGGTCCGTGCCGCCGTCGTACAGAAGATCGAACAGCATCAGCTGCACCGGGACGGAAGCCCGTGCCCGCTGGATGTCTGCGGACTTCACTAGGTTCATCCGTAGCTGCAGCCGGCCGAAGTCCGGCCGTGAGCCCTTGCCAAGCGCCACGATTTCACCGTCAGCCACGAAATCGCCGTCGGGCCAGCACGAGCGGTCTGTCAGTTCGGGGTAGGTGGCGGTGAGATCGTTGCCGTTGCGGCTCATCAGACGAATTCTGCCATCAGTGCCGGTTCCAGTACCGGTGATGATCGCCCGGATTCCGTCCCACTTCAGTTCGTACAGCCAGTCGTCGCCACGAAGGTCGTCCACGGTGCCGGACGTGGCAAGCATGGGAGTGTAGTTCGGCATTGGCTGGGGAGCAGGAGTTTGAACGGGTGCCGGCTTAGATGCCCCGGCCCTGGCAGGCCGCCTGCCACCTGGCTGCTCCTTCATCAAGTGGATCAGCCAACGGTCACCGGTATTGATCAGTGCTAAACGCTTGGTCCCGTGCAGTCCACCTCCTGGCTGGCCCGTCAGCGTTGCGATCACTTCCTTGCCGTCCCGCCATTTCTCGCACGTGTACTCGCCACGGTCCCAAATGGTCATGGTCCCAGCGCCGTACTCACCTTTGGGAATGACGCCGGCGAAGTCCGCATATTCCATCGGATGGTCTTCCGTATGCACGGCAAGGTTGTTCCGGTCGGGTGTTTCCGGGACACCACGCGGCAAAGCCCAGGACGCAAGGACGCCGTTATGTTCCAGACGCAGATCCAGATGATAGCGCCGGGCATGGTGTTCCTGGATGACGAAGATGCCGCCGGGCGGGGCAGGGTCGCCCGGCTTGGGCTGGTCGGATGAGGAGCCTCCGGGCGCCGCCGAGGCAACAGCAGCCGACGACGCCGGGAACGGCTCAGGGGTTTTGCCCGGATCGCGCATCCCAACATATTTCGCGAGACGGTTCTCTACAGTCACCACGCGCTCGCGGGAACCTGAACCGCTGCCGGTTCCGGCGCCGTCGTCGTCATCCGAATACTCTCCATGCGGCGGAAGGTGCCGTGAGGAGATGGGCGCGAAGTGGTCCTTGCCGGTCTTGACCCGCTTCATCACGGCTGTGTAATCAAGATGGTCCAGGGTGCTGGAGGAGAGCTCCCGCCACGTGCGCGGCGCCGCGACGGTAGGGTGGGCTTTCCCCCGGAGCGAGTAGGGCACGATCGTGGTCTTGTTGCCGCTGTTCTGGCTCCAGTCCACCAACACTTTGCCGTGGCGGAGAGACTTCTTCATGTCGCTGACCACCAGCTCGGGGTGGTCGGACTCAAGGGCACGTGCCAGCTCATGGGCGAAAGCCGATACCTGCTCGGACTTCAGCGTTCCCTCCAGCCCGGTGTAGAGGTGGATGCCCTTGCTGCCGCTGGTCACCGGCACCGGATCCATGCCCATGTCCTGCAGGATGGAGCGGGCAAGTTTGGCCACCTCAACGCACTCAGGCAGGCCTGCGCCGGGACCAGGGTCGAGGTCCAGGACGAAGCGGTCAGGCCGGAGCGGATTCCCTTCAGCGTCCACCTGCCATTGGGGTACGTGAATCTCAAGAGACGCGATCTGTGCCATCCACGTGAGTGTGGCGAGGTTGTTGACCATGGGGTAGACGTTGGTGTGGTCCGAGTGCTGGATGGCGGTGCGGGGGATCCACTTGGGTGCGGAGTCTTCAAGGTTCTTTTGGAAGAACACCTGTCCCGGGTTCTCGGCGGTGCCCACGCCGTTGACCCAGCGCTTGCGGGTGACGGGCCTGTTGGCGGCGGCAGGAATGAGGAACGGCGCGACGGCGGCGTAGTATTCCAGGACTTCGGCCTTGGTGGTCCCGGTCTCGGGGTAGATGATCTTGCCCAGGTTGGTGAGGGTCAGCTCGTGGCCTTCCACGTTCACCCGCTCCTGTTGCTTGCCTGCCACCTCTTCTCCTCTGCTGTCTTGTGCTGTTGACTGGGTGCATGAGGGCCATATGGAAGGGATCTATCGCGTTCGGTCTGGTCAACGTACCAGTGAAGCTTTACAGCGCCACGGAGGACCACGATATTGGCCTTCACCAAGTCCACAATAAGGACGGCGGACGCATCCGGTACCAGCGGAAATGTGAAATTTGCGGCGAAGTTGTTGCTTATGAAGATATCGACAAGGCCTACGAAGAGGAAGGCCGCACAGTGGTTCTCACGGCGGCTGAATTGAAGTCCTTGCCGGAAGAGAACAGCCGCGAAATTGAGGTAGTGGAATTCATCCCTGCCGAGCAGCTGGACCCGATCATGTACGAGCGCAGCTATTTCCTGGAGCCGGATTCCAAATCCCCCAAGGCCTATATGTTGCTGCGGCAGACACTTGAGGACACGGACAGGATTGCAATTGTCCAGTACGCGCTGCGGCAGAAGACGCGGCTCGGGGCCCTGCGCGTACGCGGGGACGTACTCCTTCTGCAGGCCCTTCTCTGGGGCGACGAAGTCCGCGAGGCAAAATTCCCCTCGCTTGAGACGGAMATCAAGATCTCCGACAAAGAACTTGAAATGTCCTCTGCCTTGGTGGACTCGATGGCCCACGATTTCGACCCCGAAGAATACACCGACGACTACCAGGTACAGCTCCGCACGTTGATCGAGGCCAAGCTGGAAAAGGGCGAGGCGCTCGATACGGAAGCCACGTTCGGTGTCACGGAAGGCGAAGGGGAGGGCGGCGACGTCATCGACCTCATGGAGGCGTTGAAGCGAAGCCTTGACAAGAAGCGCGGCAAGGAAAAAGCGGCCGACGACGACGCTGCCGCCAGCAAAGCTACCAGCAAGCCAAAGGCGCGGGCCAAGAAAAAGGCGTGACCCGGCGTCGGGCGCCCTGATGGGCGCCCGACTGCACTTGCACGAGCTAGCCCTTGACTGACCCGGCCGTTAGTCCTTGGACAATGAACTTGCTTGCAAAGGCAAAGATTGCCAGCGTTGGAACGACCGTCAGGACCGCTGCGGCGGACATCGATCCCCAGTCAATGTTGAAGCTCGAGATGAACCCGGCCAACGCCGTCGGGATGGTCTTGTTGCTGTCGCTGTTCATCAAGGTCACTGACAAGAAGAGTTCATTCCAGCAGTTAACGAAGTTGAACACGAAGCTCGCCGCGACGCCGGGCAGCATGACGGGAACCAGGACTCTGAACAAGGCTCCCAACCGCGAACAACCGTCGATCATCGCAGCTTCTTCCAAGGCGTCAGGAACGTTCTCGAAGAAACCGCGGAGCATGATGGTGCAAAACGGAATGCAGATCGCAATGTAAATGAGGATCAGCCCGGTCTTGGAATCCACAAGCCCCAGATTGGTCATCATCAGATACAGCGGCCCCAAGGCAATGAAGCCTGGAATCATCTGCGTGATCAGGAAGGCCCCCAGCACCGCGCCGCGACCTGAGAACTGGAATCGGGCCAGGACATACGCCGAGAGCAAGGAGATCAGCGTTGCCACCGTGGAAGCTACCAGTGCCACAACCAAGCTGTTGAGCATGTATTGGCCGAAATCCGACTTGGTGAAAAGCCCGACGTAGTTTTCGAAGGACAGTTGCCGGGGCCAATAGTCCAACGGCAGCGAGTAAATGGCGCCCGGTTCCTTCAACGACGTCAGGATGATCCAGTACAGCGGGAAAACCGTGGCGACGAGGCATGCTCCAAGGAAAACGAACTTTCCCACGCGCCCTATGAAGCTCTGCTGATTGATCATCGTGCTTCCTTTCGAGGACGGACCGCCATGAGGTAGAAGGCTGCGAAGAGGGCAAGCGTGAGGACGACAATCAGCCCCAGGGCCGAAGCCTTGCCGTAGTCACCCTCCTGGGTAATTTTGATCATGTAGGTAGTGATGATGTGCGTCTGGTCAGCCGGGCCGCCGCCTGTCATGGCGAAGATAATGTCCGGGAAATTGAAGATCCAGATCACCCTCAGCAGGATGGTCAACGCCAACGTTGTGGCGATGCTTGGCAACGTGATGTTGAAGAACGTGCGTACCTTCCCGGCTCCGTCCAGCGCCGCGGCCTCGTACATTTCGTCGGAGACGGACTGCAGTGCGGCGAGGATCATGATGGCGAAGAACGTGACGCCGTACCAGATGTTGGCAATGATGATGGCGGTCATCGCGAATCCGGGATCCGAGAGCCACGGGATGGGCGAGCTGATGATCCCGGCTTTCATCAGCAAGTCATTGACGACGCCAAACTCCGCGTTGAACATCCACCGGAAGAGCATGCCGATCAGGAATCCGGAGACTGCCCACGGAAAGAAGATCATGGCCTGGTAAGCCCCGCGCATCCTGAACTTTCGTTTCAGGAACAGCGCCACTGCAAAGCCTATGATCACCTGAGGCACCAAGGACCCAACCACCCACACCACCGTGTTCCGGACAATGCCCCAGAATTCCGGCGTTTCGAGCAGGCTTAGGAAGTTGCCGAACCCCACCCACGAGGTGTCGGAGAGATCATTCAGATTCCAGTTGCGGAACGCCATCTGGCTGCCGGCGATCATCGGGTAGTAGATGAAGATTCCGACGAATACCGCCGCCGGGGCCAGGAAGATCAGCAGCGTGAAGGCTGTCCTGGGATTGAAGCGCTTCTTGGACCGATTGCCGGTGCCGGCCACGGACCCGGCGTTGGCCTGCTTCGAGGGGAGTTTGGTGTCGAGGCTCACCGGAACCTAGCCTGCCCACTTTTGAGACCAGTAAGTGTCCCAGCTGGACAACAACTCACTGGTGGACATCTTCCCCGTCAGAACGCGCTGGAGTTCGCCGTCGGACTTCTTGATCCACTCGCTCCACCACGAGACACTGCGCGGCTGGACAGCGGAAACGTAGGTCCCGGGATTTTCCGTCATCTTGACGTAGGCGGCCCAAGGACCGGTGCTGTAGAAACTGTCCTTGGCTGCGGACTTCAAGGTTGGCACCAGGCTGTTGTCCTTGCTGAAGGTGGTGGCAGCGTCGCCTTGGGCGAGGTATTTAATGAGCTTCACGGCCTCGGGCTTGGCTGTGGATGAGGCGGCAATTCCCCAGCCGGCAGATGCCACTGGTTGAATCGCTTTCCCGCTCGGTCCTACCAAAAGCGGCGCCACGTTCCACTGGTCCTCCTTGATGGACTTGGACTCCCGCACTGTGGCGATGACCTCCGGGTCCTGAAGCAGGAACGAGGTGGAGCCGTTGCTGAAGCCCTGGACCATTTCCGGGTAACCCCAAGCCACTGAGGACGGGGGCGAACCCTTCTTGAAGAGATCAATGTAGAGATCCATTGCCTCCTGCGCTTTGGGCGAGGAGAAAATCGTCTTGCCGCTGGTCAGCTTGAAGGCGTTTTCCTTGTCGATCTCGTCAGCGACGTAGGCCTCGATGATGGCGACGGCGTTGGAGTTGGCGTTGGTGCCCCCGCGGAACGCGTAGCCGAACTTGTTCTCTGCCGGCTTGTTGATGGCCGACGCCTGCTCCAGCATCTCGGACCAGCTGGCAGGTGGACCGGAGAATCCTGCCTCCTTGACGACGTCGGAGCGGTAGAACAGCGAAAGACCGTAGAAGCCGTATGGAATGTAGTATGTCTTGCCGTTCTGCTTCGAGTACGTGACGGCGTTGTCCGTTAGGTTGTCCCAGCCCTCCCATCCTTTGAGGTCGGCCGACATGTCATACAGCCACGCGTTGGCACCGAAAGATCCCACGGTGATGTCACGAGCCTCGACGACGTCGATTCCCTTGCCGGACTGAAGCATCTGCTGGATTTTCTGGTCCGCCTGATCAGTTGGCGGAGAGATGAGGTCAACCTTGATGTTCGGGTTCGCTTGCTCGAAACCGGATATGAGCTTCTTCAAAGTGTCCGTACGTGTCGGATTGGTGAGGCTCTCCACCATCTTCAGCGTGACTTTGCCGTCTTTGGCGGGCTCGGCGCCGCCACATCCGGCAAGTGCAAGGACGGCCGCGAGACCGGCTGCGGCAGACATGATGAATCTGGATTTCATGTGGATCCTCCAATGACTTGGTGAGCGTGGGTAATCGCCGCCCCGGCGGCGTGGCATTGTCGGTGGTGGCTAAATTGGCGCTATCGGGAGCCAGCGAGCCGGACGAGCTCCGGAACCGCTCTTTCCGCAAAGGTTTCGTAGTCCTTCGGCGAGTTGTACAGGTGTGCCGAGAGCCGCAGGAAGCCCGCGCCGTTGAAGGTGGTGATGGCCGTTTCGATATCCAGCCGATCCGATATGTGGGCACGGACGGCGTGCGAATCCTCGTGCGTGGTTGCGAGTCCCTTTGGCAGCCGGACCAGACGCAGTGGGCCCACTGGCATACCGACCTTGATCGCTGGATCCTCGCCTGTGGCGTCGGCAAAGGCGTCAGCGATCAGGCTCTGGCCGTAATCGCACAGCTCAGCGGCGTAGCTGCGAAACGTTGCCCAACCGTAGCGTTCCTCGATGGTGTCGAATGCGGTGCGGGCTGCCATCCACGCGGTCACGTCCTGTGTTCCGACGTGGTCGAAATTCTCCGGAAAGCCGTAGGGGAAGCCCCACGAATCGATCAGTGGTTCCAGCGTGGCCGCGCGTGGTCCGCGTGCCACCAGCGCCGCTGTTCCCCGCGGCGCGCAAGCGAACTTGTGGAGATTTCCTACCCAGAACCCCTCGAAGTCCGGCACGGGAAATTCCAGGACACCCGGGGCGTGTGCTGCGTCCACCAGAACCGGCACCCCCAGCCGGGAGGCTGCCTGGGCGATCGCCTCGACCGGGAAAGCCCGGGCCGTGGCAGACGTTATCTGGTCCACCACAATGAGTGCTGTCTTGCTGGTGACTTCGCCCATGACAAGGGCGCAGGCGGTCTCGGCATCCGCATCGAGGGGGATATCGGCGATCCTCACGAGGCCACCGTTCCTGCGGGCAACGCGCTCTGCGCCCTGCAACACCGCCCCATATGCATGGTTGGTCGTCACGATTTCGGCGCCGGGCTCGAAGCTCAGCGAGTTGTATACGGTGCTGATGCCCGCGCTGGCGTTATGCACAAGTGCCACGTCTCGGGAGCTGACGCGGAGGAAGTCCGCGATCTCGGACCTCGCTGTGGCCACCAGTTGGAACTGACCCATGAACCACGGGCAGGGATTCTGGTCCATGGCCGCTTTGAGACTGAGCTGCTTGGCCTGGGCTATCCGTGGTACGGAGCCGTATGAGCCGTGGTTCAGGTGGACTTTGGATGGTGTGAGGCTCCAGTCGACCATTGAGGGTTCGCCCTCGGGGGTCAATATGGGATGCGGGGCCGTGAGCGCTGCTGGGAACACGGTGTCCTTCGTGGTCGGGGAAGAGTGAACGCTCTGTAAGTTACATCACAGATCCGACCAAGACAACGGACAATCGCAAATAGTCATAAGATGACTTTAGGAATACCCCTACAAATGACCCTGTTTGGGCGCCATTCTCCGCAGATAGGTATGATGTCTTGTCGCTTGAGGTATGACAATGGGATCTATCGACTCCGGCGACACGAGCGTGCGGTAGCGTGTTACGAGTATCTGAAGGAGGCACGTATTGGGTGCTGTCGAAACGGCCATGCAGGGCCTAAGAAACAAGATTGCCTCTGGCGAACTCGCGGCTGGGCAGAAATGCCCGCCAGAAGCTGAATTGGCCTCCCAGCTTGGTGTTTCGCGGAGCTCCCTTCGGGAGGCTGTGCGGGCGATGTCTGCCCTGGGGGTGATGGAGTCCCGGCATGGCTCGGGAACTTATGTTTCTTCCTTGGAACCGACGGTTATCCTCCAGAATTTTGCCCTTCTGGTGGATCTGCTTCCGCTGGACGGCCTGCTCGAACTCTTCGAGATCCGCAGGTTGATGGAGTCGCACGCTGCAGCTGCCGCCGCCGCGAATGCCACTCCGGAGGTCCTGGCCAAGCTGACGGCGCTCGTGGAAACCATGGAGGCTACGGACAGCCCTGCCGAGTATTCCGAACTCGATTCACGCTTTCATGAAGAAATCTGCCGCGCGAGCGGCAATTCGACTCTCGCGGCACTCGTCAGCCTGTTCCGTTCCCGCGGTGGACACTTCCATATCTTCGACGGCAAAGTGGGGGCCCAAGTCCGGGAAGGCAGCACGGCGGGGCACAGCGCAATCGTGGACGCGATAGCCCGTAGGGATCCTACCTTGGCCGCCACCGCGACCGCTGCGCATATTGCCCAGACTGAGTCCTGGCTGAAGAAGTTGCGGCCTGCCCCGAGGCTGGAGGATTAGGCTCGCGTGCCTTAGTGGTTCCGCAGCATTGATATGATCTCGGACTTCTTCTTGCCGGAGTAGCCCTTGATTCCGAGTTCCTTGGCGCGGGACTTCAGTTTGTCCACAGTCCAATCGTCGTAGTCGCCGGACTTGCCTCCCTTGCGGCCTACTTCCTTGCGTCCCTGTTTGGCGGCGGCATTCGAAACACGGGCCGCTTTTTCCTTGGAGGCGCCTTCGTCGCGGAGTTCTTCATATAGCTTCGGGTCCTTCAGACTCGAATTCTTCTTTCCAGGCATGATTCGTTTTCCTTTCGGCTATTGATTCTGCGGCTGTCTCATAATGTGGCTCACGGTGCATTTCCGCTCTTGCCGTTCCCGTTTTGCAGGGCCCTTCGGTGCAGCCAGATAGGCATGCCCACAACGAGTAGCAGCAGGACCAGGATGATGAAGCTACCGGCAATCAGCGCTGCTGTTCGCCCGGCCGTGACATCGAAGACCAGGGTGGCCGAACCTACAATCAGGATGGCCACGCCCGCCAATGCCCATTTGGTGATCGCGTCGGCGCTGGAGACGAGAGTGGCTTTGAGTCCCCGGCGGAAAAGGCGGCGATGCACGCTGACCGGAAGCAGGATCAAGGCAGTTGTCAGGGCGGCTGCCATGACATTGAAGAGGTAGAGACCGCGTTGCCAGTCGTCCAGGTGCTCAAAACGCGCCTGGAAAGGCAGGGTCAGCAGGAAGCCGCCCAGTATCTGGACTCCGGTCTGGAGCACCCGCAATTCCTGGATCAGCTCCATCCAGTTACGGTCCATCCGTTCTTCAACGGTTTCGTTCCTGCCGGTCCTGGGAACCTGCTCCGGCTCTACCATTCGTACACCTCCAGATAGCTATTGGTGGACGCTGACACTACACCGGACTACGGTCGAACTGTCAGCATTCCTCGAACAATTTTCGAAGGCCTCAAAGGATTTCCAAGGAGGAAGAAATGAGTCAGGACGAACACCGCGTTGACCCGGAGGACGCTGCCGGCGGCTATGGCACGCCAACGCCTGAGCAGGAATTGCCAGGACAGGGATCGGAGCGTGAAACACCCGAACGTCCATCGCCGGGAACTCCTCCCGGGCCGGGGGAGCCACCTGAGGGCAGCCCCACCCCGGAAGACCCGGATACCTCTCCCGTTCCGGAATCACCGGACGAATTCCCCACTCCGCGGGACCCCGATGCGGCGCCCCCTCCCAGTACGGGCGACTAAGTACGGACGACTAAAGCTCCTGTTCCCGAGCACCTGTCCGGGTGCCGGATGCGCGGGAGGACTGCCCCTGCCTGCGGTTCCACTGCAGTGGGACAGTCCTCACGTTCCGCGGTATTCATCGGCGGTCCGACCATCTTGCTCGGCCGGTTCGGGTCATTGTCGCGGTGCGCGCTCTATACCGTGTGTCCCCTGCGGCCCGACATGAAGCTGAGCAGCCAGCCGATAGCTGCGATGACGAGGAGGACGACGCCTACCCATAGCAGCCAGTTCAGGGCCGACGAGAAGCCGCCCACCAGGAGAAGGACAATTGCAACTACACCAGCAATGATCAGAAGCGTGTTCATGGTCAGCACATTCCTTTCTGGGGGAATCCGCAAAGAATCTTTGGATTCCTGACTATGCATTCCTATTTACTTCTACGGGTACTTGGGAGCGTTCCACCGCCTCCGAGTGCCCTTTTATCGCTACCACTTCCGGTCCTCACCGAGGGGTGAAGTTCGCCAGATGTGAACAGCAACACTCTTCATTGTACTACTAAGCAACCTTATGAAAGAGTTATTGAAGTCGCCACTTGATGATTGACCTACGTCGAAGGAATTCGACACCAGGGTTTTTCGCTTGCACCGGCCGTCCAAGGAGAGGAACACATGAAAGCGTCACAGCAGCTTGCAGACAACCTTCAAATCGTCCTGACAGACCTGATCGAACTACAGCTCCAGGGCAAGCAGGCACACTGGAACATCGTCGGTCCGAACTTCAGGGACCTCCACCTCCAGTTGGACGAACTCGTGGCCGTCACCCGCAAATTCGCCGATGACACCGCAGAGCGGATGAGGGCCCTTCACGCCCTGCCCGACGGTCGGAGCGGGACCATCTCGGCGGGTACCCGCCTTGAAGAATTCCCTGGCGGCCTGGTCAACACCAAGAACGCAGTCAAGCTGGTCACCGAGCGCGTGGAGCGGACCGTCCAGACCATGCGGGACGTCCATGACGAGGTGGATGAAGAAGACCCCACAACAGCGGACCTTCTCCACGAATTCATCGCCCGCCTGGAGCAGCTCGCATGGATGATCAACGCCGAAATCATGAGCGCGGGAGCCGCGGTCACGGATCCTGACGAAGCTTAGTAGGATCACAGAAGACGCGATCCTCGGATTGAAAATGCCAAGGCTTCGGCGAAGTGACCTTTCCAAGCCCGGTATTGAACGTCGCAGGGCCGGAAAAGGGTTCAGTTACAGGTATCCCGACGGGAGCCTGGTAAGCCAAGAGGATCGCCAGCGCATTAATGCGCTGGCGATCCCGCCTGCATGGACCGAGGTGTGGATCTGTCCGGATGGCAATGGGCACATCCAGGCCACGGGGGTGGACGCGGCGGGTCGAAGCCAATACATCTACCACCCCCGGTGGCGCGAACGCAAAGACACCGAGAAGTTCCAGCGGGCCGCCGAATTGGGCTCGGTGCTCCCTGCCGTGCGAAGGACTGTCACGCTGCACCTGAAAGACACCTCGTCTCCCCGGCAGCAGACCTTGGCCGCGGCCGTGCGTCTCATGGATCTAGGCGCTCTCCGCGTGGGCTCTGAAAGCTACATGCGTCAGAACGGCTCCTATGGACTCACCACGCTCAGGTGCCGGCATGCCCGGGTCAAGGACGACGCCGTCGGCCTGAAGTTTCCCGGCAAGAGCGGGCAGTGGTGGGACATCTCCATCCAGGATCCCGCGCTGGCAACCTTCCTTGAGCCATTGGCGCGCCGGCCCGGCAAGGAACGGTTGCTGGCCTACGAATCCGACGGTTCATGGATTTCCATTGATGCTTCCATGATCAATGAGTACCTGCGCGGCATTGCCGGAGCTGCGTACACCTCCAAGGATTTCCGTACTTGGAAGGGGACAGCGGCGGCAGCCCTATCTCTGTTGAAGTCCGAAGGCACCATGACGCGACCCCAGGCCTTAGTGAAGGCCATGAAGGATGCTGCCCAATTGCTGGGCAACACCCCCACCGTGGCGCGTACATCCTACGTGGACCCTCGGATCGTGGAGGCCTATCTGTCCGGAAAACTGCAGGACGTGAATCCGACCGAGGCGTCGATAGCCACTTTGCTTATCGGGAAGCAGAGCTAGCTGGGGTGGGTGCCCCGCCCGGGTTGTTTGGCGCTATTTTCGAGGTAGACCCTTACGGCATCGATCAAGTGGCCGACGTGCCGGTGCATCAGTTGCCCCGCAGTCTCCACATCGCGCCGGGCCAAGGCTGCGGCCAGCTCCGCGTGGTCATGGGCCTGTTCTGAGACAACCTGGGAGTTTAGGGACACTTCTTCCAGAACGCTGGTCAGGTTCGGGTTGGCCGGTTCGATAAGCAGATGCGCCATGGACTCGAGGATTCTATTGTGCGTTGCGGCGGCAACTGTGCGATGAAACAGGGTGGAGGAATCCCTGTTGGGGGTTGCCCCCACCGCTACTGCATCGCCATGGCTGGTGGCCTGCCGGGAGATCTCGTCGAGCTCCTCATCTGAGGCGTTTTGCGCTGCCAGCCGCGCCCCTTCGGATTCGACCGCGCGGCGGACCACCAGGATGTCCAGGAGTTCACTTAGGTCGGTAGTGCTGGCGGCCCGGACCAGATTTGCTCCGTTTTCCTGGACGCGTAGGGCTGCCCTGAGTTCTTCAAGTCGCTGCTGGCCTAGTTCCGTAACCACCCGCCCTTGCTTCGGGCGTGGGATGAGGGTGAGGCCCTGTTGATCAAGTGAGCGCAGGAAGCGCCCGGCCGTTGCCTCCGCTACATGGATGCCCGACTCATTGAAAGCTTCTGCCAAACGAGACGAACCTACCGGTCGTTCTGACTCCCGGATCAGGGTGAGTGCCAGGATTTCCATCTCAAGGTTGGGTGATGTCACCGACGGCCTCCTTTCCCGTGGTGTAAGGGTTCGCGCGTCTGCATGGAAGCAATCTTCCCACAGCTCGCGGAACAGGCATTGTTCACGAAGCAGCTGTTGACTGCGCAGCATTAGTACTTCATCATTGGTGATGAAGTACTAATGCTGTCGAGGAACCTCGGTTAGAAGTGTGGGTGGATTCAATGAAAAGTTCTCAGAGTGATCTGGGGCCAGTGCGGGACTTCATCGGCTACGGCAGACATAAGCCCCAGGTATCCTGGCCGCAAAACGCGGCCGCCGTGGTGAATTTCTGCATCGCCTACGAGGAAGGCGCTGAGCGGAACATCCTCGATGGAGATGCCCGGGGCGAGAGCCTCGGGCCGGGGCGTGACCCCAGGCCAGGACACCGGGACCTCGCCGTCGAGTCCATTTACGAATATGGCAGTCGGGCCGGGATCTGGCGGATTGCCGATCTGCTTGATGAGTACAGCCTTCCGGCTACGCTCTTTGCCCCAGCCGTTGCCCTGGAAAAGAACCCGGAGGTCTGCCAATGGGTGGCCGAACGGGGACACGACATCTGTGCACATGGCTGGCGCTGGACTGACCCCGCGGAACTGACGCAGGACCAGGAGCGGGAGCGGATCAAGCTGGCAGTTGAATCAATAGAGCAGACCTGCGGACGCCGGCCGGTTGGTTGGCGTTCGCGGACGGGGCCAAGCCTGTACACGCGTCGCCTGCTTGTCGAAGAAGGTGGGTTCATCTATGACTCGGACGCCTATAACGATGACCTTCCGTATTTTACAGAGGTCGGAGCCCGCGAGCACTTGGTGGTCCCGTACACCTTGACCTATACGGAAGGCCGGCTCGTCCAGCCCATGGGGTTCACAAGTCCATTCGATTTCTGGGAAACATGCCGCCGCGGCCTGGACGAGCTTAGGCGCGAAGGACAACGGGGTTTCCCAAAGATGATGTCGATCGGCATCCACCCCCGCCACACAGGACAGGCTGGCCGCATGGCGGGAATGCGCGACTTTGTCGAATATGCGCTGGGCGCCGGGGATGTGCTGTTCAGCACCCGCGAGGCGATCGCCAGGCATTGGATCCGGGAACGGCCGGCAGCGGGGGAACGACTTCAAGCATCAGCAAACGCAGGAGGAGAACAATGACGCATCAGATACTCGGAACTCAGCGCCGTACTGCGCACATCAATGGAAAACCTGTTGACGCCAAGGATTCCTTCGCTGTTCTGGATCCGGCGACAGGTCTGGAACTGGCCCACGTGGCGGCCTGTGGCCCGGATGAAGTGGACCAGGCGGTAAGCGCAGCACGTAGGGCTTTCGACGGCGGGTGGAAGCGGACAACGGCGGCTGAACGCGCCCGGATCCTGCGCAGTATTTCGTCGGCCATCGTGGCGAATGGGGACGAATTGGCCCGAATAGAGAGCGAGGATACGGGCAAACCACTGCGACAGGCCGTGGTGGACGTCAACTTTGCCGCGCGCTTCTTCGAGTACTACTCCAATATGGTGGAGGCTGTCTTCGGCAGCATCATTCCCGCCGCGACGGACCGCATGACCTTCTCGGTCCGGGAACCTTACGGTGTCACCGGGCACATCACTCCCTGGAACTACCCATTGGGCTTGGCAACCCGAACGCTTGCGCCTTCCCTGGCGGCGGGAAACTGCTGCGTGCTTAAACCGGCAGAGGAAGCGCCGCTGTCCACGCTGCGCCTAGCCGAAATCATGTCTGAAGCTGGCCTGCCGGATGGCGTCCTCAATGTAGTCCCCGGTATCGGGGCAGAAGCGGGAGCCGCGTTGGCAGCGCATCCCGGCTTGGGCAAGCTCTCCTTTACCGGCTCCGTGCCGGTGGGCGTGAAGATCGGGCAGGCCACAGCGGCCAACCTCGTCCCGACCGACCTGGAGCTGGGCGGAAAATCGCCCAACATCGTCTTCGCGGACGCAGACATGGACGCTGCTGCTTCGACCGTGGCCGCTTCGATCCTGCAGAACGCCGGCCAGACGTGCTCGGCCGGTTCCCGCCTCCTGGTCCATGACAGCGTCCATGATGAATTCGTCGACCGTCTCGTGCGTATCTTCCAGGGAACCACCCTCGGCCCGGGACTGGCGAATCCCGGCTTAGGCCCGGTGATTTCGCGCAAACAGCAAGCGAGGGTACTCGATTACATTGCCTTGGGCCGAGGAGAAGGCGAACTCCTGGTCGGCGGCGGCGTGCCGGATGATGAGGTCTTGGCCGGAGGGAACTTCATCCTTCCCACAATCTTTGACGGCGTGAGCCCGACCGCCTCGATTGCCCAACAGGAAATCTTCGGACCGGTACTTACGGTGACCAGCTTCGATAGCACTGACGAAGCAGTGGAACTTGCCAATGGAACCGACTATGGACTGGTGGCAGGTGTATGGACCGCTGACGTTGGCCGCGCCCACAGGATGATCCGGGACCTGCATTGCGGCCAAGTGATGGTCAACACCTTCTCCAACGGGGTGGAACTGCCGTTCAGTGGGCGGAAACAGTCCGGATACGGGACGTCGAAGAGCTACGAGGCCCTACTTGGCTACACACAATCCAAGGGTGCCGTGATCATGATGGCCGAACACTAATGGGCGCGTCACGAAACGGGCTGGTCGTTGCTGGTGGGCGGGTGGTCCTTCCCGAGCGAATTATCGACGCCGACCTTCTGGTTCGGGACGGAAAGATCGCGGCCCTCCGTGAACGATTGGGCCGCGACACTGCCGCCGAAGCTGCGGCCGAACTCTCCGGAGCTGAGACTGTGGACGCGAGCGGCCTGATGGTCATGGCTGGGATGATTGATACTCATGTCCACCTCCGGGACCCTGGTCATCCCCACCGGGAAACATTCAGCACCGGGACAGCAGCCGCCGCCGTGGGTGGCGTTACCACCGTACTCGAGATGCCATCGGGGATTCCTGCGGTTGCGGATGCTGCGAGCTGGCACCACAAGAACGACGTCGTTGCGCCCAAGGCCTTCGTCGATTATGGACTATATGGTGGCGCCGGTTACAGCAACACAGGGCGGATCGTGGAACAGGCCGCGGCTGGCGCGGTGGCATTCAAGTCGTTCATGAACGCTCCGGCGCCGGGAGCGGATCCCGGTTTCGATTCACGGGCCCTGCCAGATGACGCATCGTTTCTTGCAGCCATGAAGGCCATCGCGTCAACAGGGCGTGTCGCCGTCGTTCACGCTGAAAGCGACTCCATCTGCGGATGCCTTGCGGCGCAAATGAAAACAAGCGGACGCAAAGACCTGCGCGCACACGCAGAGTCAAGGCCGCCCCTGGCCGAGGAGGAAGCCGTGGCCCGGGCCATCCTGTTAGCGGGCGACGCCGGCGCCCGGCTTTCAATTGCCCACATCAGCACCGGAGCCGCAGTGGAGCGCGTCCGTCGGGCAAAGGCCGAAGGGCAGATGGTAACGGCCGAGGCGTGCCCCCATCACCTGTTCCACACACTGTCTACCAGCGAACATCTGGGCCCCTATGCCAAGGTCAATCCGCCGTTACGGGAGGAGGCTGATGTTGTGGCTTTGTGGGCAGGCATTGCCGACGGCACGATCGACTACATCGGTACGGACCACGCCCCGTACACCACCGCGGACAAGGACAAAGGCTGGGATGACATCTGGAGCGCACCGTCCGGAGTCCATGGGCTGGAGTCCGTCGTGCCCGCACTGTTGACCGCGGTCAACCAAGGCAAACTGACGTTGCCCCAGCTTACGCGGGCAATCTCCCTGCGTGCATCCCAAGTTTTTGGACTCGCGTCCAAAGGCGAATTACGTGAGGGCGCTGATGCGGACTTCATCCTGGTGGACATGGACCGAAGCGGCGTGATCGACCCGGGCAGTCAGCATTCAGTGAGCCGTGAAGCGGCGAAACTGTGGGCGGGTCGCCCGATGCGCGGCGCTGTGGTTGCCACGTATGTCCGCGGACGGATTGTCGCCAAAGACGGCAAGGTGCTCTGCCAGCCCGGGTTCGGTCTGCTGGTCCGACCCGGCGGCCGCCCATGACAAAGGTAGGGATCATTGGCTGCGGAAGCACCGGCCTTGCCCTTGCCGCGCACGTGACGCAGCGGGGAGGGGCCGTACGGACTATGGTGGATCAGAATCACCACTTGCTGGACAGCCTTCGCCGCTCAGGAACGCTCACGATGAGCGGTCATCTGGGAGACGCCGTATTTGCTCTTCCAGAGTTGTCTGAAGGCTACGACAGCCTCGCGGAATGCGGACTGATCTTCATTGCGACCACCGCGGACCGACATCTGCCTGTGGCTCAACGTCTTGCCAGCGTCCTGCACGAAGGCCAACTTTGTGTACTCGTCACGGGTTACGCAAACGGGGCATCCGCATTTGCGAAGGCGCTTACCGAAGCAGGGTTCTCAGGTGGCAAAGAGTGCGTCGTTGCGATGAACACGACGCCCCACCTGTCGTACGCCCTTGGTGACGGTTCGGTACATATTTCCGCAGTGAAGAGCTGGTTCGAAGTCTCTGGGGCGACTGAGCTTGCCGCCATCAAAGGCATGTCCTTGCTGACGCCATGGCTTCCTGCGGCAACGCTGGCCAGGCACCAGGTGGCCTCGTCGCTGAACAACCCGAACCCCGTCGCCCATGTACCCGCAGCTGTTCTGAACGCGGTCATAGCCTCTCAAGAGGCGCACGGATTGATCCCACCCCAGGGGGCGTTCCACTTGGGCGACTTCGGTGCGCCGGCGCTGGAAGCATTGCGTAACGTGCTCGACGCCGAACGACTCGCTGTCATGAGAGCCCTTGGCATGGGCCGGCACGGCGTAAGCAGGAACGACTTCTCGTCGCGGGCCTACGGACCCAACGCACGGGAAAGGCTGCCGCCCCGGGTTGGTCCAACCTTCCAACGGCGCTTCATCACAGAGGACGTTCCGTGCGGCCTCGTTCCCCTGGAAGTACTGGGCCAACGGGCAGGTACTCCCACGCCAGCGATGACTGCCGTGATCTCCCTGATCTGCATGCTGGAAGGTCAGGACTTCAGAGAACACCCCGCTGTGCCCGGTCGAGTGACTGGTCTGGGACCAAACGGCATGGCAGGACGACTGCACCGGGTAGGAGCCCAAAAATGAACGGAGAATCGCCGCACAACGGCAAGCGGATTGCGATCACGGGCGCAGCCCGGGGGATCGGCCGCGGGATTGCCGAGCGCTTCGCGGACGCGGGTGCCCATGTCACGCTGCTCGACAAGGACGGACCGGAAGCTGAGCGGACGGCAATGGGCATCCCCAATGCCACGGCCACTGAACTCGACGTGACCGACACCAAGGCTACGGAGGGCTTCTTTGCTGACGCAGAGCACGCGTTCGACGTCGTCATAGCCAACGCCGGCGTGTCTCTGCCCAAACACTCCGCCCTGGACACCTCGGATAAAACCTGGGACTGGCTGATGGACAACAACCTCAAAGGGGCCTTCAATACGATGCGTTGCGGGGCGGCCCGCATGCTCACGGATGGGGTTCCTGGAAGAGTCATCGCCACATCCTCAGTGGCAGGCCTGACGGCTGAGCCCGGCTATGCCGTCTATGCAGCCGCCAAGTGGGGACTTATGGGATTGGTGAAGTCAATGGCCATGGAGCTCGCACCCTCGGGGATCCTTGTCAACGGTGTGTGCCCTGGGGATGTCCAGACGAGGTTCCTCAGCGAGACAGCCGACTCCGGCATCTACAGCGGGGCTCTGGGGCGACCTGCCCGCATAGAAGAAATAACTGGCGTCTACCTTTGGCTTGCCGGCCCTGAAGCAAGCTACGCCGTCGGGGAGATGGTCGTCCTGGACGGCGGTTTATCCCTGTCTGCCATGTCCCGATAGTCGTCCGGAGCGGTAGGCATAACACGAAAGAAAATTATTGCATCATCATTGATGATGAAGTACATTTGATGGTACGGATCACACTGAAGCCCGGACGGGCTCAGGCTCCGGCTTCGAAAAAAACAAGGTGGCAGGCAACGGTGCAGCCGCTGTTTCTTGAAGCACTCAGCCCATTCTCAGGAGGCAAAAATGAGTTCACTAGACATAAAGGGCGGGAGCCCCAGACTTAATTCCATGCTGTTGAAGCTCTCCGAATCGGTCGACAAGATTCCGCTGACACGGACCCACTGGACAACAATCCTGCTGGTTGTCGCCGGTATGTTCTTCGACATCCTCGAGTCCAACTCCCTTGGCTTGGCTGGCCCGCAGATCATTGCGACCTTCGGCATCTCCAAAGCCGAATTTGCCTTGATCAGCTCCATGACCTTCATCGGACTTACGATCGGGGCATACCTGGGCGGGATGCTCTCGGATATCAAGGGCCGGAAGTTCGCCCTTGTAGCGAATCTCGTCGTTTACTCAGTGGGCGGCGTACTCTGCGCGCTGGCCCCGAACTACGAGGTTCTCATGGGGTCGCGATTGATAGTGGGCATTGGCCTTGGCGGCGAGCTGGCAGTGGGAATTGCGCTGATCTGCGAAATCATGCCCACCAAATACCGCGCCCAAGCGGTAGCCGCCCTCAATGTTGGTTCCGGTGGGCTTGGCAACGTCGTTGCCCCCGCTTACGCCGCCCTGGTCCTTGTAGCCCTGGGAAACTTCTTTGGTGGACCGCAGGTTGCATGGCGTTGGCTGTTCGGCCTTCTGATCCTGCCGGTCCTTCTTGTTTTGGTGATTCGGCGCAACATGCCGGAATCACCGCGCTTTCTCCTCACGCGCGGCGACATTGCCGGCGCAAATCGAAGCCTGACCGCGTTGGCAGCGGGCAAGGTCCCTGACGATGAAATCCATATCCGTGAAGAAGACCTCCAAGCCACAGACGGTAACCGCATTGGCCGCCCCGAGAAGATTCGTTTGGGCGAGATCTTCACCAGCGGCCTGCGCCGCCGGACTGCAACGGCCAGTGGCGCGTACTTCATGGTTGTGGCCGCCCAGATGTCACTTCTGACCCTGATGCCAACCTTCCTTGTCGCCCGCGGTTCAACTCTTGGCCAAAGCCTGCTGTACACGCTGATCATGCAAATTGGCAGCCTCCTCGGTGCCTTATGTGCGGCAACCATCACATATCGGTTCAAGCGACGCACGGTAATGGTCACTGGTGCCGTGCTTGGCTGCCTGGTCGGCCTGGGATTCGGTCTGCTGGCGAACACGGACCCGCTGATTCTGGTGTTCGGCTCCCTGTTCCAGTTCTTCACACTCCTGCTAACCACGACGTTGTGGTCCTGGGCCCCGGAACTGTTCCCCACCAGGGTGCGCGGGTTCGGAGTCTCCTTCGTCAAGGGCACCGGTGGCCTGGGCATCATCGTCATGCCGCCGTTGATTGCTCTGATCTTCGATAACGCCGGCCTTCCCGGGATTTTCACCACCATGGCAATCATGTTCGCCATAACGGCAGTCCTGGCATGGGCTGGTGTTGAAACCAAGGACCAGACGCTCGAAGAGGCAAACGAGGCGAGGCCCGTCTTCCATGGCTGAAACGCTGACGCCCGTTCCGGGCGGCACCATACGCATCGTTGCGGCCCGGAACCTTGCCTACCTACCCCATTACGTGGGAATCTCCCGCGGCTACTTTGCCGGCCAGGGGATCAACGTTGAGGTGATCGAGAAGCAGCCCGGACATGGAACTATCACCGATTCAGTGGTCCGCGGCGAAGCCGAGCTTGTCCTGGGAAGCGTCGTTTTTGCAGACCGGCTCAACAGGACGACACCCAGCGTCATTGCTGCAGTGAGCAACACCCAGACCCGGCATTTCCTCTTTCAACGGGCCGCTGACGCTGTGATTGGTGGAAGCCCGGATTCCTTCGACTGGCAGGAACTGCGTGGCAGGGTTGTGCTCGTGGCCCCAAGCTTTGTCCCTACATCATGGGTCGCCTTCCTGGAGATCCTGCACCAGCGCGGCATCCCCTTGGGGGATGTCAGGCTCCTGGTTGGCTACCAGCCTGAAGCTGTGGTGGAGGAGTTCCTTAGCGGATCGGGAGATTTTTTCCTGGCCGGCGGGCAGGAAGCCCAGGACCCCCGATTACGTGAAGCGGTCCCCCTGGCCAATGGGCTAGGTCCCGTCCCTTGGTCTGTCTACTGCTGCACCCGGGTGTGGGCACAGGATCACGGCGCTGAACTCGATGCCTTCCGCGCCGCTTTGGAGAAAGCCCAAGCATGGCTGGCAGTGCAAAGCTCAGCCGATGTGGCTGCAGCAGCACGCGAATGGTTTTCTGCCATCCCGCTCGGGGAGCTGAAGGGCACGGTTGAACAGTTCCAGCGCATCGGTTTTTGGGCAAAGAAGCCACAAGCAGTTCCGGGGGAGTTCAGGGCTTGGCGGGCCGCGCTCGTGCGGGCTGGGCTGCTCGCAAGCGACACGGAACTCCTGGAAATGATCGAAGAACCCTCCGGCACAGAATTCCAAGGAGACGAGAATGACACAGACGCAGCTTGATCACCCTTACCTCTCCCGGGAGGTGAGCAGGGACGAAGATCAGCACGCCCTGGAACTCCACTCCCAGGCAACGGTGGTGGATACCTGCGGCGCGATTCCTCCGGGTGGAGATGGATCCTTGGATGATTCCATCGCCCTCCTGCGCCGTGGGGGGGTGGACTGCGTTGGCATGACCCTCTCAGCGGAGGAACACGATCAGCGGGCGGCCATGGACCAGATCACTTTCTGGAACCGCAATATCCGTAAGCACTCGAGGGACCTCGTGAAGGTCAGGTGCGCCGACGACATCCGGCAAGCCAAGGAGGATGGCCGAATCGGCGTTTACTACCTTTTCCAGAACGCCAAGCCATTTGGGGATGATCCCGGCAATGTAGAACTCTTCAAAGACATGGGGGTAGTCTCATCGGCGATCACATACAACAAGCGCAACTTCCTGGGCGACGGCTGCGCTGAGCCGGAAAACTCCGGGATCAGCAGCATCGGTCGCGACACGATTTCTGAGATGAACCGGGTGGGCATGTTGGTCGATCTCTCCCATGGCGGAAAGCAGACCCAACTGACTGCTGCACAGGCTTCAACCGCACCGCCATACTTCTCCCACAACAACTGCTACTCCGTGTTCGGAAACCGCAGAAATGCCACGGACGAGACTATGCAAGTGGTTGCCAGCAAGGGCGGCATGATGAGCACCATGCCCCTGGAAATCAACGATGAATACCAGCCCACGGTGGCCAACATGGTTGACCATCTCATGCATACTCTTGCAATCTTCGGCTCTGGAGGCGTAGGCGTCTGCACGGACTTTCCCAAGGGCAGACGGAGTGTCTATGACTCCGCATACATCGATGAACACGGATATCTCAATATCCAGTACGACGGCACGCTATACGTCAAGCGGATGAAATGGGAAGGCCCGGGCTGTCTGCACAGACCGCCGTGGTACCCCTACGCCGAGGGCATCAAAACTTACGAGGGCCTTCCCAACCTCACCCGGGAACTGGTCATTCGGGGCGTTGATGACAACACCGTCCTAGCCGCGCTCGGCGGCAACTTCATTGACCTGATGAGCCGGGTCGTCGGCTAGACGAGCATTCCGGTCCAAGACACAGAAAAGGCCTGAGGCCGCCCAAATCCGGGTGACGTCAGGCCTTTTCCGTGTCGCTGAGCGGTTTCGCGGTCCTACTCGGCGTCGTGGTCCGTTTCGAGGATCTTCACCAGTGTGTCCAGGGCTGCTTCTGCGCCTTCGCCTTCGGCGCGCAGTACTACAACGTCGCCGTGGGCGGCACCCAGGCTCATGAGGGACAGTATGCTCGCTGCATCCATGGCGTCATCGGCCGGCTCGCCTTCACGGGCGATCGTGACCTCGAGGTCAAGGTCGCCTGCGGCTTCAGCGAAGATGGCTGCCGGGCGGGCGTGGAGGCCGACGCGGCTTGCGATGGTGGCGGTACGTTCAGGCATTGGTGCTCCTTTGTTGTGGGTGGTTTGTGGGAAGTCTAGAGGCCGAGCTCGTTCAGGATGGGAAGCTGGGCCCGGACCGCGCTGCGTGCCGCGGCTGCATTGGGCGCCGCCAGAGCGGTTGCTGCGAGCTGTTGCGCCTGGGCAACCGTCACGGTGGCAAGCACGGCTGCGACGGCGGCAAGCGCCCGGGCACTCATTGACAGCGTCGCAACGCCAAGTCCAACGAGTACGACGGCGAGGGCCGGGTCCGCTGCTGCCTCACCGCACACGCCAACAGGCTTAGCCGTGCCGCTTTCGCCGCTGACCTGCGCGGCGCCGTCGGCCGTTAGCTTGACCAGCTGCAGTACTGCAGGCTGCCAAGGATCGTTCAGGGTGGCGAGCGGCCCAAGCTGACGGTCCGCTGCCATGGCGTACTGGGTGAGGTCATTGGTGCCCAGCGACGCGAAGCTGACTTCGCGCAAAACTGTGGCGGCGGTCAGTGCTGCCGACGGGACTTCGACCATGACACCCGGGGTCTTGAGCCCGGCGGCGGCGCAAAGGGTGGCGAATCGCGCGGCCTCGTCCGCCGTCGAGATCATGGGTGCCATGACCCAGACCTCGGCGTCGTTGGCGGCTTCGGCGGCGGCGATGGCCTCGAGCTGCCGTTCGAGGACGCCGGGGGACGTGAGGTCCGTCCGGTATCCGCGGACACCCAGCGCAGGGTTCGGTTCGTCGGCGTTGGTGAGGAACGGCAGCGGCTTGTCCGCGCCGGCGTCCAGGGTCCGGACCACAACCTTCTTACCTGGGAAGGCTGCGAAGACAGCCCCGTAGGCGGCGATCTGTTCCTCCACAGTGGGTTCGTCGTCGCGGTCCAGGAAGCAGAATTCTGTGCGCAGAAGTCCAACACCCTCGGCGCCGGCGTCGGCCGCTTTGACCGCATCGGCACCCGTGCCAACATTTGCCAATAACGGCACCCGGAAACCGTCCGCCATCGTGTTGTTGCCACTGAAGGCCGCCAGCGTGGAAGCCTGGGTGGCCCACGCCTTGGCAGCCAACCGCAGGTCTTCCCCAGGCTCAGCGGTGATGGTCCCTGCGGCGCCGTCAACGTAAACCTCGGTGCCGTCCGCGATCTCGTCCACGCCCAGGGCGGCGACGACGGCGGGCAGGCCGAGCGCACGGGCGAGGATGGCTGTGTGCGACTGCGGTCCGCCGCTGGAGGTAATCAGCGCGACTACCTTGGCTGGGTCCAGCGTGGCGGTGTCAGCAGGCGCCAGGTCCTCGGCCGCCAGGATGAAGGGGACGTCGGAGGCCGGGATTCCCGGTGCCGGCAAACCCCGAAGCTCCGACACAATGCGTGCCCGAACATCGAGGACGTCCGCCACGCGCTCGGCCATGTACCCGCCCAGGCCCTTGAGGGTCTCAGCCACTGTGCCACCAGCCTCCCAGATTGCCCGTTCAGCAGTCCGTGCACCACCTGGAGCCTCGGGAGACAACAGCTTGATGGCCGATTTCACCAGCATGGGATCGGCGGCCATCAAAGCCGTTGCTTCCAGGACTTCCTTGCCTTCTCCGTTGGCAGTAGCCGCACGGGCCCTCAGTTCCGCCTGAACCGCTTTGGCAGCGTCCTTGATGCGCTGCCCCTGCGATTCAACCGTGACGTCGGCAGGAATGTTGACGTTCGCGTGCGGTTCCTGGACCGGCTTGGGCATTTGCTTTACCGCTGCCAGGACGCGCCCGGGAGCTACGCCTACGCCTGAGAAGGTCTGCATGTATCTGGTCCTCTGGTTGCTTGGGTGCTGTTGTGCTGACGGGGTAGCTGCCGGCGCTTACACGCCTGCCGGGACGGGAACTGCCTCGGCCTCAACGGGCTTGCGGACAGCCCAGCGCTTGAGGGCAATCACCAGGAGGGCGGTGATGACCACACCCACAGCGATCGACAGGAAGAACAACAGGAAGTTGTCGATTGCAAAGAACACGAAGATGCCACCATGCGGAGCCTTGGACGTGACCGCGAATGCCATGGACAGGGCGCCGGTTACGGCACCGCCCACCATGCTGGCAGGGATGACGCGGAGCGGGTCTGCGGCTGCGAACGGGATAGCGCCCTCGGAGATGAAGGATGCACCCAGAAGCCAGGCGGCCTTTCCGTTTTCGCGCTCAGCCAAGGAGAACAGCTTCTTATCCAGAACAGTAGCCAGCGCCATGGCGAGCGGCGGAACCATGCCGGCTGCCATCACTGCGGCCATGATCTGCCACGGTGCCTGGTTTGCCACGCTTGCCGTGCCGAGGCCGGCAACAGCGAAGGAGTAGGCGACCTTGTTGACAGGACCGCCGAGGTCAAAGCACATCATGAGGCCGAGAATGATGCCGAGGACGATTGCGCCGGCGCCGGTGAGGCCCGAGAGGCCGGTGTTAAGTGCCTTGGTCAGTGCCACGATCGGAGCACCGAGGATCAGGAACATGAGGCCGGAAGCAACCAGGGAGGCCAGCAACGGAATAATGACCACAGGCATCAGGCCGCGCAGCCAGCGGGGAACATCGAGCTTGCCGATCTGGAAGGCGATGTAGCCAGCCAGCAAACCGCCGACGATGGCGCCGAGGAAGCCTGCGCCCATGAATCCTGAAACAGCACCGGCAACAAAACCGGGGGCAATGCCGGGACGGTCAGCGATAGCGTAAGCGATGTAGCCGGCCAGCGCGGGAACCAGGAATCCGAGGGACAGTGCGCCGATCTTGAACAGCACAGCACCGATATAGGCGCCCAGCGGACCCCACGCATTGTTCGGGAACTCGGTGGGCAGGTTGAAAATGTTGTTCTCAACCAGCATCTTGTCAGCGAAGCCCGTGATTTCGTAACCGCCAAGCAGGAACCCGATGGCAATCAGCAGGCCGCCGCCGGCCACGAACGGGATCATGTACGAAACACCCGTGAGGAGTGCGCGCTTTAGCTTCTGGCCGATGTGCTCGCCCTTTTCCTCAGCAGCACGCTCTGCCTGCTCTTCTGCACCGAAGTGCGGGACGCGGCGGGCATGCGGGTCATCGGCAGCAGCCAACGCTTCCTGGACCATCTTGGTGGGCTCATCGATGCCGCGCTTGACCGGAGCATTGATGACCGGTTTCCCGGCGAAGCGCTCCTTGCCACGGACGTCCACGTCGACAGCGAAAATCACTGCGTCAGCAGCGGCAATGATGGCCGGATCCAGCGGCTTGGCGCCGGAGGAACCCTGCGTCTCAACCTGGAGGTCCACGCCCATTTCCTGGGCAGCGGCAACCAGCGAATCGGCCGCCATGTAAGTGTGTGCAATGCCGGTTGGGCACGCGGTCACGGCGACGATGCGCTTGGGTGCGGTAGTCGTCGTCGTGCTTGCGGCAGCAGCTGCTCCAGCGGGAGCCGCGGCGTGGGCTGCAGCCGGCTTGTCCGCCAAGGCTCCATCCACGAGGTCCACGATGTCCTGCTCAGTGGCTGCGGCGCGCAGCGCTGCCGTGAAGTCCTTCTTGATGAGGGAGCGGGCCAGCTTGGAGAGCAGCTTCAGGTGCTCCTGGTCAGCTCCGTCCGGGGCCGCAATGAAGAAAATGAGGTCAGCCGGGCCGTCCTTGGCGCCGAAGTCCACTTTGTGGGACAGGCGAGCCATGGCGAGGGCGGGCTCGGTGACTGCGGCCGAGCGGCAGTGCGGAATGGCGATTCCGCCGGGAACGCCGGTAGCGGTCTTCTGCTCGCGGGCGAAGGCATCCGTGAAGAGCCCTTCAACCTCGGAAGCACGGCCAGCGGCGGCGACTTTGCCGGCCAGGACGCGGATGACGTCGGCAGGGGAGTCGCCCAGGTTCTGGTCGAGGATGACCAATTGGGGTGTGATCAGCTGGGTCACTGTTAGTCCTTCTGGAGGGCCGTGATGGTTACGGCGTTGGGGGTTGTCTGGTGGACTGCAGGGACAGTGGAGCCCGGCAGCGAAGCAGCAGCGGCACCATGTGCCACCGCCTGACGAAGGCAGTCCTGGGCGGAACCGCCTTGGATAGCAGCCAGCAAGTAGCCGGCCAGTGCAGAATCCCCGGCGCCCACCGTGCTGACGGCCTGGATGGGGGGATGCGTGGCAAGCCACGCCCCATCAGCCGTCACCAGGATTGCGCCCTTGGATCCGAGTGTTGCCAGAACGGCGCCCACACCGCTTTCGACGACGGCGGCAGCAGCTTGGGCGGCTTTTGCCGGGTCTGCTTCCAGTTCGTCAGCGGTTGAGACGATGGTGAAACCGGCAGCGGCAGCGAGTTCTGCGAGCTCTTCCGCGTTGGGCTTGAGGAGATCGGGTTTTCCTGCGGCATCGCCTTTCAAAGCTGCCGCAAGGGGAGCCCCGGAGGAGTCGATGGCGATGCCGGGGACGGCCGTTCCATCAGCGTTCGACCGGAGTCGACGTGCGATTGTGGCGTAGAAATCCGCGGGCACTCCTGGTGGGAGCGAGCCTGCGAGAACCACCCAGCTGGCGCCACGGGAGCGCTCCAGCAGCAGCCCGATCAGGGCTTCCTGCTGTTCGTCGCTCAGCTCCGGGCCGGGTTCGTTGATCTTGGTGGTGACGCCGTCCGGTTCGGTGAGGGTGACGTTGCTGCGTAGCGCCTGACCGATGGGCAGCGCAGCGAACGGCACGCCGGCGTCGTGCAGTCCGGAAAGTACCGGATCGGAGTCAGCACCCGGCAGGACGGCCAGTGTTTCGAGGCCGGAAGCCACGAGGGCGCGGGAAACGTTGACGCCCTTTCCGCCCGACTCCTGATGGACGGCGACAGCGCGCTGTACCTCGCCACGGGCCAGTGGTGCCGGAAGCTCCACTGTGCGGTCCAGGCTTGGGTTGGCCGTGAATGTGACGATCATGCGATCACCACGTCAACGCCGGCTTCGGCCAGGGCAGCCGCGAGTTCAGCGGAGGGTTCACTGTCTGTAATCAAAGTGTCAACATCCTTCAGGGTGGCGAACTGGACCAATGTCTCGGCGTCCAGCTTGGAAGAATCGGCCAGTGCCACAACGCGGCGGGCTGACTTGACGAAGGCGGCCTTTACCGCGGCCTCTTCAGGATCGGGCGTGCTCAGCCCGAAGGTGGAGTGAATGCCGTTGGCGCCGACGAAGGCGATGTCCGGACGAAGCTTGTAGGCGGCCTCCACGGTGGATTGTCCCACGGCGGCCTGGGTCAGACCGCGGACGCGGCCACCCAGGATTTGGAGGGCAATACCGGCTGTGGAGGAGAGCTTGCCCGCGATGGGAATGGCGTGGGTGATGACCACGAGCTCTTCGTTGCCGTTGGCTGCAGGTGTGCGCTGGGCCAGCAGGTCTGCCAGGGTCTCAGTTGTGGAGCCGGCGTCCAGCAGGATGCTGCCAGTGGTGAGTTCCGGAATCAGGGCAAGTGCGGCAGCTGCGATGCGGTGTTTCTCGGATTGGCGCTGGATGGCGCGCTCCAGGATGCTTTCCTCGCGGGTGCTCAAGCGGTCCGAAGGGACGGCCCCGCCATGAACGCGGCGCAGGCTCCCCGAAACTTCAAGAGCTGCGAGATCACGGCGGATGGTCTCAGTGGTGATGCTGAAACGGTCGGCGAGGTCAGTGACACTCACCCGTCCGCGCTCGGCGACGAGTGCGGAGATCAGTTGTTGGCGCTCTTCAGCGAACACTTACCCTCCATTGCGGTAAAGCCATTTATCGGTGCAGCCGCATCAGGTGACTGCTGTCACAACGATGTGGAATTGCTTGACTCTATCTTTGTTTGTGTTGGTAAGTCAATAGAAACCAACATAAACAAAGATTGCAGTGTTGGGGCTGTTCAGCAGGTGCCTGGCTCCAGGGCACGCTTCAGGGCACGCCAAAGGGCATGTCGCACTCCCTGTAGTGCGACATGCCCTTCCATCGGATCCTGACTGGGGGATTTGGCGGGATCCGGTCTATGGGGTTGGAAACCCTCTAAAGAGGGGTTTGTCCAGGTGGCTGCCCTGGCGGTTGTCCAGTATCTGGCCGTGCCGGTGGTGACGGCACTGTTGGCCCCGGCGTCGGGTCCGGTACCGGGGGAGGCCCTGGCTCCGGCAGGGGAACCGGCTCCGGTGTGGGCCCGGGCTCCCTGGTGGGATCGGGATGCGAAGGGTCCGGCGGGAAGTCACTCAAGGTCAAGCGCCGCGTAGGTGGGTGGCGCGCCGATGAAGCTCACGCCTGACGCTTGAGGAGTACCTGCTGATGTCCCACCCGGAGGCGAGGTAGTCGATGGGAAGGTTGTCCGGGTCTGGTGGATCCGGAAGCTTGTGCTTTCTAACCGGCTTGTGATCAGTCCCGGTAACTGGAGACTCGTCCCTCTTTGATTCGGTCTGCATGTTTTCCCTTCCTGTTCCTCTACCTCTGTTAAAACTGGTTTCCTTGCTCAAGGCGCGTGATCACCGCATCTAGTCCGGGATTTCCATGTGGAAGCCGCAGGGGCAGCCGAGGGTGCGGGTATTGATGATGACCTCGTACATGCGCAGTTGGCCGCCGGGCTTCAGGACAAGCGGGGCCTGGATCCGCCGCAGCTGGCAACTGCTGGTTCTCATGGGCTCCCCGCAGTGCAAATACTGGCCACCGAACTGCAGTATGCCCTGGGAAACGCCGGGGCGGTTCAGTACGACGGCCACCCTTTGTACCGTGGCGGTCTGATCATAGGAGTAGTTGCAGACCCTGCATTCGTAGGCCACATCCACCGTGTTGGGGGTGGGAGGGTAATGCGACTGAATCGAATCCACCACCAAATGTTGGTCAGTATTGCAGCGTGTACACCATAGGGGGTCGTCTGGTTGGTGGGCTTCGTCGGGAACTCTGGACGCGGGCTGGGCCGACATGGGATTTACCTCTGCATTGTTAATGCGGGGTGCCCGTCTGCATGAGCTGTAAAGCCTGTCCGGCAATGCGGACTCTAGCTAGATTGTGCACATAGGTGCACGGCAGATGCAAGGATTCTGGTGCTTGTTCTTCAAGGAGTGACGAGTTGGGTCCGGACGATCGTAAACTGAATCATGGACGAAATGCACGTTGATTTTGCGGTGCCGGACGATGTCCCAGCGCCGTCGGATACTGTCCCATCGCTTGACGATGTTTCGGTGCCTGAACAACTTCAGGACTTGGTAATCGACAGCGATGATGTAGCAGGCTTCCTGCATGATCTTGCGGTCTTCTCCGCGGCCTCCGTATCTGAAGCCGTAGGCCTGGATGTCCTGTGCGGCATCACTTTGAGCCGGCGACGCCGCACGGCCACAGTGGCCGGAAGTACCCACGAAGCGAGGCTGATCGATGAAGTTCAGCAAGCTTACGGGGATGGCCCGTGCCTGGAAGCCATGCGCAGCCACGCCACAGTGCATGTCCCCGATACTTCCTCCGAGGAAAGATGGTCTGAGTACTGCACCGTCATCGCAGAACGTGGGCACCTTTCGGCCCTTTGCGTCCCGCTGGAATTGGATGAGGGTGCAACGGCAGCCCTGAACTTCTTCGCCCCGAAAGCCCATGTCTACGACGACGAGACAATCCGGAATTGTGAGTTGTATGCCAGCCAGGCGGAGCGCTCACTGAGGTTGGCCGTGAGGATTGGCATCAAGCAGCAGCATGCTGATGACCTTCAGGCAGCAATGCAGTCCAGAACAGTGATTGATCTGGCCTGCGGCATCATCATGGGCCAAAACCGCTGTAGCCAGGATGAGGCCTTCAGGATCCTCACCAAGGCTTCCAACGGTCGCAACCAAAAACTCAGGGATGTGGCTGAGCAGCTCGTCAAGGCTGTGGCAGACGAAGCTCCCGTGGCCCACTTTGAGCCCTAGGAGACTGGCGCCGGGCCCTTCGCACGTATGACAGACCTTGCGCACTTGTGACGCCCGCCACTAATGAACTACATTCATAGGTGGGTTAAGCAGATAGCCCTTGGAGACTCATGACCTGAAGCCATCCAAGATGGTACAAGAACTGCACCTTAAGCCGTGGCCACAATCGGCCGGCTCGCCGCGTGCATCCATGCAGGCCTCCTCGAGGAGCAATCAGCTTCTCCCGACGCGATTCAATATGTTGTCGGAACCCACCTCGCGGTGGATACGTGCATAAAGGAGAATGGCAATGACGCTTGGATCCCCTATTCCCGCCCCTAAACCCATGGTTGGGGCGAAACCCGCAACTTTTGACACCGCCACACGGCCATGGTGCACAGTTTGCGATACTGATTCGTACATTTTTGTTGAAACCGTCGTAGAAGCAGAACCGAACCAGTCCGAAATCGTTGAAGTCAGCTATACCTGCAGTGAGTGCGATACGTTTTACGCCCACCCCGTGCCCTTGGCCGAACTAGTACCGGAGATCCAAACCGAATTCCTGTCCACGTCCGCATCCGGCCTGTGGTTCAGCTGCACGCATTGTGGCGAGCCCATGACGCTGGGACGCCCCTCAGAGAGCATCATCGAGCCACCCCGGAGCACTGACGACCTGGACGGCCCGAGCCTGTTCGAGGTCTACCTGCAAACGCAGGTGCTCCATTGCCGCTGCGGCTTCCAGATGGAGGTTCCGCGCCACGTCGGATAACCGCGGCCTCTAATTTCATTACTGCGGGGAGGGTAGCTATGCGTACGTTTGGCGTCGAGGAAGAGTTGCTGATCGCAGATCCCGTTGACGGGATGCCGCTTCCGCTTGCCGCGGGCATCCTTGACATAGCCGCCCAACCCCACATGAACACGGCAAGCTATCCGGAAGCCGGTGATTCCCTCAAATCGGAGTTCAAACAGGAACAGATTGAGGTGAATTCCCGGCCTTGCCGGACGGCAGCGGAGCTTCGCGACGAGATCCGCCTTGGGCGGGCTTTGGCCGATTCGGCTGCACGGACGTTGGGGGCCAGGGTGGCCGCCTTGGCCACGCCCCCGGAATTCCACGCGACGCCCACCTTGGGTAATCAACGCTATGCGACCATGGGAACAGAATTCGGCCTTATTTCGCGCGAGCAGCTCACTTGCGGATTCCACGTCCACGTGGCCATTGAATCGCCGGATGAAGGCGTGGGCGTCCTGGACAGGATGCGCCAATGGCTCCCGGTCCTCCTTGCTTTGAGTGCGAACTCCCCGTTTTGGATGGGCTCCGACACAGGCTTTGCCAGTTACCGGACCCAAATTTGGAACAGATGGCCCACTGCCGGGCCCATGGATGTCTTCGGCTCGTCAGAAGGCTACCGGGCGGTTCTCGCGAACCTGCTGGGCACAGGGGTCCCCTTGGACGAGGGCATGATCTACTTCGATGCGCGTCTATCCAGAGGGCATCCCACCGTTGAACTCCGCATCTCCGACGTCTGCCTGTACGCCGAAGACGCCCTCACCATCGCGGTGATTGCGCGGGCTTTGGTGGAGACTGCGGCGACACAATGGCGGAAGGGGGAGCCGCCGTCGGACGCTTTGACCAGCCTGTTGCGGATGGCCAACTGGCGGTCCAGCCGCTTTGGCATCAATGATCAACTGATTCACCCGATGGATCACAGGCCCTATCCTGCTGCTGATGTGGCAGGGGCCTTGTTGCGGCACGTCCGCGGGGCGCTGACTAAGTCCGGGGACCTGGCACTCGCACGGGCCGGTGTTGCGAAGATCCTGCGCCGTGGCACGGGCGAACGTCTTCAGCGCCAGGCTTACAACCGGCGGCTTCGGCTCTCCGATGTGGTTTCTGCTGCTATCGCATCCACGCACGAGTACGGCGAACGCTCAAGCGCTGGACTGTTGAGCCACTAACTCTGGACTGCGTATTGCGGAAAGCACGACGGCGGCAGGCCGGTAAGTGCGCCCGTGACCTACCGTCGTCGTGCTTGGGCGTTAGCCTTGGTTGATGCGGATCATGTTGCCGGACGGATCGCGGAAGGCGCAGTCGCGGGGACCCCAGGGCTGAACAATCGGCTCCTGGAGGACTTCGGCACCTGAGGCGCGCAGCTTTTCAAACGTGGCATCGAGATCGTCCGTGTTGAAAACGAGCATGGGCATGACGCCCTTGGTGAGCAGTTCCTGGATGGCGTCGCCATCAGCCTGCGAGCGGCCGGCGTGTGGAGGGGACAGGACGAGTTCGAGGTCCGGCTGGGCATCGCTGCCGAGGGTAACCCAACGCTGGCCGTCCGAGCCGACGTCGTTCCGGACTTCCAGGCCGAGGGCGTCGCGGTAGAAGGCGAGCGACTCATCGACATCGTTAACAGTGACGTGTGCGTACTTCAATGAAATGTTCATGTCTCACACGCTATTGCAGCTGTGAGGCGGGCGCTTCTTCAATCCTGCTCAGGTTCTTATTGCCGTTTCTTTCCGGCCGTGTTTGCTGCTTCGCGATGCAGGTGGGCATCGCCTTCACCGCATGGTGCTCGCGTGAGCGGTATTCGCTGGGCGTCACGCCGACGATCTCCGTGAAACGTGAACTGAAAGAACCCAGGGATGTACAGCCCACCTCCATGCAAGCATCAGTAACGCTGGTACCCGCCCGCAGCAAGGCCATGGCCCGTTCGATGCGCCGGGTCATGAGGTAGTTGTAGGGCGATTCACCGTATGCGGCCTTGAACTGGCGGGAGAAATGCGCAGGGGACATAAGGGCGCCGGCTGCCATGGTGGGCACATCCAAGGGCCGCGCGTACTCGCGATCGATGAAATCGCGGGCGCGCCGCAGATGGGCCAGGTTGGCCAGTTCCTGCGGAGTCATGGGGCCAGTCTACTAGGCTCGTCCCATGGATTCAGTGGTCTGGTCGAAGCCCGAAAACCAGCGCGCGGGCACCCCGTTGCTGGTGATGATGCACGGCTACGGCACCAGCGAGCAGCGCATGGTTGACCTGTTTCCGTATCTCCCTGCGGAATTCACCTGTGCGGCGCTTCGCGGCCCCAAGGAAATCGGCGACCACTACGGCTGGTTCCTCCTGGACTACTTCCTGACGAACGACTTCGCCGATGTCATCACCTCCACCAACTCCGTTTTCAACTGGATCAACACCGTGAAAGAGAACCACAGCAGCGTCAGCCTGCTCGGTTACTCGCAGGGAATGGCCATGGCCAGCACGCTCCTGCGGCTACGGCCCCACGCGTTCAAAGCAACGGTTGGTTTGTCCGGTTTTGTCCTGGACAACGACCTCCTGGCGCTCAGCGAATCCTTTGATTCGCCTCCACCCTTCTTTTGGGGCAGGGACAAGGCGGATCCGGTGATCAACGAAGACGCCATTGCCCACACGGAAGAGTGGCTGGAAGCGAACGTAGCCCTGACGACGCGTACCTACCCGGGAATGGGGCACAGGATCGAGCCGCCGGAGCTTGTGGATGTCAGCGCGTTCCTTCGGTACTACGTGTTGAACGGGCGCTGACGGTCTTGAACGGGCGCTGAGGCACTGGAACAGCTGCCGGATTAGACGGCATCCGCCCGTCAGAATCAATCTTTCCGTGAGATTCCCGTCACAAATTCGCATTCGGCCACACACTATTGAATGACAAAATTGTAAGCGCTTACACTTTTGGCTTGCGGCCGCCGTAAATGTGGGAGTTCTCCCGCGCGCGGTGCCGTTCCCCCAACGTGTCATCGAGTATGGAAAGGGTTGAGGCCGTGTTGCATGGTTAGGACTCACAGGGTGACAATCCAGGACGTTGCAGTCCTCTCCGGATTGTCCATTTGTACGGTGTCCAGGGCTCTGAGGAATCTCCCCAACGTTTCCGAAAAGGCCCAGCGGCAAGTGGCGGAAGCCGCAAACAAGCTGGGCTACAAAGCCTCGGCAGCAGCATCAAGACTGGCCGGTGGCAGCACGGGTTCCGTGGCCATCATCGCCCCCACCGCCACAGCCTGGTTCTTCGCGCAGGCCGTGGAAGCAGCAGAAGAAGTCTTCGGCGACAGCGGTTACGACACCGTCCTGATCAGCCTTCGCAACAAGACCAGCGTCCGCAAGCAGGTCTTCGGCGATCTTGAACGGTTGGCGCAAAGGGTGGACGGGCTGCTGCTGCTCAATGTTGACCTTGACCCCGCCGAAGTGGAAGCGTTGCAAGCTTCCGGGCTGCCAGTCGCCAGCGTGGGCATGCGGAATGTTCCGTGGGACAATGTTGGTATCGATGACGAGCACGCAGCTTGGCAGGCCACCCAACACCTGCTGGGGCTGGGCCATTGGGACTTGGCCGTTCTCTCGAGCAATGAACACTCCGTTGCTACTGAGACCCCGCGGTTCCACGGCTTCAGGCGTGCACTGGATGAACACCACCTCACCGTCCACCCGGACCTTGTGGTGGCTGCTGGGCCAAGCATCGACGACGGCCGCCGGGCAATGACCGAACTCATCACCCGCGGCGCACGGCCCACTGCAGTATTCGCCCATTGTGATGAAGCAGCGTTCGGTGCCCTGATGGCGTTGCGGGAGTATGGGCTGTCCGTGCCCAAAAACATGTCCGTGATCGGAATCGATGACCATCCCATGAGCTGGTTCCTTGGACTGAGCACTGTGGCGCAACCCGTTGCCGACCAAGGTGCTTTCGCGGCGAACCTGCTGTGCGAACGACTTTTGAATACAGATCCCCCCAACCCACCCTCCACTCATCTGCTCGATACCAAGCTCATCGAACGCAAAACCACGCGCCACAAGCGCTGAACGGAACCATGCACATGACTGATCTTCGTAATGCCTGGACTGGCGCTTCGGCGCTCTTGTTCGACCTCGACGGCGTGCTGACGCCCACTGCCGTGGTGCACGAGCAGGCCTGGCAGGAGCTGTTCGACTCCTACCTCGCCGATGCCGGCAACCCGCAGGGCTACCAGGAAAGCGACTACTTCGATCACATCGACGGCAAGCCACGCTTCGACGGCGTCCGGGACTTCCTGACCTCGCGCGGCATCACGCTGCCGGAAGGACCCCTGGATGACGCCCCCGCGAATGAAACCGTCCAGGGCCTGGGAAACCGCAAGAACGCAATCTTCAACGAGATCGTGGACACCCGCGGCGTCGAGCCTTTCCCCGGCTCGGTCAAGTTCATCAACGCCGCGCTTGAGCTGGGACTCAAGGTCGCCGTCGTGTCCTCCTCACGCAACGCCCCCGCGGTACTGAAGGCAGCCGGACTTGACCACCACTTCACGGTGGTCGTCGACGGTCAGGTAGCCGCCGCCGCCGGACTTCCCGGCAAGCCGGATCCGGCCACGTTCACTTACGCGGCGTCCCTGCTGGACGTCCCCACCCAGGAATGCATCGTGGTGGAAGACGCCGTCTCCGGCGTGCAGGCCGGCAGTGCCGGCAACTTCCAGGCCGTCATCGGCGTGGACCGCGGCGCTGGCCGCCAAACACTGCTCGACGCCGGCGCCACGCTGGTGGTCGACGACCTCAACGATCTTCTCTGACCCTACTTTTCGAAGGACCTCTTTAGCCCATGGCACTCATCAGCTCTGATCGGCTGCGCTTTCCCTGCGAGCCTTGGAAGCTCGTGGAAAGTATCCACGTCCCCGGTGACGAGGGAACGCTGGAAACGCTGTTCGCCCTCGGCAACGGCCACCTTGGCGTCCGCGGCGCCCATTCCACGCGTGGCGACGGCGAACTTCCCGGCACATTCATCAACGGCTTCCACGAGATCTGGGACATCAAGCACGCCGAGAATGCGTACGGCTTTGCGCGCACCGGCCAGCGGATTGTGTACGTCCCGGACGCCAATAATTTCACGGTATCTATCGATGGCGAGGCCCTGAGCCTGGCCGAATCCACGGTGCTGGACTACCACCGGAGTGTGGACTTCTCCACAGGCGTCTACGAGGAAACCACCACATGGGCTTGCCGCTCCGGTGCTACGGTCACCACTGTTGAGCGGCGAGCCGTCGGGTTCGATTCGCGCGGATGTCTTGGCCTGGAACTGTCCGTGAGCGCTGACCGCGACGTGTCCGCTGACATTGTTTCCGGCGTCGTAAACCGCCAGGACCAGCCTGTGGAGGACCACTCGGTCCATGACCCCAGGCGATCCGGTCGGCACGCCGGCCGTGTGCTGCTGCCGCTGCACCTCCAGGGCGCCGATGGCTCCCTGCGCCTGGCGTGGGAGACCTCGGAATCCCGCCAGCGCATTGCGATGGCGGTGGATCACTGGATCTCCGCCGAAGGCCAACCCTTCGAGACCGTGGTGGCGGAGGACGAGTCATCCGTGCGCTATGTCCTGGCCATCAACAGCGGCGAAGCATTCCGTCTGGAGAAGACGGTCAGCTACGTCGTGGCCGGGCGCGCACTGACGGATGATGAAGACGGCGGCGAGAGCCTGGCAGCGGACGCCGAGGCCAATCTGGTGCCGTTCTCCGAAATCCTCGCGCAGAGCCAGGCCCACTACAGCCAGTACTGGACCACCGCGGATGTTGCCATCGGCGGCCAGCCCGAACTCCAGCAAGCCGTGCGGTGGGCCCTCTTCCAGCTCGCGCAGGCAACAGCCCGCGCCGGTGTCGCCGGCATTCCGGCCAAGGGGGTCAGTGGTTCCGGGTATGAGGGCCACTACTTCTGGGACCAAGAGGTCTACCTCCTCCCGTATCTGACGTACACCAATCCTGACGGTGCCCGGAAAGTGCTCGAATCACGGCACGCCATGCTTCCGGATGCGCGTGTCCGCGCCAAGGAACTCAGTGTGGACGGAGCTCTTTTCCCGTGGCGGACCATCAATGGGCTGGAAGCGAGTGCCTACTACGCGGCCGGAACAGCCCAGTTCCACATCGCAGCTGCCATCGCGTTTGCTGCCAACCGCTACGAGTGGGCCAGCGGCGACGCCAGCTTCCGTCCCGACATTGGTGCCGACCTGCTCATTGAGACGGCGCGGATGTGGGTCTCCCTGGGCTTCTTCGGCAAGGACGGACTCTTCCACATCCACGGCGTCACCGGGCCGGATGAATACACCGCCGTGGTCAACGACAACCTCTACACCAACGTCATGGCCCGGTTTAACCTCCGTGCCGCGGCTGCGTTGGAACACGAAGGCATCGCTGACACCGAACGCTTGGTGTGGCGCCAAGCTGCCGAGCGCATGTCCCTGCCCTACGATCCCCACCTGGAAGTCTTCAGCCAGGACAACGACTTCATGACTTTGGAGCCCTGGGATTGGAACACGCCCAAGTCCAAGTACCCGCTGTTGCTGAACTTCCACCCCTTGGTGATCTATCGGCACCAGGTCCTTAAGCAGGCCGACACCGTGCTGGCCATGTTCCTCCAGTGGCAGGATTTCTCTGCCGAGGAAAAACAGCGTGCCTTCGACTTCTACGATCCCATCACCACCGGCGACTCCACCCTGTCCGCCTGCGTGCAGGGCATCATGGCTGCGGAAGTTGGGTATGGCGACGTCGCGCTGAAGCATTTCACCGAAGCGTTGTTCATTGACCTGGACAACTCACACGGCAACACGATCGACGGCGTCCACATCGCCTCCACCGGCGGAATTTGGAGCTCGTTGGTCTGCGGTTTTGCCGGAATGCGTGATCAGGGCGAGGTCCTGCGCTTCGATCCGCGGCTGCCCGTGGAGTGGGAAGGCCTCTCCTTCCGGCTCAAGGTTCGTGGTCGTTTGCTGTCTGTGGAACTCGTTCAGGGATCCATCGCGCTGGCGCTCGTTACAGGTTCGGGTTACAGCGATGAGCCTCTGCTGATTCGGGTTCGGGATCACGACGTCACCGTCAGCGCGGACACCATCACGGTGCCGTTGGATACGGTACCCGTGCCGCCGCCGTCGATCTTTCCCAGCGTCTTCCCGACGGCAGGATTGCCGATCGTTCGGGCCTAAACCGGCACAACTCTTTGGGCTGCTTGCAGCATTGGCGGTTGTTCCCGGCCGTGGGAACAACCGCCCATGCTTTTCAGATGGGCTGCGTCTCAGTTAGGCGAGGGAAAAGTTGATGTGTGGTCCTCAATGAGGCCGCTCGCTGCGATTTCCCTCAGCGTGTAAATAGCCTTTGCTGCTGCGCCTTTATCCCGGTAAGTGACGGTGAGCGCGAGTTCGATCCCGTCATCATCGACGAGGCGTACCCTGCAGTCGCCGCCAGTGGCATCAAAGACTTCGAAATGCCCCGCCATTAAGCGGCGCCCCGCTGCATTGCCTGTGCCGTACCTGCACCGGCCGCCTGCGTGTCGGTCACATTCTGATGACCAGATGAACGACGCCGATCCAACTCGCTGTTGATGAGCTCCAGAAGCGCTTGGGCAGGCTCGGACAAATGATGGGTATCAGCCGAGCCCAACTGATCGCAATGGATGAGGACGTGGCGGATGCGTTCGAGTTCGCGGGAAGGAACCAAAGGCCAGCGATGGAACAGCTGCCGTACGGCTATCGCCCCGAGTAGGGCGTCGGGTTTGTTTGGCGCGACATGGTGACCTGCTGCTCTTCTTCGAGCGACAGCAGCCGCGGAAGACGCGGCTCCATGTGCGAGGAGGATCTCGGATTTGAGGGAATTGGGGGCCATGCGGACCTCCCGAAATAGTACGAGGGAAGCCGGCTGCGTGACTTTCAATCAAGCTTACAGAATGTGAGTTATGTCATGTCAATCATTACGTCATCTGCATTAGTGCCAGGCTGATCAACCAGCAGCAGCTCTGGAAGTTGGGTGTACCGGATCGCGGAACTCCAAGCCTCTCAGTGGGGATTGTTAAGCTGGGACTCATGAATCGCAGCCTCGCAACGTTGTCCGTCGTCCCCCTCTTTCTCCTTCTGGCTGGCTGCGCCTCTGTGGAGGAAGCCGCCGGGAATGCTGCCAGCGAAGCGGCCTCGAAGGTGGCCACTGCTGCTGCCGAGGAAGTCAACAAACAGATTTGCGCCGTAGTCCAGGACGGATTGGTGAGCGTTGAGGACAAGCAGGTACTCAGTGGGCTGGTCACTGCTGCCCGTACCGCCGGTGTTCCCGCCGAAATCACGACTCCGCTGAACCAGATCGCTGAGGCCGGCGACGACGTCCCGGCTGAGTCGGTCCAGGCATTGAAGGCAGCTTGTTCGGCGTAGTCCTTGTTCTGCGCAGTCCCCCTGCCGGGATCAGGCTGGTGTCAGTTCCAGCTGGTGCGGTGCAGCAAGACGTTCTCCAGCAGCATCCCAGCCATGGAAAAGTGCGTAACAGTCGAATCTGGTGACCATGACGCTGTTGCTGGCGCCTCTGGATGCAACGGTGATGACGGCTCCGGTGAAGACGCTGCCAGTGAAGAAGGTGACGGTGAAGACGCTGCCAGTGAAGAAGGTGACGGTGAAGACGCTGCCAGTGAAGAAGGTGACGGCGAAGACGCTGCCAGTGAAGAAGGTGACGGCGAAGACGGTGCCAGTGAAGAAGGTGACGGTGCAGTTGCTGGAGAGCGATCGTGGCCCGGTAGGCGTGGGGCTTTGGATTGGTATATGTGTCCGGTGGGAGTGCTGACTTCCAGTTCATGTCGCCCGCCAGGGATTGTTTTCACGTTCCAGTGGGGGTTTTCTTTGGTGTGGTTGCAGGCTTCGCAGAGCCCCGCGCCGTTGGCGAGGCTCGTTTTGCCGCCTTGGTGCCACGGAAGCACGTGGTCGATGTGGCGGATGGGCGCGTCGCAGTAAGGCGTACGGCAGGTGTCGTCCCTGGTTTTGATGAAGCGCCGCATCCCGGGTGGGAAGAGTCGGGCTTTGGAGTCCATGGCCAGCAATTCACCACTGGCTGGTGCTGTGTATAGACGGCGAAGCAAGACCCTAAGGTCCTCGCGGTCCGTGCGTTTCGTACCCGAGTTGGCCTGCCCGGATTTCGCTTGGTTGTCGGTCCCGGCCTTTCCCACAACCCCGGCCTCGCCGCTGGTGCCGGTCTGACCATTGATTCGCGACTCTCCGTCCGCCTCGCCATTCCCTGGATCGTTGTTGATCTGGTTGCTGCCTCCGCCGACGAGGGTTCTGGCCCATTCGGCGGGGACGATTCCGTAGCCCTGGAGCCGTGCTGGTTCGCTGTCGCCTTGGAAGAGGGTGCGGTCGGTCATGACGAGTTGCACATCAACACCGCTGATCCCGTCTGGGGTGCCGGTGAGGCGTTCGGTCAGGGTGTCGGCCATGACCTGGCCCCGGTTACGGGTGTCCCCGCCGGAGCGGGCCGAGTCAGCATGACGGCTGAGGGCGGCGTAGGCGGCGACGCCTTGGGCGACGGGGAGCAGTGCGGTGAGGATGGTCATGGTGTCCGGGGCAGGGCGGAGGCTGACGTGCCGTTCGGACGCTGCGTGTGCGGCTCGTTGGGTCACGGAACGGGGGTCCCGCCGGTAGGCTGCGGCTTTCGCGGCGGCGATGATGGTTTTGTCTCCGACGCCGTCGAAGGTTCCGGTGTCGGGGGCGAGTTCCTCATCGACCGCTGCCCGGTCTTCGACCGACAGGCAGGCTGTTTCCTTCACCAACAGAGTGGCTCGCCATTCGTTCAGGTGTCCGGTTTCCAGGGCGGCCATGGTGCGCGGCATTTCCGAGACCAGTGCCTTGGCCAGTCCGAGGAGCCGGGACCCTTTGTTCGGTGATTCGCACCGGGCCAGTGCGATCTGCGCACTCACACCCTGACCACGCTCCGAGGAGGAGACACCGGCAGAGGCTTGTTCGCGGCGCTGCGCCAGGTCAAACGCCACCGCGGCCCGCGCCTGCAAAGCCGCGATCGCGGACTTCACGTCCTCCAGGCCACGAATCTGATCAATCAACTCATTGCTGGCCGCGGCAACGCGGAAAGCGCCCACCCGGACAAGCAAATCCTCAACGTCAAAGCCACCGGAGCCCGAGTCCCTGGAGCCAGGGGTCACAGCAACGGAGCCCGGCACGGCGGAAACCGACATAGCTGCTTGGCTCTCTCGGTTCCGCTCCATACCCCTACTCTTCCAGCAGCCGCAGACATTATCGGCGGGTCAATGTGCCTATGTGGAAAACCCTTGAATGTCGGGCGAGGGCGTGCAAAGCAGGCTTCCCTGCGTTCACCAACTACCGTGAATTAGGATCAGATGCTAGGGAAACAAGCTTCACGCTTATCGAAGGATCACGGAATGGACACAAACGGCCACGCCAAGGGCTACTGGTACGGCAAGGACCCCGGGGAGATAGCCCTTGCCGTTGATGTCCTGAATGCCCTCCGGGATTATCGTGTCTCGGAACAGGCCATGCGTCGAAGGACCCGCTCTGCCATGGGTATGGGCGAAAAGGACCTCTTGGCCTTGCGGTACCTTTTCGAAGCCGAAGCGGCGGGCAAGGTGATGAAACCCAAGGATCTGGGCGATCGCTTGGGCATAACGTCAGCGTCCATGACCACGCTGATCGATCGTTTGGTGGACTCCGGCCACATCCGGCGCGAACCGCATCCTACGGATCGTCGGGCCTTGATTCTGCGGCCGACTGCCGGTTCCGATCAGGAAGTCCGGCACACGCTTGGTGGAATGCATCGCCGCATTTTGAACGTAGCCAGCGCTCTCAGCCCAGTAGAAGCGCGAGTGGTGATGGACTTCCTCCTGAACATGCGCGAAGCCTTGGACACGATTGACGAAGATCCAACTGACGAACACTCGAGGAACCCGGGACCTACCCCCTCATGACGTGGGGCTCCACTGCAGGATCAGTATCAGCGTGACCAGGAATCCAGATCCGTAGTTGAGTTAGATAAAACGGCGCCATTCAGTGTTGGTGCGTGCCGCCGTCGTATCCGTGAATGCTTGTGGCCCAAGCTTCAGCGCTTGACCTTCGACGAGCTGCGGAAATTGCAGTGCCAGCCATGGGCTGAAGACAGCAGGAGTCCTCTCCAAGGCTTCTGCGAGAAGTCCCGCAGACATCCATGCGTAGTCAGCCACTTCGAGTGGATTTGGCCTGAGCGGTCCCAGGGCCCGGGCCGTATAGACGGGGCAAAGCTCGTTCTCGACGATGCCCGAAGGGTCCACGGCGCGATAACGGAAGCTGGGGAGGACTAGTTCGAGCCGCCCCACGTCTACTCCGAGCTCGTAGTGCGCGCGACGGAGAACAGCATCCTTGGGGTCCTCGCCGGGAGCCGGATGCCCGCAGAAGCTGTTGGTCCACACACCTGGCCATGTCTGCTTTTCGGGGGAGCGGCGTGTGAGGAGGAGCTCGCCGAGGTCATTGAGCAAGTAGCAGGAAAATGCAAGATGCAGTGGCGTTTCTTGGGTGTGGAGTGCTTCCTTTGGGGTTTCGCCGATGGGCCTGCCGGAGTCGTCGAGAAGGACGACCATTTCTGTCGCGTTCATTCTCCGCCTTCCTCAGACCCCTCGAACGTTAAGATCCACTCGAGTGTTGCTAGATAAGCTAGCTAGAAGGCTAACATGTATGCAGTTAGATGTAACATATGCAGAATGGGCGGGGCGGGTTAGCGCCTTAGGAATGCCCGCTGATAGTAAGCGTAATCAGCACTATGTTGAGCCCAACAATCAAACTTGCACTCGTCCAGCCTGCTATCTTCAACGGCTTGGAGTCCGCGTGGATGCCCATAACCTCGCGCTTACCAGTGAGTCTTATGAGTGGGATCAGCGCGAAGGGAATTCCAAAGCTCAGCAGGACCTGGCTTAGCACCAGCGCCAGTGTGGGCTCAACACCTGCTCCCAGGACGATCAATGCCGGAATAAGGGTAATCACGCGGCGGGTCAGCAACGGGATGCGCACCTTGAGCAGGCCGCCCATGATGGTTGCGCCGGCATAGCAGCCTACCGATGTTGACGCGAGGCCGGAGGCGAGCAAGCCAATCGCGAAGATGATGCCGATTGCGGGGCCAAGTGCCGATGTCACGGCCGTGTGGGCACCGGCAATCGTATCCGTTCCCTCAATGCCCCTGAGGCTGGAGGCAGCCAGCAGGAGCATCGAAATGTTCACCACACCGGCAAGCAAGAGGGCGCCCACAACGTCAAAGCGGGTTGCGCGAATCAGCCGCGTCCGCACAGCCGGGTTTTCGGAGAATCCGTGCCGGTCTCTGGCCAAAGCCGAGTGCAGATAAATCGCGTGCGGCATCACGGTGGCGCCGAGCATGCTTGCTGCCAACAGGACTGTATCCGTACCCTCAAAGCGGGGAAGCAAACCGCCCAATGCGCTTCCGGCATCCGGAGGATTGACGAACAAGCCGGAGACAAACCCGACGGCAATGATGCCCAGCAATACCAGGATCGCGTACTCGAAGGAGCGCTGGCCGCGGCGGGACTGCAGTGCCAACAGCATCATTGACGCGACGCCAACGATCAGGCCGCCGGCCAGGAGTGGCAGCCCGAACAAGAGATTGAGCGCAACCGCACCCCCAATCACCTCGGCCATGTCCGTGGCGCCGGCAACGATCTCGGCCTGCGCCCAGTAAAGGCGCCGGCCCTTGGTTCCAAGCCGCTTGCCGAGGATCTCGGGAAGGCTCAGGCCGGTTGCCAGACCGAGCTTCGCTGATTGGTACTGCACGAGGACTGCCATGGCGTTGGCTGCAACCAGCACCCACACCAGCAAATACCCGTAATTTGCTCCCGCTGTCAGGTTTGCGGCCACGTTGCCGGGGTCCACGTACGCGATCGCCGCCACGAATGCAGGGCCAAGCAGGAGTAGCCGCGACCATACCTTTGCGGGTGTGGGTCGTCTTTGCAGGGTGGGGGTGGCCATCGTCTTCATCCTCTTCATTGCGGAATCCTGTTACGAGGATAACCGAAAGTTAGGCATACCGAAAAGTAGTTTTTAGGTAGTCCGTTCCAGCCGCTCCACGTCATGGCCCAAGGAGCGGCCTCAGGCACATCGCTCAATACAGGAAGATGGGCAACCAATCACGGTTGTGCGCATGGACCAAAGCCAGGAACAGGACGAAATCGAAGAGCAGATGAACTGACACCACATATGTGAAGGACTTCGTCAGCTTGAATGTGTAGCCCTGTAGCAGTGCGAAGGGGAAGGTGAGCAGGGGACCCCAGGCCTGGTAGCCGATCTCCCAAAGAAAGGACGAGAAAACCACGGCTTGCAGGAGGTTGGCCAGCCAGTCGGGGAAGTACTGGCGCAACAGCGTGAACGTGGTGCAGATGAAGAACAGTTCGTCCCAAATGCCCACCGAGTTCACTCCGAGGAAGAGGCGCCAGAAGATGGTGGGATCGGAGGCGGCCGGCCAATTGTGGTAGACGCCTGTCCGAATCAGGTAGGCCGGCAGGATGAAGTATCCAAGCCCTGCAACGCCCACCAGGTATAGCTTCGCGGCGAGCGGCCATGCACGGCCCGTGTTGACTGGAAATTTGATCGTCTTTTCGTTGTACAGGTACCGGGATACAAGCCACGGAGCCAACACGGCCAAAGCCAAGGCGCCACCCATGAGTGCCATGTGTTCGATGCTCAGATCCGCATTCAGGGGTACCAGGCTGATCGTGACCATTCCGGCAGCTACCAACGCGAGGTGCCGCATCAAGCCGTGGTCGATAAACGCAGCGGTGACAATGCTGGCCGCAAGGAGTGCGTAACCAAGAAAATCGTTTTCCAAGGCGAAAAGCGGCACGCCGGACACGGAGAGCATCGCTGCCGGCAAAAGCTTCCAAGTGAGCGCGGTCCGGGATTCCGTGGAAGTCGACATCACACCTCAAGCATCCCAGTGCTGGCTGCCGCAGGACACGGTTTTCCTATACTGCCTCAGGCCCCTAACTGGAACGCGGAAATTCTCTGTAAGATTCGTGGCAGGGCCCATGCTTTTCCGGGTCAGGTCATGTCTGGCTTAGCCAGCGGGGGATACTCATAAAGGAATATTCAATGGCTCAAGAAGCGGGCTCTTTTCCACCGGGCGGCAGTGCTGACCACCCATCAGCGGAGGACGTCAAGGCGTCCAGCTTTGCCCAGGGCATGACCATGCGTGAACAGGTGACGGACATCATCGATGCCATCCTCGCTGATTCTGATCTCGAGAGCGAAGGCGCCAGGAACAAACTTCGCCAGCTCATCGAGGCTCGTCCGGATGATCCCGAGGGCGCTTTGCTGGAGCATCTGCTGGAAACCCGGAAGGCTTCGGCCGCAGAGCCGGCGGTTCCGGTTCGGCAGGAAGTCTCCAGTGTCCACCTTGAGTCCTCTGACGCAGCGCGCACGGTGACTGTTCCCGTAAGCCAGGAGGTCCGGGAAGACATCCAGGCAATACTCGCGGACAAGCTTTTGTTGACGGCATTCCAGCCGGTCCACGCGCTGCCTGACGGAAACGTGGTGGGCGTCGAAGCGTTGACCCGGTTTGTCGGTGAGGACGGCGCCGGAGCGGATGTCTGGTTCCGCGAGGCCGCGGAAGCCGGCTTGGGGACTGAATTGGAGATCGCAGCCCTTCATTGCGCGCTGACTGCTGCAAAAGACGTCCCCAACGACATGTATGTCGCCTTGAACCTTACTCCGGCGACGTCCCGTGACCCGAGAGTCCGGAACCTGCTTGCTGCAGCGTCGCTGGCCCCGGACCGGATCATCGTTGAACTAACCGGCAGCTTGGAAGCCTTGGAAGGCCAAGCGCGCGACGACGGACTCGGCCAGTTGCGCTCGCTCGGCTTGCGCGTTGCTGTCAGCGCCTCCGGAGCAGGTTTCGTTTCCATGGACCTGCTGAGCGAGCTGAGCCCCGACATCATCAAACTCGATCGCCATCTCATTGAAGGCATCGAAGGCAGCGAGGGGCAACGGATCCGGGCCAGGGCAGTGGTCGAGCTCGCCCGGGAAGTTGGAGCTGCGGTGGTTGCGGAGGGCATCGAAACTCCCGCGGAACTCAAGGAAGTTACGGCGTTAAAAGTGACTGCCGCCCAGGGATATCTGCTCGGACGCCCCTCGGTTCACCCCTTGGACTGGTCCGCTTGGAGCATTCGCGCGCAAGCCGAGGCCCAGCCGACGGGCTAGTTGCTCAGGGATTCGCCTTCACTGGGCACATTGTCCGGATCCGTTCCCACGTACGTCCCCGGCGGCATCCCGGCGCCAAAAACAGGACCGGGATCCGGCCGCTTGGGGTGCCGATTGTCGTCGGCCAGCCGTTGCGTGAGACGTTGAAGAACCCAGGGAACCAGGTGTTCCCGAGCCCAGACGATGTCATCCGCCCTCGCCTCCCGCCACGTGCGTGGAGGCAGGGCCTTAGGAATCATCGGCTCCAAGGTGTGCGGGACATTGAGCGTCTCGAGCACCATCATGGCGATGGTGTGCTGGCCCAGCGGGGAGAAATGCAGCCGGTCCGGATCCCACATTTGCGGGTTGGTGAGCTGGCGCAGCGCCCAGAGATCGGCGATCACCGCGTCGTGGCGGGCGGCGATGATGCGCATGTTTTCGTTGAAGATGGCTACTTTGCCACGGGCATGCCCGAGCACCGGGGTTGCACCCCAGTCGGGACCCGCGAACAGCAGGATTGTTGCGCCGGTGGCCGCCAGGACCTTCACGCCGGAATCAAGTTCGAGGGCGAGTTTGTCGGGATCGCTCCTATGGAACAGTAGGTCGTTTCCACCGGCGTTGAGCGTTATGAGATCCGGTTGCAGTTCAAGGGCCGGGGCCACTTGCTCTTCCAGGATCTGGTGGAGCAGCAGTCCCCGCACTGCGAGGTTGGCATAGGCGAAGTCCTCATGTCCGACGCTTAGTTCCTCCGCAACCCTGTCAGCCCAGCCCCTTAGTCCACCGGGGCTGCCGGGCTCCGGATCGCCAACCCCTTCGGTGAAGGAATCACCCAGCGCCACGTAGCGGCTCCACGGGTGCAGGCGGGTCCCGAAGGTGACAGGGCCACCCTGCGCCGGACCATCGGCGCTGGAGGCGTTCATTCCCCCATATTGCGCTCTCCCACGGCGCATTGCCATGGGTTGACGTGTCAAGTAGGGCGGAACGGCACTGGAAGTGACGTACGACGGCGGTACGCACCCAACGCGCGTACCTCGCGGAGGGTGCGTACCGCCGTCGTTGTTCAGAAGCGGATGTGGACTGCGAAGCTGTCCTCGGGGTGGCCGGTGTAACGCGAGGCCGAGTTGCGGGCAGCGGCCGGTATATCGATGAAGCTCCGGGCTGTGGCGGTGAGCCCCGGGTAGTCGTCGAATGCCAGCGTCAAGCGACCGTCAGCAGCGTGTTTGATGTGCACCGTGATGACTGTTTTTGGCGTCTCCGCCGGAAGGCCGGCCGTGGTGAGTGAGTAGTAAGGCGTGGTTCTCCCGCGGATATCGGCAGGAACGTTGGCCCGGATGGACCCCTCTTCCTCCAGTTCGGAGAGGCGGGCCTTGACGGTATCTTTGCAGGCCGTGACGCCGTGGGTGATGTCTGATACTTTGCTTGCGCCATTGCGAGCAAGGTAGTTGAGGATTTGGCTTCTGGTGAGTTGGGTTCGGGTGGGAGCTTTGATGGAAGTCGTTGTCATGGCCGTGTCCAAGCGGTCGACTTTTTAGTCATCATTTCCTATGGTCAGGCACCCAGTTGGGCGCAATGAGGCGGTGCGGATTCCTCGTTGAATCCGTCCGAATGGTGTGGTGGGTTGTCTCGTTCGATCCAGGGCTTCAGGGCGCCGAAACCGGTAGGACAGCCCCTAGCGATCCTTCTACGCCATGAAGGTGCCGCATCATGGCGATCCCGGCATCCTCGGCCGAGCCATTTTCGATGGCTTCAAAAATGGCCGCGTGCTCAAGTCCGGATTCCTTCCTTCGGTCCACTACCTGGTTCAAGGTGCTGGACTGGTTGGCCATGGCCTCGTCGATGTCGGAAAGCATCGATGCGAAGACGCCATTGCCACTGCTGCGGGCGATGATTGCGTGGAACTCGGAATTGAGGATGACCCACTGTTCCAGATCGTCTTCTTTATCCATTGCCAGCAGGATTTCCCGGAGGGATTCGACATCCTGCTGGCTGCGGTGTTCCGCTGCCAAACTGGCGGCCGGCACTTCAATGTGAGGCCGGGCCTGCAGGAGTTCGCGTGCCGAGTACTTGCCCAGTTTCAGGTCCTGGCCAACTTTGTCGGCGATGACGAAAGTGCCCTTGCCCGTCCGGGTTACGGTCAGGCCCAAGGCATTTGAAGACTTCAGGGCCTCGCGCACCATGGTCCTGCTGACGCCGAACTGCTGCGCCAACGTGGCTTCCGAATCCAGGCGCGAACCTACTGGGAGGCTGCCGTCTTCAATGGCAGCCCTCAGGGTGGCAAGCACTGCCTCGGCGGCACCGACCCTTACGACTTTGGTTTGTCCAGCAGTCCAGCTGTCCAACAGGCTGATCATGCAATGAATATGGCATGGCTCACAGAGTGGGGCAAGTTGTTACGTGGGGAGTTGCGCTGCCCGGCGGGCCCGAGGTGCTGCCCGACGGGCCTGAATTGCTGCCTGACGGACCTCGAGTTGGGTACGGTATCTCCATGGCGGCATCCGAGAAGCGCGATAAGCCCGGTTCCACACTGCTGACCGTTGCCATTGCCTTTGCGGCGAACGCCCTCGTTGCGGCGGCCAAATCGGTGGCTGCCGTCATCACCGGATCTGCTTCCATGACTGCCGAAGCCGCACATTCCTGGGCGGACACCGGCAACCAGGTATTCCTCTTCGTGGCGGAACGGCGCTCCCGGCGCCCTCGGGACGACAGCCATCCGATGGGTTATGGCCGGGAAGCATATGTCTGGTCCATGTTTGCCGCTTTCGGGCTGTTCACCGCTGGTGCAGTGGTGTCCATAATGCACGGCATCCAGCAGATCATCACGCCGGAGCCCGCTTCGGACTTCCTGGTGGCATAAGTGGTGCTGGCCGTGGCCTTTGTCCAGGCCTTCCGCCAGACCAGGAAGATGGCCCAACAACTGGAGCGGAACACCCTGAAGCAGGTCCTTATCAGCTCTGATCCCACTTTGCGGGCCGTGTTCGCAGAGGATGCTGCTGCACTGATCGGCCTGGTGGTTGCGTTTGCCGGTGTGTTCCTGCACCAGGTCACTGGTTCGGCCGTGCTGGACGCCGCAGGCTCGATCATCGTGGGTGTTCTGCTTGCCGTTGTTGCCGTTGTGCTGATCGATCGCAACCGACGCTTCCTGGTGGGCCAAGGTGTAACGCCGGACATTGAACGTTCCATCGCCCGCCGCGTGCTCGAACACAGGGATATTGCCCGCCTCACCTACCTCCATGTGGAGTTCGTCGGCCCCCGCAAACTGTACGTCGTGGCCGCCGTCGACCTTCAGGGTGACCACCCGGAGCACCAGGTGGCAGTTGCTTTGCGTCGAATCGAGCGTGAGCTGGAGGACCATGAAACGGTGGAGGAAGCCGTGCTGACGCTGGCTACTCCGGATGAAACTGCCTGGGTAGTGACTTAAGCTGGCCGGTGACTTAAGCGGGCCAGGGCGCTAGCTACTCGCCGCTCCCCATCAGCCGCTGCATCTGTTCGCCTGCGTCGCTCCCGGGCGCCGGTGTGTAGACCACGATGTGGAGGTCGGGCCTGTCCGACGGCGAGACCTGGTGGTGCTCCAGCTGCAGCACGCCCACCGCAGGGTGATGGAAGAGCCGTTCCCGGGACTCGAAGCCCAGGATGTCGTAGCGGTCCCAGCTTTCCTGGAACTCCCGGCTGGCTTGCTTGAGCCGTTCAACTTGGAACTCAACATCGGGATCGCCCAAGCGTTGCCCCGTCTCTGCCCGGAACTCGGCAAGGAACCGCTTGCTGGTGACGTCCCAATCGGGGAGCAGGTCGCGGATATAGGGGTCAGTGAAGACCAACCACAAAAGGTTCCTGTCGCCGGCGTCGAAGGTTCCGATGTTGGGATACAGGGCCTCGTAAGCGCGGTTCCAGCCGGCGATGCCCCAGTCCGGGGAAAGCGCGTAGGAAGGGTTGGGATCCAGGGCATCCAAAAGCCGCTGCACATGGGCGGGTGCATCGGCCGCGACTGGACCGGCAGGAGGGGCGGACGAATAGCCGCCCAATGACAGAACGTAGCTGAGTCCGGTGTCGGACAGATGCAGCGTGCGGGCTACGGCCTCGAGCACCTGCCGGGAAGGGCTGATATCCCGGCCTTGCTCAAGCCAGGTGTACCAAGTGACGCTGACGCCCGACAGGAATGCGATCTCTTCACGACGGAGGCCGCGCTCGCGGCTCCGCCCCACGGGAGGGAGTCCATAGTCAGAACGCAGGGCTTGGGTGCGGCGGGTCCTGAGGAAGAGTCCCAGTTCCTTGCGCCTCTCATCTTTCACGAACTCAACACTATTACTCTGGTACTTTCACTACTAGTAGCAGCACCGTCTTCCACCCGCTGTAGAACAACAGCAGGATGGTACTTATGCCTGCACTTCGCTCCAGAACAGTTACCCACGGCCGCAACATGGCGGGCGCCCGCGCACTGCTCCGCGCCTCCGGCGTCGCCAACACGGACATCGGTAAGCCGATCATCGCCGTCGCCAACAGTTTCACCGAGTTCGTTCCCGGCCACACCCACCTTGCTCCCGTGGGCCGGATCGTCTCCGACGCGATCCTCGCCGCCGGTGCGGTGCCGCGCGAATTCAACACCATCGCCGTGGACGACGGCATCGCCATGGGCCACTCCGGCATGCTCTACTCCCTGCCTTCCCGCGACCTGATCGCCGACTCCGTTGAGTACATGGTCAACGCCCACTGTGCCGACGCCCTGGTCTGCATCTCCAACTGCGACAAGATCACCCCGGGCATGCTCATGGCCGCGCTGCGCTTGAACATCCCGGTAGTGTTCGTCTCCGGCGGTCCCATGGAGGCCGGCCGCGTGACCCTGACCGACGGCTCCGTGCGGTCCCTGGACCTGGTGAACGCGATTGCCGACGCCGTGGACGAATCCATCTCAGATGAAGACATCAACCTCATCGAAGAGAACGCTTGCCCCACCTGTGGTTCGTGCTCTGGCATGTTTACGGCCAACTCCATGAACTGCCTTGCCGAGGCCATCGGCCTGGCACTGCCGGGCAACGGCTCCGTGCTCGCGACCCACACCGCCCGCAAGGCGCTGTACGAGAAGGCCGGTGCCACCGTCGTCGAGCTCGTCAAGCGCTATTACGACGGCGACGACGACTCCGTGTTGCCGCGCTCCATCGCCACTGCCGAGGCTTTTGACAACGCCATGGCCCTGGACATCTCCATGGGTGGCTCCACCAACACGATCCTGCACTTGCTGGCCGCGGCCCAGGAGGCGGGCGTGGACTACGGCCTGGAAGAGATGGACGCCAAGTCCCGCCAGGTGCCCTGCCTGGCCAAGGTGGCCCCGAACGTCGCCGGAGACAAGACCTATTACATGGAAGATGTGCACCGCGCCGGCGGCATCCCCGCGCTGCTGGGTGAGCTGAACCGCGGTGGCCTCCTGCACAAGAACGTCCACTCCGTGCACTCCAACGACCTGGATGGCTGGCTGGACGACTGGGACATCCGCGGGGGCAAGGCCACGGAAGAGGCGCAGGCGTTGTGGCATGCAGCTCCCGGTGGCGTGCGTTCCTCCACCGCGTTCTCGCAGTCGAACCAGTGGACCTCCCTGGATACCGACGCAGAGGGTGGCTGTATCCGTTCGGTGGAGCACGCTTTCTCCAAGGACGGCGGTCTGGCTGTACTGCGCGGCAACGTAGCAGTGGACGGCGCCGTGGTGAAGACCGCAGGCGTGGACGAGTCCATCTGGACCTTCGAAGGCCCGGCAGTTGTGTGCGAGTCACAGGACGAAGCTGTGGAAAAGATCCTGAACAAGACCATCAAGGAAGGCGACGTGGTGGTCATCCGCTACGAAGGCCCCCGAGGCGGACCGGGAATGCAGGAAATGCTCTACCCCACCTCGTTCCTCAAGGGCCGCGGCCTGGGCAAGAAGTGCGCCCTGATCACGGACGGTCGCTTCTCCGGCGGCACGTCCGGACTGTCGATCGGGCACATCTCCCCGGAGGCTGCCTCCGGCGGCGCCATCGCCCTGGTGGAGGACGGTGACCTTATCAGCATCGACATCACGCAGCGCTCCCTCCAGTTGCAGGTGCCGGACGAGATTCTCGCCGAACGCCGCGAAAAGCTTGAAGTCAATGGCGGTTACAAGCCGAAGGATCGCGAACGCCACGTGTCTCCCGCGCTTCGTGCCTACGCCGCCATGGCGCTGTCGGCGGACAAGGGCGCCGTGCGCGACGTGTCGTTGGTGGAGAACCTCTAGGGTCAGTCAGGACTGTTCGGGCGCTTCTTCGTTGGCGATTGCTTCGATCCAATCGACGGCAAAGTCAGGCATCTGCAGTCCCGGACTTTCCTCGTCCGCGACCCACCACGAATCAGCTGGTTGTGGTCCGCCGGCCCCTGCGATCTCGGCAACGATTTCCGGGGGCACGGCGGCGCCGTTGTTGTCTATCAACCATTCACGGGTTGTGGGATTCAAGTGCGTCCACCACTGCTGCATGCTCATTGAAACTGCTCCATGTTCATTGGGACTCCATCTCCGCATAACTGTCCAATAGCTTCCGAGCCCGCTCGCCATCGGCGCCTTCTTCTGCGAGCGCGGACCTCATCCCTTCCAACTTCTTTTCCCCGGCAGGGAAGGGCGGAAGCAACGGGATGTCCGGATCTGTCAGGACCTCCAGGACTGCAGGACGGTCCAGCGAGAAAGCGTAATGCCACGCGTCGCCGAGCTTGGCCGGGTCCTCCACGCGGATTCCGGCCAGACCCAGCAGTTCCGCATAGGCGGCATAAGGAAAGTCCGGGATCTCCTGGCTGGCATTGAACCGCGGTTCGGCCTCATTTTCGCGTTGCTCCCAGGAGACCTCAGCAAGGTCGCGGTTGTTGAAAACGCACACCACGAACCGGGGATCCGCCCAGCTGCGCCAACGGTGCGCCACGGTGATCAGCTCGGCGATACCCAGCATCTGCATCCCGCCATCGCCGGCAAGTGCCACCAGAGGCCGGTCCGGGTAGGCAAGTTTGGCAGCCAGACCGTAGGGAATTGCACAGCCCATGCTGGCGAGCGTGCCGCTCAGGTGGGCCGGGACTCCCGGCGGAAGGGTCAGCTGGCGGGCGTACCAGTAAACGCAACTGCCGACGTCGATACTCAACTGTGCGTTGTCCGGAAGCCTGCCATTGAGTTCGCGGACCACGAGTTCCGGGTTCACGGGATCTGCAAGTATGTTGGCGCGTTCCTCAGAAAGGTGACGCCAGGCGCGGACCTGGGTTTCGACGTCGGACCGCCACTGGGCGCGTGCGCTTTCCGCCTGGTTGGGCTGCTGACCGAGCCGCTGGGTGAGCTGGTCCAGTGTCTCTGCGGCGTCGCCCACCAACCCGACCTCCACCGGGTAGCGGTTGCCGATCTTCCGCCCATCAATGTCGATCTGGACAGCTTTGGCAGTTCCAGGTTTCGGGTAGAACTCCGTCCAGGGATCGTTCGAGCCGATAATCAGCAGCGTGTCGCAGTTGTTCAGGAGATAGGAACTCGCAGTAGTGCCGAGGTGGCCCATGGTGCCGGCAGCGAAGGGGAGCGATTCGTCGACGTACGGCTTCCCCAGCAGGCTGGTGGTGATGCCGGCCTGCAGCTTTTCGGCCAGCGCTTGGACCTCGGTCCGGGCACCGCGGGCTCCCTGGCCCACCAGGAAGGCTACCCGCTCACCTTTGGAAAGGATCTCGACGGCGGCGTCCAGGTCTTCCCCCCGGGGCATCACCCGTGCGGGGTGCCATACCGGGGCGGTGACAACTATTCCGTGCTCATGTTCGAGTTCGGGAGCCTGGGCGGATTGAATGTCGTGGGGGATGATCACGACGCACGGGGACTTGGTCTCCAGCGCTGTACGGAAGGCGCGGTCCAGGAGCATGGGAACCTGTTCCGGGGAGCTGGCAAGCTGTGCAAATTGTGCCGCAACGTCCTTAAAGACGGTTAGCAGGTCGATTTCCTGCATGTAGGCCGAGCCCAGGACTGTGGTGCTTTGCTGGCCAATGATCGCCACCACTGGAACGCCGTCCATCTTGGCGTCGTAGAGTCCGTTGAGCAGGTGGATTGCGCCAGGACCTTGCGTCGATGTCACCACCCCGACGCCGCCGGTGTACTTGCCGTGCCCCACGGCCATGAAGGCGGCCGCTTCTTCGTGCCTTGCCTGCACGAATTCCACGGCATCCTGTGCTCTGCGGAGGGCGCCCATGAAACCGTTGATGCCGTCGCCGCTGTAGCCGAAGACCCTGTCCACGCCCCACGCTTGAAGGCGTTCCACGATGAGATCCGAAACTGTTCGCTCGGCCATGTCTGAAATTCCTCTCGCTAGGTACTATCGTCAATTGTTGACAATTGCTACGCTTGGTTCATCACCTGAAACCCGGGCCAAGCATCCGCTGAAGCCCCTTGCGTGAAGGACCTCCCATGAAGAAGCGACGCCCCGCTACCCTGGCTCCAGAGCTCGTTGAAACATCGCGCACGGGGCACCATTGCCCCAAGACCGGATGGTGGTCTGTCGCGGGAGACCCGACGGACGCACGGCTCATTACCAAGGGCGAGGTGATGCCTGCCCTGCACGGCACGCCAGCTCTCTGGATCATGCGCGAAGCGGCAGCTGGGACCCAAGCGGCCCGCCCTGCCGCCAACTTGATGGCAACCTCATAGCCAATCAGCCCTCCTTCCGGAGGCCGGCCTGCTGCACAAGTTCGGTCAACCAGGGCCGGTGTCCTCTATGGAAGACCATCCCTTCCGGAAGCCCCTGCACCGTGGGAACGGAATCGGCGATATCGATCGTTACCCGGCCGCCACCCATGGGCGCGTTGGTGATATGCAAGTCGCCGTAGGACGCTGGCAGTTGGGGATCCATCCAGAACCCGCCACGCGACACATGGGCGTCGTACCTCATCAGGCTGGTGATCAGTTGGATGGGTGAGGTGGCCGCCCACGCTTGCGGCGAGCACGCCGTGGGGTACGGAACGGGCTCGCTGTATTGCTCCCTGCTGAAGCCACAGAACAGCTCCGGGAGCCGCCCTTCGGAGTAGTCGGCCGCTTCGAGCAAGGCCGTCGAAATTCGTTGGGCCTCCTCCACGAATCCGTAGCGCATCAGCCCTGCCGCGATAACGGCATTATCGTGCGGCCACACGGAACCGTTGTGGTAACTGGCCGGATTGTAGGCGCCCATGTCGGTTCCGAGGGTGCGCACGCCCCAGCCACTGAACATCTCCGGAGACATCAGTCGTTCGGCCACGAGTGGTGCCTTATCCTCGTCCACCAGCCCCACCCACAGGCAGTGGCCCATATTCGAGGCGCATGCGTCAACCTGCCGTTTCTTGCCGTCCAAAGCGATCGCGTAATAGCCGCGGTCCGGCATCCAGAACTGCTCGTTGAACCGGACCTTTAACTCCGCCGCGCGGTCGGCGAGTTCCCGCGCCAAAGGTGCGTCACCGGCGTCGTGCGCTATCCACGCCCGTGCCATGTACGCGTCATAGACGTACGCCTGAACCTCGCAGAGGGCGATAGGCGGCTCCGCGAGGCGCCCGTCCGCAAAATTGATGCCGTCCCACGAGTCCTTCCAGCCCTGGTTGATCAGTCCGAGGTCATTGAGCCTCTGATACTCGACGAATCCATCGCCGTCCCTGTCGCCATAGTCCCGGATCCAGTCCAGGGCCCTGTCCGCGTTGGGGAGCAAGGCCGCTATGGTGTCCTTGGCGAACCCCCACCGGCTGACCGAACCCAGCAACACCACGAACAGCGGAGTGGCATCGATGCTGCCGTAGTAAACGGATTTGCCGCCGAGCGACAGTCCGCTGGAGACGTCCAGCCTGACTTCGTGCAGGATCTTCCCGGGCTCTTCCTCGCTGATGGGATCCACCACCTTGCCTTGCCGGTCAGCGAGAGTTTGCAGCGTGCCCAGGGCGAGTGACGGATCAACGGGCATGGCCATCTCCGAGGCCCACAGGGAGTCACGGCCAAACAGCGTCATGAACCATGGCGCTCCGGCAGCCACAACCACTCTGTCCGGGTGAGTGGGGTCTTCAATGCGGAGGGCGCCGAGATCGTCATAGCTGCGCCGCAGCGTCCTCTCGATGGAGTGGTTGCCCATGTGCAGCACGGGAATTTTGGCTACCCATTCCTGGCGGCGCTGATCGCTGCGGGACAGCTCGCCGACGGCAGGACGCACCACAGGCGCCGCAGGCGCCCCTCCCTCGGCTCCGGGAGCAATGGTGACCACGGTGCTCCAGTGCCCGCGTGGAGGAATGGTGGTCCGGTACCTGAGGCCCTCGCGGGTTGCTTCGGCAACATCGGAACTTACGACGACGGACTTCCGGACATCCTGCCACCGGGAGCGGATGGTCAGTGTGTTGTGGTGGTACTCGCGGGACTCCTCCCACTGCCTCTGGACCCGTGCTTCCTTGACTTCGAAAACGTCGGCGAAGTCCGAGCCGACTGCGAATTCGACCAAACATTCCACGGGTTCCATCGAATGGTTGCGGACCGTGACGTGCTCCACCATTCCCACGCCTACTTCCCGTAAGCGCTCCACGATCAGCGGCGTATCCGCATACCCGTCGGACCGTGTGACGCGGCCGGCAAAGGCTGCCCTGTAGGGCTCTTTTGTCTGGGCGGTCAGTGGCTCCAGCGACTGGCCGTTGATGGTGAGGACCCAATCGGACAGGACCCGGGTGTCCTGGAAAAACATACCGTGGGGATGGTCCGGATGGATGTCCCCATTGGGCAGGGAGATGCAGAAGGACGTGCCTTCCACCAAGGTGACAGTCCCGGCGCCGAGGGGTCCGGCTGCTGTATCTGCATTCCATCCAGCCACTGCATGGCTCCTCTAAGAACCAAGGACGGCCAGTCCCTGTTCCGGGCTCCCGGCTGTCCTGCTACATCGTCACCTCGACGGTACTCTTGCTGGCCTGCCGGGGCTAGAGCGTTGGTAGCTGTTGGTCCGGACCGTCAGCCTTGGGACGCGACCAGTAGATCGTAGTCATCATCGATGTGGAAAAGCCGCCTTTCGCCGATACGGTCTATCACCCAGATCGTTTGTCCATCCGCCGTCCGATCGTCCACAGTGCCCCTGTGGTATTCAAAGCCGCGCAGGCTGAGGGAAACTACATCTCCCGCTTCCAGGGAGTTCCAGAGCGATACCCTCCGGCTTTGCGCGCTGCATGCGGCAGGAGTACTTTCCAGGCTGTTTTTCCAGATGAGTTTCATGGGGAAGTTCTCCTTGGTGACGGGGCTGGCATCGGTGGCAGGGCGTCCGGTGAATATTTTCTCCTTCAAGCCTATCGTCGATTGTTGACAATTGCTAGGATGGAAACTGTGCTTTCCAAAGACGGCAGGCACGTTCAAAAGGGCGCAGCCCCAGAAGGAGAATCCATGATCAAGGCCACTGTCATGAGCGACGCAACAACGCAGGACCCGGGGGAGCACATCCCCAAAGCAACCACCAGCACACCGGGCCAGACTGAGGTCTCGTTCCGTTTGTGGGCCCGCGACAACCACAAGACGGGCATCTGGGAGGTCACGCCGGGCGTGTTCAAGAGCACCCGTCCGGGTTATGACGAGATCTGCCAGATCCTTAGTGGCAAGGCGACCATCACTGAAGAAGACGGAACCAGCTTCGACATCGGTCCCGGAACGTTGTTCGTTACTCCGGCAGGATGGACGGGCACCTGGACCATCCACGAGACGCTGCGGAAGATGTGGGTTGTCACGGACGTTCCCACAAACTAACTCAAACAAGGAAGGGCCCGGTTCAATTGAACCGGGCCCTTCCTGAATGAAGACTTTCTTAAGCAGTAATTCCCGTTGCCTCCGGGCTGGAAGTAAGGTCCTCCACGGCCTTCTGCATGTGGCGTTTGATGGCCTGCTGGAGTCCATCGCGGTCCCGGGCCTCGAGGAGGTCCAGGAGCTGCTGGTGCTCCTGCACAAGTGCATCAATGCGGGGGTATGCCACTTCCAGGCTCAAAATACACATCCTGGATTCGGCAGCGAGGGTCTCATAAATCCGTATGAGCCGCGTGTTTCCAGTGCCTGAAACAAAGGCCGTATGGAATTGCATGTCGAGGCGCGCAATGGCCTGCCAGTCCGAGGCCGCAACCTGCTTGGCCATGTTCCGGATGATGCCCTTGAGCTCCCGGCAGGTGTCCGCCACCTGCTCTGCGTCCGAGTCCAGAAGGGTGTTGGCTGAAGCCAACTCAACGGCTTCGCGGACAGCGTAGATCTCCTTGACATCCTGCGTGGAAAGTTCCAGCACGAAGACGCCGCGGTTGCGCTTGCTCACCAGTATCCCCTCCTGGCACAGTCGCTGGAGAGCCTCGCGGAGCGGACCCCGCGAGGTGCTCAGCTGGCTGGCCAAGGCAGATTCATTGACCTGCTGCCCAGGACTGAAGGCCCCTTGGACAATGAGCTCACGTAGCTGATCAGCGATCAGCTGTGCCGTGGGCCGGCCTTCCAATACGAACATTCCCTCCGGTGCCGCCATTGACATCCCCTCATTCCATGCTTCGGCAATTTTGAAACTATTAGACCGCTATAGCGGTGTACTTGTACTCCAGGAACTCTTCGATTCCAATTTTTCCGCCCTCGCGTCCGAGTCCGGATTGTTTGACGCCGCCGAACGGTGCCGCGGGGTTGGAAACCAGGCCGGTGTTCAGGCCGACCATTCCAACTTCCAGTTCCGCGGAGAACCGCAGGGCCTTGTCCATGCTCTCTGTGAACACGTACCCCACCAGGCCCCACTCAGTATCGTTGGCCAGGCGGAGAACTTCGTCCTCACTGTCGAACGAGGTGATCGCAGCGACCGGGCCGAAGATTTCCGTGTTCATCAGTGCGGCGTCCGTGGACACGTCCACCAGGACCGTGGGGGTGTAGAAGTAGCCGGGACCTTCCGGACGGCTTCCGCCGGTCAGCACACGTGCTCCCTTGGAGACCGCATCTGCAACGAGGCTTTCGACCTTTTCCAGGCCCTTCCGCTCGATGAGGGGCCCGACGTCGGTGCCAGCCACAGCGCCGTTGCCTACCTGCAATTCTGACATCTTTTTGGAGAACTTCTCGCCAAATTCCTCTACCACCGAACGGTGGACGAAGAAGCGGTTTGCTGCGGTGCAGGCCTCTCCCATGTTCCGCATCTTGGCCTTCATGGCTCCGTCAACGGCCTTTTCGATGTCTGCATCGGCCAGGACGATGAACGGTGCGTTGCCGCCGAGTTCCATGGAGGAGCGCATCACGTTGTCGGCAGCCTGCTTCAGCAGAACCTTGCCCACTTCGGTTGAACCGGTGAAGCTGATCTTGCGGGCGATGCCACTGTCGGTCCAGGTCCGAACCACCGTGGAGGCGGTTGACGTTGTCACAACATTCAGCACGCCGTCGGGAAGGCCAGCCTCCTTGAACAGGGCCACCAAGGCCAGCGACGTCAACGGTGTCAGCTCAGCAGGTTTGAACACCATGGTGCAGCCGGCAGCCACTGCCGGAGCGATCTTGCGGGCACCCATGGCTAGCGGGAAGTTCCACGGAGTCACCAGGACGGAGGGCCCCACGGGTTCTTTGGTGATCATGATCCGCGTGTTGCCATCCACGGAGGTGGCGTTGTCACCGCCAATGCGGACGGCCTCTTCCGAGAACCAGCGAAGCATTTCGGCGCCGTAGGCCACCTCACCCCGCGCTTCTGCGAGTGGCTTGCCCATCTCTGCCGTCATGATTGCTGCGAGGCGGTCCGTGTTGGCGATGACCAGTTCAAAAGCGCGTCGAAGGATGTCGGCACGCTGACGCGGAGTGGATTTGCTCCACTCCGCCTGCGCGCGACCCGCCGCCTCGATGGCCAGCGCGGCGTCCTCGGGACCGCCGTCGGCAACGTTGGCAATCACTTCGTTCGTGGCAGGGTTCTCAACTGCGAAGGTGGCACCACTGGCGGCCTTCTGCCACGTTCCGTCGATGAACAGGTCCGTGGGGATGGTGGTGGGATCAAAGGAGGTAGTCATGGTCGCTCTTTCAGTGATCAGGGGGACTAGGAGGTGGCCGTCTTGAGCGCCTGGGTGAACTTGGACAGGCCTTGCTGAATTTCATCGCTGCTGACATTCAGGGCGGGGATGAGGCGAATGACGTTGCCATGGGGACCGCACGTGAGGAGCAGGAGTTCTTCTTTTATGGCGGCCTGTTGGACGGCGAGGGCAGTTGCTGCGTCCGGGGTGTTGTCGGCGGCGGTGAACTCGACGCCCTGCATCAGGCCGCGGCCACGCACGTTGCCGATTCCCGAGAATTCCGTTTGCAGATTGTCCAGTCCTGCCCGCAGTTCGTCACCGCGCAGCAAGGCGTTCTCCACGAGGTTCTCCCGCTGGATCACACCCAAAGTTGCGACGCCGGCTGCTGCCGCGACTGCGTTTCCGCCATAGGTTCCGCCCTGGGAACCTGGCCACGCCTTGCCCATCAAGTCGGCAGAGGCGGCGATCGCGGAGATGGGGAAGCCGCTGGCAAGTCCCTTGGCGGTGATCACGACGTCGGGGCTGATTCCGGCCCAGTCATGTCCCCAGAACTTGCCGGTGCGGCCCACTCCGGCCTGGACCTCGTCCAGGATGAGCACGATGCCGTGCTTATCGGCACGTTCACGCAGACCTTGCAGGAATGCGACAGGCGTGGGGATGTACCCGCCATCACCCAGTACGGGTTCGATGATGAAGCCGGCCGTATCGCTGGGGGCGCTGATGGTCATCAGAAGATGGTCGAGTTCCTTCAAAGCAAATTCGACGGCGGTGGCTTCGTCCCAGCCGTACCGGTACCAGTGCGGGAACGGGGCGACGTGCACGCCGCCCATGATGGGGGAGAAGCCTGAGCGGAATTTGGTTCCCGCGGTAGTCAAGGAGGCGGCCGCTACTGTGCGGCCGTGGAACCCACCCTGGAAGGAGATGATGTTGGGCCGTCCGGTGGCCATGCGGGCCAAACGGATGGAGGCCTCTACTGCTTCAGAGCCGGAGGTTGCGTAGAAGACGCTGTCCAAGCCCTGTGGCAGGACGCCACCCAGCAGTTCCGTGAGTTCCAGGAGGGGCTTGTGCATCACGGTGGTGTACTGGGCATGGACAATCTTGCCCACCTGTTCGCGGGCTGCGGCCACCACATCGGGGTGGCAGTGTCCGGTGCTGGTGACGCCGATTCCGGTGGTGAAATCCAGGTACTTCTTGCCGTCTGTGGCGTGGATCCAACTACCGGACGCGTAGTCCACGACCACTGGAGTGGCCTGCTTCAGGATGGGGCTAAGTGTTGCCATGGCTTCATACTTTCTTAGTAACTGTAGATTGTCAACAATACGCGATTCGCGGGTCATTAGCCCGCGAATCGTGTGGTGCCTAGTTCTTGAACCTCTGTGGACGGACGAAGTCCAGGCCCTCAAAGCCGCCCTTGCCAAGTGCCTCGCTGGCAGCAATCTGGCCGTAGCCGGAAGCCATCTTGAAGCCGGCCCCGGAGAAGCCTGTGGCGGAGTAGATCCTGCCTGACTCAGTGAAGAAGCCAAGGAGGGGCTGCGAATCTGAGGTGAACAGGTCCGGGAAGGCATCCGAGCGGACGACGCTGGGAACCAGGCCGGGGAAGAATTCGGTTACCGTCTCAGTGGTTTCCGCAATCTCCGCTTCGGTCAGATCCCTGGGCACTGAGTCTGCGGCCGGCGTCGGTGCCCCGCGGCCATCAAGCGTTGCTTTAACAGTGACGCCGTCCACCGCGGGTGCTCCATACATGGAGCGATCACCGGAAATCCTGATGAAGATGGGGAACTTTTCCGGGGTGAACTGGGTTGCGTCGCGGGCGACGAACCAACTCAGGAAAATCCTGCGGGTTTCCGTGTGCGCCTTCAGGTACTCGGGCATGAGCTGCTGGGACCACCCACCGGAGGCGATGATTACCCGTTCGAAGGTCCAGGACTGTTCGCCGGAGGTGACGACAACGCCGTCGTTGGTTTCCGTGATGCTGCTGACAGGAGTATTGCTGAGGACGGTTGCCCCGTTTGCCTGTGCCGCTGAAACCGCCGCGGTAACTGCCCGATCCGTGCGAAGTGCGCCGCCGAAGGGATCGTAAACGGCTACGTCATCAGCCCGGAGGTTGTGCTGCGGGTAGCGTTCCGCCATTTCCTCACGAGTGAGGATTTGGTGGCTCGCTCCGTTGATCCGGGTAGTTTCCAGCAGCTTGGGAATGTAGGGTCCGTCAACTGTGCCGATGGAGAGTCCGCCACACCGGGTGAGGATATCCTGTCCCGTTTCTGCTTCGAGCTCGGCCCAGAGATCCCGTGAGCGCTCCAGGATGGGGTAGTAGTCCGGCCTTCCCCTGTAAAGCATCCGGAACAAGCGGGTGTCGCCACCTACCGCACTTCTGCCGTGCCCGGGGGCGTGTGCTTCGAAGCCGACCACGGAATCGGACAACCGTGAGGCCTGCCAGAGTGCCATGCTTCCGATGCTGCCCAGGCCGATGACGGCGAGTTTTCCATCCATCGCTTAGAGCACCTGCTTCAGGAAGGCCTGGGTGCGTGCTTCTTTGGGGTTCTTCAGGATTTCCCGGGCGTCGCCGCGTTCCACCACGTAGCCCTCGTCCATGAAGATCAGGGAATCGGCCACTTCGCGGGCAAAGCCCATCTCGTGGGTGACTACCACCATGGTCATGCCCCTTTTGGCGAGGTCCTGCATGACAGCCAGGACTTCCCCTACCTTTTCGGGGTCAAGGGCACTGGTGGGTTCGTCGAACAGGATGATTTCCGGATCCATGGCCAAAGACCGGGCGATGGCCACGCGTTGCTGCTGCCCGCCGGAAAGTTCGGCCGGGTAGCGGTCGCCGAAAGCGCCGAGGCCCACGCTGGTGAGCAGTTCCTGGGCGCGCTTGGAGGATTCCTTCTTGTCGGCACCTTTGACGAGCACGGGGCCTGACATGACGTTCTCGCGGGCGGTCATGTTCGGGAACAGGTTGAACTGCTGGAAGACCATGCCTACCCGTGTACGTTGCTGGGCAAGCTTCTTGGGGGGCAGCGCGTGGTAAGCGTTGTCGGTCTCGTAGTAGCCGAAATCATCTCCGTTGACTTTCAGGATTCCGGAGTCCACGGTCTCCAGGCCGTTGATGCAGCGCAACAGGGTGGACTTGCCGGAACCGCTGGGTCCGATGATGCAGCAGATTTCACCGCTGGCAATATCGAGGTCGATATCGTGGAGAACGGTCTTGTGCCCAAAGGACTTACGAATTCGGCGGGCTTGGATCGTGCCGTCGTTGCTCATCGTGCGATTCCTTCCGGCGCTGTCAGTTGGACTTTCCTGGCCTTGCGGGGGACCCGGGCGGAGGTATGGGAGTATTTCTGTTCGAGCTTGGACTGCGGGTAGCTCAGCACCAACGTCATTACCAGGTACCAGAGGCTCGCCACGATCAGCAGCGGGATGGTCTCGTAGGTGCGTGCGTAGATGAGCTGGGCGCTCTGGAGAAGTTCCGCAACACCCAGGACGCTGACCAAGGATGTTTCCTTGAACATTCCGATGACCTGGTTACCGGTGGCCGGAATGATCGAGGGCATGGCCTGCGGAATGATGATCTTACGCATCTTCGTAGCGGCGCTCATTCCCAGGGAGTCCGCGGCTTCGATTTGGCCCTTGCCCACCGAGGAGAACCCGCCGCGGATGATTTCTGCCATGTACGCGGCTTCGTTCAACGTCAAGCCGACCAAGGCTGCCGTGATCGGTCCCATGAGTGCATTCGTGTCGATCGCGGTGCCGATGTCGGTAAACGGGATCCCGATGGTCAGGTTCGGGTACAAGGCGGAGATGTTGAACCAGAAGATCAATTGGACCAGGACCGGGGTACCGCGGAACAGGGTGATGAAAACGCCCGCTGTGGCCGCGATCGGTTTGACTTTCGAGGACCTCATGATGGCAATGACCAGGCCCAGGAGGGTGCCCAAGGCCATGCTGGCGACCGTAAGGAAGATGGTGAGCATCAGCCCGCGGAGGATCGATTCGTGGGTGAAGTACTTGGCCACGACATCCCACTTGAAATTGGGGTTGGTGGAGACCGAGAAGAGGATGCCCGCGCCAAGCAGGATGGAAACCACCCAAGCGACGTATTCAAAGGTACTTCTGCGACGAAGACGGGGCTTGAGTGCCGGATCGATTCCGTTCATTGTCGGTTTGCTTCCGTTACTGATGGTTTGCACCATGGGAGCACCTCTCCTAGTTGAGTTTTGCGTCCGTGATGGCACCGGACTCGAGGCCCCAGTTGGCGAGGGACTTCTTGTATTCCGGGCTGTTCAGGACCGACTGGATGGCGGCCTGGAGTGCGGGAGTCAGGGCAGATCCCTTTTTGACGCCGATAGCGGTGAGGTCGCTGGAGCCAACGTTAACCTGCGGTGTCAGGATCGTGAAGGCTTTCGGCTGCTGCTTCTCGGCCCAGGCGAGGGAGGTCGTGTCGTAGAAGATACCGTCGATGCGCTTGGACGCCAGCTGGGTCAGGGCTTCCTGGACGTTGGGCAGCGTCACGGCGTTGATCGCTGGCTGTCCCTTGGAGGTGCAGGTCTGCTCGTTAAGGGCCGGGAGCCGCTTGAGCTGGCCGGTAGAGCCCTGGGTGACGGCGATGTTCTTACCGCACAGCGTCTCGTTGGTGAGTTTCAGCGGGTTACCCGCGGCCACGGCCACCGAGTTGCCGGCCTTGAAGTAGTCGATCATGTCCAGGACCTTCAGCCGCTCATCGGTCTTTGACATGGTCGTGGCGGTGAAGTCGTAGCGGCCACCGTCAAGACCTGGGACGATCGTGTCGAACTTCGTGTCCTGGAACTTCAGCTTCAGGCCGAGCTTCTTGGCCACCAGGCGGGCAATGTCCGGGTTCAGGCCGATCGCCGTCGAGTTGTCCTCGGCAAGGAACGTCGTCGGCGGGTAGTGCAGATCCATTGCGACCGTCAACTCGCCCTTGTCCTTATAAGATGCCGGGAGGAGGCTCACGGCCTTTTCGTCGGGCTGGACGCCCTCGGAGATGTCAGTGGTGTTTGAAGTCTTGCTGTCTGGCGTATCGCTGCTGTTGGCTGTTCCGCCGCAGGCGCTCAGTGCGAGTAGTACGGCAAGTCCTGCAGCTGCAGTCTGGGCCTTGGTTCGAATCTTCATGGTGCTTCCCTTCGAGGGAGTTGGTCACTGGGGAGGGAGAAGTTCTAGGTTGTAATGTGATCCGGATCTCTCCGTCATCTACTGCAATGCAACCCCCTCAACAGTAGATTGTCAACAATTGACAGAAACTTTTTTGAAGTAGGTCCTTGATTGAGAACCGTTCTAAATACCGCCTAGAAACTGTTGACAATTTACAATTTGGACACCTAGAGTCGAACCATAAGCCCCCCTTCCATCTCCCTAAAAGAACGGAAACCCCATGGCAGAGACCAACTTCCGGCCTAAGTACATCTCCTTCGATGTCTACGGCACGCTGATCAACTTCGACATCGATCCCACCACCCGGCGGCTGCTTGATGGACGCATCTCCGACGAGCAGTGGCCTACGTTCAAGAAGCAGTTCCGTGGCTACCGCTTCGATGAGGTCCTGGGCGACTACAAACCGTATGAGGCGATCCTGCAGGACTCCTTTGACCGGGTGTGCAAGCGCTGGGGCATCGGGCCCACCGAAGGGGCCGGCGCAGCGTTCGCTGACGCTGTCCGTGGTTGGGTTGCCCACGAGGACGTGCCGGCCCCCCTGAAGCTCATGGGCGACAACTACCAGCTTGTGGCTCTGTCCAACGCTGACACCAGCTTCCTGGACATCAGTATTCCCAAGCTCGGTGCAGAGTGGCACGCCGTGTTCACCGCTGAGCAGGCCCAGGCCTACAAGCCGCGCTACCAGGCTTTCGAGTACATGCTCGATACCCTGAACGCCAAGCCGGAGGACTTCCTGCACGTCTCCTCGCACACCCGGTACGACATGCACCCGATGCATGACATGGGCTTCCGCAACCTCTGGATGCTGGACCGCGGCTATGACCCCATTGGCCAGGGCTACGACCTCAACACTGTTAAGTCCTTGGACGAGCTCAACAAGCACCTCGGCCTCTAAACCGACTTCCAAGCGAAAGGTCATACCGTGAAACTTGTTCCCTACTGGCTCGATACCGCAGAGCCTTCCGGCGATTACCGCCGCACTCCGGTCCCGGAAAACGTTGATGTTGCGATTATCGGTGCCGGTTTTACTGGGCTGTCAGCAGCCCTTGAATTCGCCAAGCAGGGCGCCAGCGTGGCCGTTTTCGAACGCCACACCGTTGGCTGGGGTGCTTCGGGCCGTAACGGGGGAATGGCTACGACCGGTTTGGCCATTGGCTTCAGCACGGCAGTCAAGCGCTACGGGGCTCCGCGGGCAGTTGAGATGTTCCGCGAATACAACGACGCGATCGAAACCATCGAGAAGCTGGTGCACGACAACGGCATCGACTGCGACTTCAAGCGCTTCGGCAAGCTCTCCCTCGCGTTCCACAAGTCCCACTACGACGGCTTCCTGAAGTCCCAGGAGCTACTCGCCAACCTGGTCGACCACCACGTAAAGGTCATCCCCAAGTCCGAGATCCACAGCGAAATCGGCACGGACTTCTACCAGGGTGCCATGATGGATCCGCTGGGTGCCGGGCTCCACGTAGGGAAGTTTGTGCACGGCCTGGCGAAGGTGGCAGCCGACAACGGCGCGGCCATCTGCGAGAACGCATCCGTCACCGAACTGAACAAGGTCTCCGGGACAGTGCACGATGTGCACACCACCCGTGGAATTACCCGGGCCAAGCAGGTGCTGGTCGCCACCAGCGGCTACACCGGCAACGTCACCCCGTGGCTGCAGCGTCGCGTGATCCCGGTGGGCAGCTTCATCATCTGCACGGAGCCTCTGTCCGAAGAGGTAGTGAATCGTATCCTGCCCAACAGGCGCCAGGCCTCTGACAGCAAGATGCTGACCTACTACTTCAGGATCACGCCGGACAACAGGCTGCTGTTTGGTGGCCGGGCCCGATTCGCTTTGTCCAGCCCGGACTCGGACGTCAAGAGCGCCGAAATCCTGCACAAGGCCATGACTGAGCTCTTCCCGTACCTCTCCAAGGCCAAGGTGGACTACATCTGGGGTGGACTGGTGGATCTCTCCATGGACCAGATGGTCCATGCCGGCCAGCACGACGGCCTCTTCTACTCCCTCTGCTACAGCGGCCATGGTGTTCAGATGGCGGCCCACATGGGTAAGCGGATGGCCCACTACATGGCTGGCGACAAGTCGGCAAATGTGTGGGAAGACCTGAAGAACCCGCCGGTGCCCGGCCACTTCGGCCCGCCATGGTTCCTGCCCTTCATTGGTGGAGCCGCGAAGATCATCGACCGTATCAAGTAGACATCCCGCTAGCCAGGCAAGGTAAAGGTTCCCATGAGTTCATCAACAACCGTCGCTGGAGCGCGCCCAAAAACAGCTGAGGAAACGGCCTACAGGCGGGCAAACGTTGCGGCCCTTCCCGGTGGTGCGTTCCTCGAAGGCCTGTGGGAGACCGCTGACAGGATCCTGGAAGTCCGGGACCCTGAAGACGGCCTGCTGCTGGGCACTGTGTGTTCTTCAACCCTGCAGGATGTCCGTCGGGCGGTTGCCCATATTCACCGCCACCTCCTGGATGATGAATGGCCTCTGCGGGAACGCCGCGAGGCCTTGGAAAGGGCCGCGGTGCTCCTGGCTGAGCAGTCGGTCCGCTTCTCGGAGATTATTGCCGCGGAGAGCAGCAAGACCATCAACGAGGCCGAGCGTGAAGTGCGCCGGTGCATCGAGACGTTGCGGCTTTCGGCGGCAGCGTCGAGCGAACTCGTCGGGGAGACTCTCGGCTTTGAGGACAGCATGGCCGGAGGCAACAAGATCGGCTGGTACAGCCGGAAACCTGTTGGCATCATCGCCGCCATCACGCCCTTCAACGATCCGCTGAACCTCGTGGCACACAAGCTGGGCCCGGCGCTGATCGGAGGCAACGGCGTCGTACTTAAACCCTCGGGCCGCACACCGCTGACCGGGCTGGCTTTCGTTCAGCTGTTGCTTGAGGCCGGCGTTCCGACAGGTCGCATTGCCGCGATCGTGTCCGGACCCGGGGTGTCCGAAGCGATCGTGACCGACCCCCAGGTGGACCTCATCTCCTTCACCGGCGGGCCGGCGACGGCGGACCGGATTGCTGCCGCTGCAGGCGCCAAGAAGATCCTTTCGGAGCTGGGCGGCAACAACGCTACGATCATCTGCGCCGACGCCGAACCGGCAACCGCTGCTGAGGCGATCGTCGCCGGGGCGTTCGGTGTGGCTGGCCAGAATTGCCTGTCCGTCCAGCGCGTTTACGTCCACATTTCGCTGTTCGACGAAGTCGTTGAAAAGGTACTCACGGGGACCCGCGCGCTCCGCGTCGGAGAGAAGATGGACCGCAACACCGACATCGGTCCCCTCATCACAGAAGCCGAGGCCCGCCGGGTGGAGGCGTGGGTGGAGGAAGCCAAAGCGGCGGGCGCCACCGTTCGTGTGGGCGGTCAGCGCCACGGCGCCTTCTACCAGCCAACCGTGCTGACAGATGTTCCGGCAGACGCCCGCGTCATCGTTGAAGAGGTGTTTGGCCCCGTGGTCAGCATCATGCCCTTCATCCAGATCTCTGACGCCATCCACGCGGCCAATGCCTCCGAATACGGGCTCCAGGCCGGTGTCTTCACCGAATCCATTGACCTGGCCCTGGCAATTGCCGACAAGCTGCACGTCGGGGCGGTGGTCATCAACGAGACCAGCGACGTCCGGATCGACTCGATGCCTTTTGGCGGGTTCAAGAAGTCCGGCGTGGGCCGTGAAGGGGTCAAGCACGCAGTCCGGGAAATGACCGAGCCCAAGAGCACCATTATCAAACTGGCGGAGGCCGCCACCCGCTGGCAGCAGCTGACGGGCACCTCAGAACGGAATGCATCATGACTACCCACAAAATCGCGGTCATCGCCGGCGACGGTATCGGCAAGGAAGTGGTCCCCGCGGCCATCGAAACCCTGGAACGAATCGCTGAAATCCACTCCATCAACCTGAAGTTCACGCACTTCGACTGGGGATCTGACTACTACGCCCAGCACGGACGCATGATGCCGGTGGACGGCCTGGAGCAGCTGGCGCAGCATGACGCCATTTTCCTGGGTGCCGTGGGCTCCCCGGAGGTGTCCGACGCTGAATCGCTGTGGGGGTTGTTGATTCCCATCCGCCGCGAATTCCAGCAGTACATCAACCTGCGTCCGGTAAAAACGCTCGACGGCGTGAAGTCGCCCCTGGCGAACAAGGAACCGATCGATATCCTCATCGTGCGTGAAAACAACGAAGGGGAATACTCGGAGGTCGGCGGACGCATGTACCGCGGCCTGCCCCACGAAACCGCAGTCCAGGAAACCATCTTCACCCGCCTGGGAGTATCACGGGCCGCGCACTACGCCGCCTCGCTCGCGTCCTCCCGCAGGGGCCACCTCACCTCGGCCACCAAGAGCAACGGCATTATCCACACCATGCCCTTCTGGGACGAGGTAGTGGAAGAAACCACCCGCCTCTACCCTGACGTGACGCTCACCAGCGAACTGGTGGACGCCTTGGCTGCGCACCTGGTCCTCAAACCCTGGACCCTGGACGTCATTGTTGCCTCGAACCTGCTGGGCGACATCCTCTCGGACCTGGGCAGCTCCGTCACCGGCTCCATCGGTGTGGCGCCCAGCGCGAACCTGAACCCCGAAGGTGATTTCCCATCCCTCTTTGAACCGGTGCACGGATCTGCGCCGGACATCGCGGGCAAGGGACTGGCAAACCCTGTGGGCCAGATGTGGTCCGGCGCAATGATGCTCCAGCACCTGGGCCACCCGGAGGCTGCTGAACACCTGCAGCTGGCCTTCGAGTCCGCACTGCGGGAAGGGCTCGGGACCCGCGACGTAGGAGGCCCTTCGTCGACGTCGGAGTTCACTGCCGCTGTTATGGCCGCGATCGATGTCATTGATGTGCTTGGCTCGATCGAGGCCGGCACGGCAACCAAGTCTGCGGGAGCACCGGCGTCGTCATGACGGTTACCCCTGGACGCAAGAGGCCTGTTGTCGCGGCACTGTACCGGGAGGCTTTACCGCCCCGGTTGGAGGAGATCGAAGCCCTGGCCGAGGTCCGACTGACCAAGGCCGAGGGACTGGCTGAAGCGATGGACGGTGCCGATGTCCTGTACCAGTGGCATTCGTTTTCCCTTGCCTTGCGGGAGAACTGGGACGCGGCGTCGTCGCTGAAATGGGTCCACGTAACAGCAGCGGGCGTCAGCCAACTCCTGTTCGACCAGCTCATCCAGAGCGATGTGGTCTACACGAACTCCCGCGGAGTGCTGAGCCGTGCAATTGCCGAATTCGCGCTGGGCTTCGTCCTGGATATTGCGAAAGACTCGCAGGGCTCGTTCAAGCTTCAACAGCAGCAGCGCTGGCAGCACAGGGTCACCCGTAAGATCCAGGGCCAACGCGCTTTGGTGGTGGGCACTGGTTCCATCGGGCGGGAAATCGCGTCGCTGTTCCGTGCCGTGGGTCTGCAGGTCAGCGGTGCCGGACGAAGCAGCCGTCCAGGGGATGAATTGTTCGACGAAATTCATTCTTCCCGGGACCTGGCCGGGATCTCCGGGGACTTCGACTACCTGGTCCTGGCGGCGCCACTGACTGAACAGACCAAGGGACTTGTGGACGCTGACGTCCTTTCCGCCATGAAATCCACCGCACACCTGATCAATGTGGGCCGTGGGGAGCTGGTACGGACGGACGCGCTGATGGATGCGCTGACCTCCGGATCCATTGCAGGGGCAGCACTGGACGTAGTCCATCCCGAGCCGCTTCCCGCGGGGCATCCTTTGTGGAGCATGGACAACGTCATCATCACACCCCACATGAGCGGCGACACCGAGGACTACCTCGACGATCTGGGGCAATTGTTCGTGGACAACCTGCGACGGTTCAGCCAGGGCGAACCCCTGCAGAACATCGTGGACAAAACCCTTGGGTTCGTCCCGGCCTCCTGATCCTGTTTCCCGTTTTCCGTTTCCCGAAAGAAGGATCACATGCCTACTACCGTGAAGGCCTATGTCGCCTCTTCTCCCACCGCGGACCTCACCCCGGGCACTGTGGAACGGCGCGATCCCGGTGACTTCGATGTGCAGATTTCCATCAGGTACACCGGAATCTGCCACTCGGACATCCATGCTGCACGCGGAGACTGGGCCAGTAACTACCCCCTGGTGGTTGGCCACGAGATCGTCGGAGTGGTGGAAGCCATCGGTCCAAGAGTCACCCGTCATTCGGTGGGGGACCGCGTGGGAGTGGGCTGTTTCGTTGATTCCTGCAGGGAATGCGTCAATTGCCGTGCAGGCGAGGAGCAGTATTGCCTGCAAGGTGCCACGAGCACGTACAACTCCTTCGGCCGTGACGGCCTGCCCACCGCCGGCGGTTACAGCACAAGCATCGTGGTGGATGAGAACTACGTCCTCAGAATCCCCGACGGCATAGACCTCCAGGAGGCGGCCCCACTGCTGTGCGCGGGAATCACCATGTACGCGCCGCTGCGTAACTGGAAGGCCGGGCCAGGCAAGCGCGTGGCCATCATAGGTATGGGCGGACTGGGCCATATGGGCGTGAAGATCGCTGCGGCTTTGGGAGCTGAAGTCACGGTGCTCAGCCAATCGCTCAAAAAGCAGGAGGACGCCGTCCGGCTCGGCGCCAACAGTTACTACGCAACATCCGAACCCGCAACCTTCGAATATTTGAAGGGCCAGCTGGATCTGATCATCAACACCGTCTCTGCGGACATCGATGTGGATGCGTATCTGTCCTTGCTTGCCTTGGACGGCACCATGGTCCTCGTGGGACTGCCCTCCAAACCGCTGAGCCAGCGCGCGTGGTCGCTGGTGGAATTCCGACGCAACCTCAGTGGATCCAGGATGGGCGGAATCCGGCAAACCCAGGAAATGCTGGACTTCTGTGCTGCCCACAGCCTGGGGGCAGACGTGGAAGTCATTCACGCAAGCCAGATCAACGAAGCATTCGAACGGGTACTCGCCAGCGATGTCCGCTACCGCTTCGTCATCGACGCAAGCACTTTCTGATTGCAGTCATCATGCGTACAACCGCGTCAGCAACGCCACAATCCGCTCGCGCTCCTGCTGCGGATCCTTCGTGGACCACGCGAGGTACACGGACACCGGCGAGGCGTCGCGCACCGGACGATAGATGATGCCCCGACGCCGATACTGGTGAGCCGTCGACTCGGCAGTCATGCCTCGCGCCGCCCCGCTGCCGATCGTCGTCAACCAATCATCCACATCGTTAATGGGCACGATATCCGGCCGCCCCTCCTCCGCCCACAGCTCAAGAGTTGTGCTGCCCGTCCGCAAGTCCATGGCCACCGGTCGCTGAGCCACCTGCGCCATGGTTACGGAACGTCGCGATGCCAGGGGATCGTCCGAGGACATGGCACAGTACCGCTTCTCCTCGCCAATCCGGACATGCTCGACGCCGGGCGCATCCGGAAGGCGTCGAAGGATGGCCAAGTCGGTGGTTCCGTCGGCAAGGCCACCGGTAGGGGAGTTGGAGTGCACGAGTTGCAGCTCCACGCCCGGTATTGCGACCGCCCATCGGCGTTGGAACTCCATGGTGTGCTCGCCTAGGGCGGACCACGCGTAGCCGATCCGGATCTTTCCGGTACCGGACCGGGCCTCCCTCTCGAGGTCGCCCAGAAGTGAGAGGACGCGACGTGCCTTGGCGACGACGCGCTCGCCGGAGGGAGTCAGGCCAACGCTGCGGGTGGTCCGTTCCAGGAGCCGTACCCCGAGAACCTGTTCGAGCCCGGAGATGTTGCGTGAAACAGCCGCTTGGGACATACCCAGGTCAATAGCGGCATCCGTAAATGTGCCTTCCTCGACTACAGCCAGGAGGCACCGTAATTGCCTCACCTCGACATCCATGCCATCTATCCTATTCATGCATCCACCGCATAAATAGGCTCGTCCAAGCATTTAGTGGATGCGAAGGCCAAGCGCAGAATTTCCCCATGATCGACACCAGCGAAGTTGGAGTAAAGCCATCCCGGAAGGCCGGGGGCGCGGCGACCCTCCTGGCCAGCGCACTTTCGAACCAACTTGGCGCCGCCACGGCATCATTCGCCTTTCCGGTCATGGGGCCAGTAGGTGTTGTGGCGGTGCGCCAGCTCGTGGCGGCGGCTGTTCTCTTGCCGATCGTCCGGCCCCGGCTGAGGGAATTGAGCTGGCGGCAATGGTGGCCTGTCCTTCTCCTCGCCGTTTCGTTCGGCACCATGAATCTCGGCCTGTATGCGTCCATCCAACGGATCGGCCTTGGACTTGCCGTCACCCTTGAATTCCTTGGGCCCTTGGCTGTGGCTTTGATCAGCTCGCGACGAAAGAGCAGTGCGGTCTGCGCTGTGGTTGCTGCATTCGGCGTCCTGGCCATCACCCGGCCGGAGGCATCCATGGACGTCGTAGGGATCGGCTTGGGGCTGATCGCCGCTTGCAGTTGGGCCGCCTACATCCTCCTGAACCGGACCGTGGGCCAAAGAGTGCAGGGTATCCAGGGCACAGCAGCCGCAACAGGAGTGTCGGCGACGCTGTTCCTGCCTGTCGCCGTCGTGGTTTTCATCAGCCAGCCGATCAACGGCTTGGCGGTTCTGTGTGCTGTGGCGGCCGGAATCTTCGCCTCCGTGCTGCCTTACGTGGCCGATCTCATCGCGCTGCGACGGGTCCCCGCGAACATGTTCGGCGTGCTCATGAGCATCAACCCTGTGTTTGCTGCCGTCATCGGTGCCGTGATCCTGCATCAGGACCTGGCCGCGGGGCAGTGGGTGGGGATCGGGCTGATCGTCGCGGCCAATGCCGGGGTGTTGCTGCTGCGGGAGCGCGGGCGCGGCGCGAACGGCGTTGGCCCTAAGCCGGAGCCTGCCCGCTCGACCCCCGGACCTGGAGTTGGGACGGCACCAAGTGCAGCCGCGCAGGGAGATCGGGAGTTGTGAGCCGCTCCAGGATGAACTTGCCGGCCTCGACGCCCACGGCGAGGTTGCCGTTGTCCACGGACGTCAGCGACAGGTGCCGGATTTTGGCCAGGTAAGTGTTGTCGTAACCCACCAGTGAGAGGTCGTCGGGCACGGAAAGTCCGAGGTCGTCTGCAGCCGAAAGAGCGCCGATGCACGCGACGTCGTTGTACGCGAAAATCGCAGTGGGCCTCTCGGGGCCAGCCAGCAACCTGCTCGCTGTGCTGTAGGCGCTCTCTTCGCTCATTCCGCCGCCCGGTACCGCAAGAGGTTCCAGCCCGGCGTCGTGCATGCTGCGTTCGAACGAGGCCCGCCGCAGCTTCCCCACTTCACCTGGCCCCTGAAGGTGCGCAATGCGCTGGTGACCCAGCGCGATGAGATGCTCGGTCGCCTGACGCGCACCGGCGTCGTCATCATTGACCACGATGTCGACGCCGGCAAGTACCGGTTCGCGGGTCCCGGCGAGGACCACGGGGAAGCTTTGGGCAGCCTTCTCGATCGCGGCAGATTCGTTGGTGGTTCCCACTACCACCAGGCCATCCACTCGTTGCTCCAGGAGCGTCTCCACCGAACTCCGGCCCACCCGCTGGTCAGTGTATGAATCGGCGAGAACCGGTGAAACGCCCGCCGAATGCAGCGCCGCCGTGAGTCCCTCAAGAAGTTCCACGAACCACGGATTCCGGATGTCGTTGAGCATGACGCCGATGGTTCCGCTGCGCGGCCCGGAGAGTCGCTGGGCCAGTCGGTTGGGCCTGTAACCCAGGTTTTCCATGGCTTCCATGACGGCACGACGGCGGCTCTCACTGACGTTGGCAGAGCCCTGCAGGACGAGGGAAACCAAGGACTTGGAAACACCCGCTGCGCTTGCGACATCGCGGATGGTTGGCTTGGTTCCCGGCGCGCCGGCGGGGGATGGTGCATCAGGCATGGGGGTCTCGTTCCGGTCTGTCGGTTCGTTCCTAGCTTAGAGGGCTTGACGCCGCGCCTTCTCAGACTCCATTATGGACCGGTCCAAGTAAATTCCAAAACATCAAAGAGGATCTCCATGAGTGCACCCAATACACGCCGTCTGATCGCCGGCATGGTCGGAGGAGGCGTTGGCGCGGACATCGGCAAGACGCACCGCTACGCCATGCGCTTGGATGACCATTTCGAGCTGCAGGCAGGAGTCTTTGGGCGGGATGCCAGCGCTTCGCGGGCGACCGCCGTCGAGCTCGGGGTGCCTGAGGACCGAAACTATGCGGACTACCGTGAAATGGCCGCGGTAGAGTCGGCGCGCGAAGACGGCGTGGACGTGGTTGTGGTGGCGACGCCCAACGACAGCCATTTCGAGATCGCCAGCGCGTTCCTCGAAGCGGGCATCTCGGTGGTGTGCGAGAAGCCGCTGACCAGGGATTCAGCCACAGCAGCCGCACTGGTCCGGATCGCTGCGGAAAACGACGCCATTCTCGCTGTTCCGCACTGCTATTCGGCCTACGCCATGGTCCGCCAAGCTGCCCGCATGGTCCGCAATGGTGAACTGGGCACCATCCGGTTTGCCGACGTCGAGCATGCCTCCGGCTGGGCGGCCACGCCCTTGGAGGAGTCTGGCCACAAGCAGGCCCTTTGGCGTACCAATCCTGACATCGCGGGGTTCCCGAGCGTCGTCGGAGACCTCGGCACGCATGCCTTCCACCTGCTCCGCTACATCACCGGGCTGGAAGCAGGGCGCCTCTCCGGCCGCCTGAAAACGCTGGTTCCAGGACGTCGGGTATTCGACCACGCAACGGTGGAGTTGGAGATGTCCGGGGGTGTCCCCGCACGCGTTTGGGCCAGCATGGCTGCCACCGGCCACAATCACGGGCTACGCATCCGTGTTTACGGCGATAAAGGCAGCCTTGAGTGGCAGCACGAGGACCCGCACCATCTCAAAGTCCAGGACCTGGCCGGGGCCACAACCCTCCTCACTCACGGCCTAAGCAGCTTGCACGACGACGCGTCCCGGCTTACCAGGGTCGGTCTCGGCCACCCGGAGGGCTTCCTTGAGGCCTTCGCCAACTTCTATTCGGACCTCGCCGAGGTCCTGCGCGCCCGTCGCGACGGCTTGGCCCTTCCCGACCGTGAGTTGTCCTTCCCCACCGGCATCGATGGGCTGATCGGCGTCCAATTTGTCGAGGCCGTGGCCGCATCGCATCACGAGGACTCGGCTTGGAAAGTGCCGGCCTTCGCAGGGACGGCCGCCACTCTCACGGAGAAACCCGCCCTCACAGAGAAAGCAGCAGTGTGATGAAGCTCCGTTTCGCGCTCATCGGGGCCGGCTTCATCGGTTCCGTCCACGCCACCAACCTCGCCGCCCATCCCGGCATCGATTTTCGCCTCGTCTACGACGTCGACCAGCAACGTGCGCAGTCCCTGGCCGGCATGCACGGGGTTGCTGTAGCCGCGGCCCTGGATGACGTCTTCGATGCTTCGGCGATTGACGCAGTGTTCATCGCCTCCTCCACCGATACCCACGCCGGGCACCTCCGCCGCGCTGCCGCGGCTGGGATCGCAGTGCTCTGCGAGAAGCCGATCGACTTGGACCTTGACCACGCCCGCGATGTCGCTTCGTTTGCGCAGGAGACTGGCGTACCCGTGATGGTCGATTTCAATCGTCGGTTCGATCGCGATTATGCCGAGCTTAAACGCGTGGTGGATTCAGGCCAGATCGGCAATGTGGAGCTGATCCAGCTGACATCGCGCGGCCCGTCCATGCCTCCGATGTCCTACATCGCCACCTCAGGCGGCCAGATGCGCGACCAGACCGTGCATTTCTTCGATCTCGCGCGCTGGCTCAGCGGCCTGGACCCGGTAGAGGTTTTCGCGACAGGTTCGGCCTTGGCGGAGCCGGGCATCGTAAAGTACGACGACGTCGACACGTCCGCGGTCACATTGCGGCTGCCCGGAGGTGCTTTGGTGCAGATCGATTCTGTGCGCCGGACTGGATATGGATACGACGAACGCATCGAAATCATGGGCTCAACCGGGATGGTGGAGGCCCGCCGCCACAGGAACGGAGCAGTTTCCCGCTACAGCGGTGGCTCCGTGGTAGACGATGGGCTGCATCCCGGGTGGTTCGAACGCGTGCAACCGACGTATGCCGCGGCGCTCGCTGCCTTCGTCTCGTCCTTGCAGGGAGGATCGGATTCCATGCCGTCGCTCGAAGACGGACTCAAGGCTCAGGCCATAGCCGAAGCTGCGGTTATATCCCTTCGCAGCGGCCGCATGGAACCGATCAAGTACTGACCCAAGTAGGGGACAGCACATGTCGCTATGGGCAGCCGTAGCGACGTGTGCTGTCCCTCAGTTGGGTGAGAACGCAGCGCGGAAGGCTGCCAACGCTGCGTCGCCCGCCTGGATGCCCTGACCACCGATTGCACTGGCCTCCATGCCAATCACTCCCGTGTACCCGGCGTCGCGGAGCGCTTGGGCGATGGCCGGGTAGTTGATCTCGCCTGTCCCTGGTTCGAAGCGGCCCGGCACGTCGGCAACCTGGATCTCGCCCGTATAAGGCTGGGCTGAGCGCACGAGCTCAATAAGGTTCCCCTCGCCGATCTGTGCGTGGTAGAGATCCAGCATCATCTTCACGTTGGGGTGGTTCACAGCTGTGACCAGCGCCAGTGTGTCCTTTGCGCGCGCCAAGGGAATGCCGGGGTGGTCCAGGATTGTGTTCAGATTTTCCAGCGCAAACACGATGCCGTGCTTTTGGCCCAGTTCAGCCAGCTGTTCCAAGGTTCGAAGGCCCGTCAACCACATCTCGCCGGTGGACCGGTGGAGCGGACGAACAGCCCGCCCGCCTTCACCGAGTTCGCCAGGATGAACCACCATGCGTTCGACGCCGAGCTCCAGTGCAGTGGGGATCAGCTTCTCGGCTGAGGCCAGAACTTCATGCGCAGTGCTGGGATCAATGACGCTGCCGCCGAAGTAGCCACTCATGGAGGAGAACTTGGCGCCGGTTGCTGCGAGGGCTGCGATGTCCCGGCCGCGGGTGTCCCAGAGCTCCACTTCGAAACCTTGATCGTGAATGCGGCGCACACGATCGATCAAAGGCAAATCGCCGTAAACCATCTCCGCGCAGACGGCCAAACGGAAGCTCATGCTCCCTGCCCTGCGGCCTGAAGCTGTGCTGTTGAATGCGTTTCGGCTGGACGAAGGTCCGCGATCGAGGACACCTCGACGGGAAGCCCCGTCTGGGCTGACTTGAAAGCGGCCAAGGCAACCGCCAGGGCGTTGCGGGCGTCCACGCCACCGGGAGCAGCGACAACGGCGGCAGGGGTTCCCGCCGTCGTGCGTTGATTGACCTTGCCGCGGCGTGCGGCGACGTCGTCCGCGAAGTGGGCCAGCTCTGCCGTGTAGGCGTCATGGAAGAGGTCGATGTTCAGGCGGGCGGTGTCTGACGCGATGCCGGCGGCTGTGTAGCTCGTGGCGTTGGTGGCCTGTGGGCTACCGGCCGTGACCATGCCGGCAGAGCCGAACACTTCGCCGCGGACGTCGTAACCGTAGAGCGCGTTGAAGTTGGCTTCCGCTACAGCAATGGCGCCGTTGCTGTACGTGACGGTGACGACCGCAGTGTCCAGGAGTCCGCCGGCCTTCGCCTCGGGCGCAACCAAAGCGTCTGCCACTGCATGGACTTTCACGGGAACCGCGCCGGGATTCAGCCAGTTCAGGGTGTCGAAATCGTGGATGAGGGTTTCCAGGAAGATGGTGCCGGGGGCGATCCTCTCCGGGTTGCTGATTCCGGCTTCGGTGCCGGGGTCCCGGGTGAGGGAGCGGAGCAGCTGCGGGACTCCTACTACGCCGTCGTCGATCAGCTTCCGGGCGGCGGCGAAGTCCGTGGAGTAGCGGCGATTGAAACCGAAACGGAGCACGACGCCGGCACTCGCCGCCGCTTCGATGGCGGAGTCGAGTTCGGCGATGGTCCGCCCGCCGGGCTTCTCGCAGAACACGTCCTTACCGGCTTTGGCAGCAGCGGTTATCAGCTCGGAATGGAAGCGCAGGGGAGTCGCGATAAGCACCGCGTCCACGTCCGGATCGGCAAGGACGTCGGCAACATCGGTGCTGATTTTGGTGACGCCGAGGCGGCTCGCGAGGGCTTCCACGGCAGGCTGGACTGGATCAGCGATGGCTTCCAACCGTGCGTTCGGGATCCTCAGGGCGATGGATTCGGCGTGGAATGCGCCGATCCATCCGGCGCCGATCACGGCTATGCGGACAGGCCGGTCCTCGATGACCGGGTGCTGAAGGTACGTCATTGTTGTTCCTCGATTCAGGCATCTAGAACGTTCTAGTCCGACCATGCTCGCATGCTTGGACGGGTGGTGTCTAGATCGTTCTAGCTGCCTCTTGCTCTGCGGTTATGTGGCGTCGTCCCGCCGCGCACGTCCCTGAGGAAGATGACGCCCGAACGCCAGCCTGATGAGCGGAGTCAGCAGGAGCAGCAGCAGGACGCTGCCAACGCCAACAATGGCCGTAAGGAAAATCAGACCAGCCATGAACAGGAGGTGGATGTCAGGCGCATCGGCAAGCGGTAGGGCGGCCGATATTGCCGATACCTGGTTGAAGGTGTTCATATGTGGCTCCTGCCGCGCGCATCAGTTGCTCGTTCCAACACCTGTTAAGTGCGCTGCGGAGGAGAAAAATGTCGCCGTTGCGGCAACACTTTCCGGGGCGCAGGATCACGATGCGCGCAGGGGCATATCCTGGGCCGGTTTCACCACAATCTTCTTGTCGTTGCCAGGGTCCAACGGGTCGTACCAGAGCCTAGTCCCCTGATCATCAACCACCGGCTCGGTGGCGTTGATCAAGAGGGATTCAGTGCAGGTCGCCGGGACGCCAGGTCCGAGTCGTGCTCGCCGCCTGACCCATCGACGAGACTGCCTCGTCAGGATATCCTGACAATATGGGTGCGCAGCGGGATCCGTGGAGTGAAGGCCTGACAATGTGGGAGCGCCTGCGCTCATGGTTCGGAGATGCCCGCGATGCTCCGCCGGGCAACCCAGAAGCCTTGGGTGCGCTCAGTGATGTCCGGCAGTTGCGGTATCTGCTGGATCAAGCGGAGCTCGCGGCTGTTCATGCGGCACGTGGCCGCGGCTCGTCGTGGGCGGAAATCGCCGCCCGATTGGGGATCGCCCGGCAATCGGCGTGGGAACGCTGGCGAGATTTTGACGAGGTCGTTCCAACCGGAGCCGTCCTGCCTGCCTCTGCCGCGCCGGCGTCTCGCGCGGTGGAGGCCGCTGCGGCCGCCGGGTTGGTCGGCGAGGCAGCCGGACGAGGGGGAAGGCAGTCAAACGTCACGGTACCGAATGTCGTCGGTTTGTCCCTCGAATCAGCAAGGGCCATCCTGGTGGACAGTAAACTCGTTGCGGTCGGCCCCGATCCAGACGGCCTGCCTCTGGAGGGGTTCGGTTGGCCTAGCGGCGTCGTCACCGGCCAGAGTCCGGAATCGGGGGCGAAGGTGCCCATAGGATCGCGGGTGATCCTGTGGTTGGGCAGAGGCGGCTCGGCGGGTGACCGCGAGCCGCGGCGACCGTCTCCAGGGCCCCGGAGCCTGCGGGCAATGCGGGAAGAACCGGCCGACGACGCGACAAGCTGACCATAAACAGTGCACTACGAGCAGCAGTTGGAAGGACTTTCTACCCTTTGTCGTCTCCATCCAAAGGATATAGAAGTCGGCTGGTGTTTGGTGCTGTGTATTGCAACGGATGTGCGGACTGAACCGGTATGAGAAACGTCCAGTTTGTGATCGACACCCCTGACGGGGAAGTGATCTTCCTGGCAGCTGGACACGCTGCCGAGTACTTGCTTAGCCGCGGATTCTCCAATGCAGATCGCGAGCCGCACTGGCACATGCGGTGGTGTCTTGAGCGGATGACTCCCGGCGAATCGATGGATGTTGGCGTGGCTCGGGTTTTTTGTGAGGCGCAGAGCTGAAGTCAGATGAACCGAGAGTTCCAGCGGAACCAGCGGACGCCTATCGTGGCGCATACGGCGACATAACCGATGCATGCCAGGAGGGAGTTGGTGTCTTGGCCGCTCCATGAGGAAGCGTTCAATGTATCGGCGAAGAGTGTCATGAGTGCGCCGACGGGTGACCAGGCTGCGATCGATTTCATCGTGTCGCCGAGGATACCGGTTCCGCCCAGGAGGCCGAGGAGGAGCAGGAGGATCATGAGTACGCGCGTGATCGCGTTGATGGCGCTGGTGGATTGGACCAATCCGACGACGGCTTGCCCGATGGAGAGGAACACTGCGGCGCCGAGGATGGCGACCGCAATGACCAGAAGGTACTGCCCCGGGTTGAGTGTCAGCGCGTAGGCGATCACACCGACGATGACGACGATGACGGAGGCGAGGAGGTTGATGGCCACTTGGACGAGGACGCGGCTGGTCATGATCATCCAGGTTGGCGCAGGCGTGACCCGCAGCCGTTGGAGCACCCCGACATCGCGGTCATGGGCCAGCGCGAGCGTGTATCCGAACAGGCCTGAGGTGAGCAGGCCCAACGTCAGGGCCAGGCCGATGACCAGGCTGGATCCGCCGAGTCGGCTTTGGCCCTTGCCAACTGTGTTGGCAACCAGGACCACTATGGGCAGGAGGATGCTCAGGAAGAGCGATGTCTTACCGTTGAGCAGCACCAGGAAATCGGCGCGAAGCAGCGACCGGAAGGCCAGGCCAAGCGGCGGGCGCGCGGTGTTGACACCGATGTTAGTCACGGATCTCACTTCCTGTCAGTCCGATGAAGACGTCTTCCAGTGTCGGCGCTCCATGCGCGACCGAAAGCACCCTGGGGTCGTCCTTATGCTTGTTGATCAGCTCCGACGGTCTTCCCTCGGTGAGCAGTTTTCCGTGGTCGATGATCGCCACCCGGTCACAGACTGCCTGGGCCTCCTCCATCGAGTGGGTAGTGAGCAGGATGCTGTTGCCTTCCGCGCGGAGCTCCTCGATGCGTCGCCATAGTCCGCGGCGTGATTGGGGGTCCAACCCGGCGGTCGGTTCGTCGAGTAAGAGCAGGAGGGGGTTATGGACGGTGGCGATAAACAGTGCGAGGCGTTGCTGTTGCCCGCCCGATAACTGTTTGAATTTTTTGCCTAGTCCGTCGGCGAGACCGACAGTGCGCAGGCTCTCGCGGACCTGCTCAGGGGAGAATTTCACATCATAGAGTCCGGCATAGAGTTTTGTAATCTCTTGAATGTTCAGTTCGGCTTGGAAACTGGATGATTGCAGTTGCACTCCAAGGAGTGCTTTGACCGCCAGGGGCTGCTGTTGGACATCGATACCGTCTACCAGCAGGGTGCCTGACGTTGGCGTAACCAGCCCCTCGATGGCGCTGAGGGTACTGGTTTTCCCTGCACCGTTCGGGCCCAGCAGGCCGAAGATCTCGCCGCGCTGAATCCGGAAGCTGACCTCGTCGACCACTGTCCGGCCACCGTAGGCGACTCTCAGTTGGTGGATATCCAGGACCGGTGCTGATCCCGGCTTGTTGGCTTCACTTGGCACGTTCCGTCCCCTCAAAACCGGAGCAACCCGGACCGTGGGCAGTTCCTCGTGTGAGTCTAGTTCGATAAGACCGGGAAAATGACTACGTTCCGCGGCCTCCTGCCTGTGAGTAACCCATGAATTTAATCGGTAACAGAACACGGTGCCGCCCGTTTGATGGTGGGAACGGACGATCCTGGCGGACCAGACAGTCTTTCGCTCTGGACAGCCACAGGGGAACTGCCAAGAATAAGCGAGCAGGTGTCATTGGCGCCTCCGCCGGGTCTCCTTTAGCCCGACTGAGCTAGCCATTCGAGGCACAGCGGCTCCGCGCCCCGATGGGTACATGAAGGATTTCTTTGGTTCGCCGGAATACAGCGAGGGAATGTTGCCCAGAGAACGCTGATCGGGGAATGCTGAAGATTATTCCAAAAGCCCGCGTCACGTTTCCGCAGGTCAACGCACATATCCAGTGCCCAAGTCGTTGTACCGCGTAGTGTGCCGTTGCCCTTTTCGGCGCATGTCCGCGGACAACGCTGAGTTGGCAGTGATGGATGTGGTGGGTTCTGGGGCCCACCCGGGGCGCCGTCACTGCGATACCGGGCTAGTGCGGTCGGTCGTCTGAGTCGCGGCCGGCCGCACGTCTGGCGTCAGACCCAGCGCCCGCCGTTTGCGTCTTAGATCGTTCTATAGACTGGCTGCGGGCAGAGGAGGGCAATGATGGGAAAACGTCCCACCCTGATGGATGTGGCTGAAGCGGCCGGGGTTTCCCGTGCTCTCGTGTCCATCGTGATGCGGGACGCCCCTGGAGCCTCTGAAGCCACGCGGCTCAAAGTCCAGCAAGCGGCCAAGGAACTCGGTTACCGTCCCGACAGCCGTGCACGTCTCCTCCGGAGCAGCCGGACCAGGCTCCTGGGCGTCAGCTTTTCCACGTCGCACCCGTTCCACGCCGAAATTGTCGACGCCGCCTACGCCGGAGCAACGTTGCGCGGATACGATATCGCGCTGAGCGCAGTGGCCAACGGCAGGCCGGAATCACGGGCCATCGAATCTCTCCTGGACCTTGGCTGTGAAGCCCTGATCATGATTTCTCCCGCTCTGGGGGAGGACGAGTTAGCAGATTATGCCGCAAGGCTCCCAGTGGTCAGCCTGCTCCGCGACGACGTCGGCGAATCCCTGGACTCGGTCAGCAGTGATGACGACGCCGGTGTCCGCATCGCGCTGGAATATCTCAGCTCGCTGGGGCATCAGAGAATTGCCCACGTGGACGGTGGGGACGCTGTCTCGAGTCCACAGCGGCGCGAAGCATTCCGGGCAGAGATGGCTGACCGGGGACTCGAATCCCGGGTGATTCCGGGCGGCGCCACCGAAGAAGACGGCCTCCGGGCTGGCCTGGAGCTTCTGGAGGACCTTCCCACCGCCGTTCTTGCCTTCAACGATCGCTGCGCTTTGGGCATCTGGGAAAGCTTCCGGGCGGCCGGGCTCAGGGTCCCTGAGGATGTGTCAGTCCTGGGTTACGACGATAGCCAGTTCGCCCGCCTTAGCTACGTCCAGTTGTCCTCCGTCAGCCAGGACGCCCCGCTCCTGGCGCGGGCCGCCGTCGACCGTGCCATTGATCGACTCGAAGGTTCGACGCCGCCCGCGCACCTTGTGCGGACACCGCACTTGGTCATCCGCAGCACCACGGGGCCCGCCTCGAAATGAGCCCGCAGCTCCGGGGTTATGAAGCGCCCGACGGCGGGGCGTCGGCGTCGTCGATGTCCGGACCTTCGGCAGGATCCTGGCTGTGGATGCCGGTATCGTGCGAAACCCAGCCCTCCGTTTCTCCCTCTGCAGGAGCGTCGGTGTGGTGCCGGATGATGTGTTCAGGCTTGTTGTTTGCGTTCATGACGGATACTCCCTGTCCTTGCTTGGACTGCTTCCGCGAGTGCACCCAAGTCTACGCCGGGTAGGGAGTATTGGGAGGTCAGTGGCATAGGCTGAACGCAGTAGTTCTCCGCGAAACGACTAACTGCCATGCAGAGGTGAAGATGCCCAAGCGACCCAACCCGGCGGTGAAAATCGCCCAAGAGACAGCCCATAACGCAGTATTCGACGCCCAAGGCAACACCAAGCCGGGCGTGCACAATGTTTTGCTGCGCGCTGTCGAGATCCAGCGGCCACTTGTCCTGGCAAATCTGCGCAGAATGCAGCGCAGGCATCCAAAGGCAACGCCCGCGCAGCTTGCCGCGAAACTGGAGCGCGGCTACCTGGCCGCCATCACAGGCGGGGGAGCTGCCGTGGGGGCAACCGCCGTCGTGCCTGGGATCGGAACAGCAGCTTCGTTGGGACTCTCGGCCCTTGCCACCGTTGGGTTTCTCGAGACGACCGCGCTGTACGCATCGACGCTGGCGGAACTCCACGGCATCAGGCTGACCGACCCGGAACGCGCGCGGACAATGGTCATGGCCATCATGCTCGGCGAGGAAGGCACATCGCTGCTGGGCGCCCTCAGTGGCCAGTCCCTGGGACGAGGCAAGGGCGTGACCAATGCCTGGGGCACCACACTCACCAAGAAGATTCCGGGCAGCGGCTTCGGCGTCATTCGCGATGCCATCCAGCGCGCCTTTCTGAAGAACCTCCTGAAGCGGCAAGGCTCGGCCTTCCTTGGACGGGCCCTGCCTTTTGGAGTGGGTGCCGTGGTGGGTGGTGCCGGCAACCTGATGATGGGCCGCGCCGTAGTTGCAACTGCCAAGGAAGCCTTCGGGCCGCTGCCGGATACGATCCCCGGCGAACTGCTCACAAGCGCACCTGCCGACGAGACCAACAACAATCTGACGCTGGAAGGCGGTAACAGTGGACCTCAACGCTGATCTGGGGGAGTCGTTCGGCTCCTGGACCATGGGCGACGACGCCTCGATGTTCCGCATCGTGAGCAGCGCCAACGTGGCCTGCGGTTTCCACGCAGGAGACCCCCTGACCATGCTGGACAGCTGCCGTGCCGCGTTCGAACTGGACGTTCGCGTTGGCGCGCATGTTGGGTACCGGGATCTGGCCGGCTTTGGGCGGCGCTCGCTGGACATGACCTTCGACGAACTGTTCGGCGATGTCCTCTACCAGCTCGGTGCCCTTGATGGGATGGCCCATGCAGTGGGAGCTTCCGTGGATTACGTCAAACCGCACGGCGCGCTGTACAACAGGATCGTCCACGACCCCGACCAAGCTGAAGCCGTAGTTGCTGCCGTCCACGCCTACGATCCCGGGCTGCCGGTGCTGGGATTGCCGGGCTCGGCATGGCTGAAGCTGGCCGAGGAATCCGGACACCCCGTCTTCCGGGAAGCATTCGTGGACAGGGCGTACCTTCCTGACGGCACACTGGTCCCGCGCTCGGACGAAGGTGCCGTGCTGCACGATCCCGCCGCGGTGGTCGCCCAGGCCGTCCGCCTCGCGACGCGGAAAGAAGTGGTAGCCGTGGACGGAACGGTTGTCCCGGTCAGTGCCGATTCCCTGTGCATCCATGGTGATACTCCGGGCGCTGTGAACATGGCCGCGGCGGTTCGGGCAGGCTTGGAGGAAGCAGGGGTGGAGATTGAAGCGTTCGCCTAGTTTGGTCTGGAACGCACGTTGAAGAGGAGCTCTTAATGGGAGCCGTTGTTGTTGATCCAGGCCCCTCGACCCTGGCCCTTGCACGTGACCAGGTCTTGGACAGGGCTTCCCTGCACCTTGCCAACGCGCTGCTGGGCAACCCTGACTCCGCGGGCGGCCTGGAGATACTTTTGGGTGGTCTCCGGCTTCGGTTCGTCACGGCCTCGGCACTCGCGATTACCGGCGCGGAAGGCGTGGTCAAGCTCAACGGCTCCGAGCTGCCTTTTAACAAGGCTGTTCGCGTCAGCCCAGGGGCGGTGTTGGAGTTTGGGCCGGCGCTGTTCGGGATCCGGTACTACCTGGCCGTTCAGGGTGGTATCGAACCCCAGGCAGAACCCCTTCGCGCTGGCGGCACACTGACTTTCGGGCGCCCCCACGCCCACAATATTCCTGCTGAGAACCACGCTCTGCGTCGGGCCCTGGACCCCGAACGTCCGGTGGTCGCCCGGGTGGAGCGCGGTCCGCAAGCCCAAAATTACGACGCCGGTACATGGCTTCGGCTGACCAGCGAACCATGGATCCTCTCACCGGAATCGGACCGGGTGGGTGCCCGGTTGGTGGGGCGCCCCCTTGAACCGGCTGGGGTGGCGGGTGCCGCTGGGCTGGCTGGTGCGACTGTGCCGGCCACGACTCCAGCACCCCAGTCACAACCGTTGCTGTCAGGGTCGGTCCTGCTGCCGCCGTCGGGCTTTCCTGTCATTGCACTGGCCGGGCACCCTCCGACGAGTAAGTCCCCCGTGATCGCAGTTGTTCGGGACGAAGATCTGGACCTGCTGGGCCAAGCGCGTCCGGGACAGATGGTTCATTTGTTGGGGTGAAAAGATCACGGGCAGATTTTCTCACTGATGCTCGGTAGTGAGAAATGAATGCCGCGATTTTCTCATGAATGGCGATTTGTGAGAAAATAGGCTATCGATCTTCTCAAGGAGAATCATGAGCAATATGCTTGCCTGGCCATCAATCAGCTACGAAGAGCATCCTTGGGCCGCAGATGGAGAACCGGGAACCTCGAGGCGTCAACGGCTCCTGGCCCGCGGCCCCTACGAGGCTGCTATCCCGGCAGAAATTGCTCGCATCAATCCTGAGGTTGATTCCCGGACCCAGTCGCTTGTTGAGGCAGCCACTGTGGAAATGGTCCGGTTCGATGCCGAGTTGGGACAGGACTCTGCACCGTTCGCGGCCCTGCTGCTCCGAAGTGAATCGGCATCGAGTTCCCAGATCGAGAACCTTACGGCCGGTGCGCGGAAGATTGTGCTGGCGCAATTGGGTGATCGCTCGAGCCCTAACGCCGCACTGATCGCGTCCAACGTGCGTGCCATGGAGGCTGCGATTGCCTTGTCTGAAGACCTGAGCGTCGAGAATATCGGCACCATGCATCACACCCTCCTGGCCTCCTCCGACCAAGTCATAGCTGGGGAATACCGGGACAGGCAGGTCTGGATCCGAGGCAATTCACCCCACTCAGCGGAGTTCGTGCCGCCGCATCACGGACGCGTGATGGTAGCCATGGAAGACCTGGTCGAGTTCATGCGCCGGGACGACATCCCGGCCCTGACTCAAGCCGCCTTGGCACACGCACAGTTCGAAACCATCCACCCCTTTGCGGACGGCAACGGCCGAACGGGGAGGGCAATCGTTAGCGCCCTGCTCCGTGCCAAGGGGGTAACTGAAAAGGTAACCATCCCTGTTTCTTCAGGGCTGCTGACCAATACCCGCTTCTACTTCGACGCCCTGGGTGACTACCGTCAGGGGAACATCCTGCCCATCATTGAGCGCTTTGCCGAGTCTGCCATGCTCGCCGTGGACAACGGCCGGTTGCTGGTGGAGGACATCCGGGCTGCACAAAAGGAGCTCCGTGAAAAGCTCGGATCTGCTCAGGAATCCGTGCTGAAAGTCCTTGAGCTGCTGCCTCGCGAACCCGCAATCACCGCTGAGATGGCAGCCGGTTACGCCAGGATCTCACAGGCAACGGCGTACAGGGCAGTGCAACGGCTGGAGGCGGCTGGCGTCCTTACTCCTGCCGGGAAAGTAGGGGGCACCAGCGTCTGGCTCGCAAGGGACATCGTCAGAGCGTTGGATGACTTCGCCGCACGAGCTGGCCGCCGCCTACGCCACTGATCCCCCTAGCCAAACAGCAGGTGGGCCACGGTGAAGATCGCGAGCCCGGCCAGCGCACCCACCACCGTTCCGTTGATGCGAATGTACTGGAGGTCCTTGCCCACCTGCAGTTCGATCTTCTGGGACGTTTCCTCGGCATCCCAACGCGCCACTGTGTCCGAGATGACGCCGGCAATATCCGATCGGTAGGTGTTCACGAGGTAGCCCGCGGCGTCCCCGATCCAAGTGTTGACCTTGCCGGCGAGTTCGTCGTCGTTGACCAGACGGGAACCGAAGTCGCGGACGGCGCTCTTGAACCGCTGGCTGAGTTCGCTGTCCGGATCATCGACGGCGGTGAGCAGCGCGTTCTTGACCGTTCCCCAGGTGCGCGAGGCCAGTTCCCGGACTTCAGGATCGCCAAGGATCTGGGCCTTGATGGTCTCGGCGCGCTCGATCATAGCGGGATCATGCTGCAGGTCCTGCGCCAGGTCCGTCAGGTAAGCGTCGATCGATTTACGCACTTGATGGTTCTGGTCGTTTTGCACAGCGCGAACGAACTTCAGGAGTTCGACGTACACCTTGTCGCTCACCAGCCCGTCCACGAACGTCGGTACCCAAACCGGCGACCGGTCGGAAACCAGTCGGTTCACCGTTCTATGGTTCGCGTCCACCCAATCGGCGGCACGATCAACCAACAGATCCACCAACTTGTGATGATGCCCGTCAGCGAAGATCCGTTCCGCCATCCGCCCCACGGGCGGTCCCCACGGCGGGGTGAGTAGATGCTTTCTGACCAGGCCCTCGATGACTGCCTGAACGTCGTCGTCCTTCAGAACGGTGAACGCGCCGCGGATCATTGCGCCGCCTTCCTTGGCCACACGTTCGGCCCCGCCCGGTGCGGATAGCCAACGGCCGGCCTTACGGGCAATATCAATGCTCGCCAACTTGTCCTGCACGACCTCCTGGGACAGGAAGTTGCTCTCCACGAACTCACTTAGCGATTCGCCGATCTGGTCCTTCCGGCGCGGAATGATCGCTGTGTGCGGGATCTTCAAGCCCATGGGGTACTTGAACAGTGCCGTGACCGCGAACCAGTCGGCCAACGCGCCAACCATGCCACCCTCGGCCGCAGCCCTCACATATTCAAACCACGGGTACTGCTTCTGGAATGCGAACGCCACCATGAACACCATGGCCATGCCTATCAACAGCGCCAGGGCCAGCCGTTTCATGCGGCGCAGCGCGGCCACCTTTTCCTCGTCTCCGGCAGAACGGCCGACGACGCCGGAGCCGGATTTGGTGGCTCCCGAGGCTGCCGCTTGGGCTGAGCGGGCGTGGGTGGTGACGTCTTCGGCTGGGATTTGTTCAGAGTTCACCTGCATTAGCCCAGCGTAGCCCCGTGCGTGCAGCCGCGTGGGCTACCGTGGCTCCATGACTAGCGACGATTTGGCCCCTCGCCGGCCCAAGGTCTACGCCCACCGCGGTGCCAGTGCTGCGTTCGCCGAGCACACCCGTGCGGCATACCTCAAGGCGATCGCGGACGGTGCCGACGGAGTTGAGTGCGATGTCCACTTGACCCGGGACCAGCACGTCGTCCTGCTGCATGATGCCAACCTGGACCGTACTTCCACCGGCACCGGACCTGTCTCGGAGAAGAACCTCGAGGAACTCCGGGCCTTGGACTTCTCCTCCTGGAAGGGCGCCCGGATACCGGATGCTTACGGCGGGATCGCTGATCAATTCCTTACCTTGCCGGAACTGCTGGACATTCTGCGTGGCGCCGGGCGCGAGATCGGTTTGGCGATCGAGCTCAAGCACCCTAGCCCCTACCAGCTCAATCTCGAGGACAGGGTTCTGGACGTGCTGCTCAGTGAGGGATGGACGCCCGGTGAGTCCCGGCTGGAGAATATTCAGATCTCTTTCATGAGCTTCGATTCCGACTCGATCCAACACCTGCTGAAGAAGGTCCCAGCCCAGCACATTTGCCAGTTGGTGGACAATTTCTCGGTGCAGGAGTTGCGGCAAGAGCTGGGACTCGGGCCGATCACGGCAGGTGCTGTGGCAAATGTCATGAAGGCAACCCAGTTGGAGGCCGAACGCATCCTGGATCACGGTGAGGTAGGAATTGCCGGACCGGGTATCGACTACGTGAGGGAGCACGCCCGCAACGTCCAGCGGTGGTTGGAATCCGGCAGGGTGTTCAGGGTCTGGACTGTGGACTCGGAGAAGGACGTAGCCCTCTGCCAGGGGCTGGGGATCCATGAGATCACCACCAACAAACCCGCGCAGGTGTTGGCCCAGCTTCAGGTCCCATCCAGGTAGCAGATGAGCGCGTTTTGGGCCCTCAAAACGCGCTCTGCTGCGACCCGGTTGGGTGCAGTTTAGGGTGGCCCACCGGGCTTGTGATTGAGTTGTCTCATGTCATTCCGCTGGTCAGCCCGTGCCACCCAAACCACCTCTGCCATCGGTCTGAGCGCACTTCTCCTGGCCAGTGCCATGAAGCATTTCCGCAGCCCGGGGTTCTACTACCCTGTGGTACCTGACTACTTGTGTCGCATGGACGAGCCGGGAAGTCAGCCGAATGGGCCACTGGCTCTTATGTCCCGTGAGGAATGGGTCGCTTCCAGCGGCCTGCTCGAGGCGACTGCCGCCGTCGGGCTTCTCATCCCGGCCACCCGAAAAGTGGCTGCTGACGCGACGACAGCCATGTTTACCGTATTCCTTGCAGGGCATATTGATGCCCTCCGCCGTGCGTATGGTCCTAACGGCACGCCCGGCCAGCGGCGCGCCCACACCCTTAGGCTGCCTCTTCAGATTCCCCTTATCCTGTGGTCCTGGAGCCTGCGAAAGTGAGCAAAGGTCCAGCAGCTCCCTTGAAACTCAGGGAGTCGCCAGCTTTCAAGATTGCCTTGTCGCTGAGCATCGCCACAGGCCTTTACGGCGTGTCCTTTGGCGCACTTTCTGTGGCGTCGGGCTTCGATTTCTGGCAAACAATGGTGCTGAGTCTTTTGCTGTTCAGCGGGGGCTCGCAGTTCGCTTTCATCGGAGTAGTGGCTGGTGGTGGATCTGGCGTCGCAGCCATGACGGCCAGCGCTTTGCTAGGTCTGCGCAACGGCATCTACGGCATGCAAATCAACGCCATGCTGCGTCCACGTGGATGGCGGCGCTACATCTCAGCCCATGTCACCATCGATGAGTCAACGGCGACGGCGTCCGGCCAGTCGGACCCCGATGAGCAACGCCGCGGGTTTTGGACTGCCGGGATCGGAATATTCATTCTCTGGAATATCTTCACGGCCATCGGCGCCCTGGCCGGCGATGCGATGGGCGACCCCAAGCAGTGGGGCTTGGACGGGGCTGCAGTTGCTGCGTTCCTCGCTTTGCTGTGGCCAAGGCTGAAGGGGCGCGAACCCTGGGCCATTGCGGCCGCTTGCGCCCTTGCGACCATTCTGGCCGTGCCGTTCGTTCCCTCGGGAGTCCCAATTCTGGTGGCTGCGCTGGTGGCCGGTGTGATCGGCTGGTTCAGCCATGCACGCATGGATGAAGGACTCGAGCCGGACCTGGACCCCTACGCAGAAAAGCGAGGGCATGGCGGCGTCGGGAACAGGGGGCACGAGTGAACCTCTGGCTCTGGATCCTCATTGCCTGCGCGCTTGCGTACCTCACCAAGTTGGTTGGCTACTTTGTCCCGGCCAAGCTGCTTCAGAGCCCCAGGATCATGCACATCGCAGGCACCATGACGATTGGTTTGCTGGCGTCCCTGACCGTGGTGAATGCCCTCGCGTCCGGACAAGGTTTGGTATTGGACGCCCGCATCGGCGCATTGGCAGCGGCCGCCGTCGCTCTTTGGCTTCGCGCGCCGTTCCTGGTGGTGGTTATTTCCGGTGCTGCCGCAGCGGCGCTGCTGAGGCTGCTCGGCTGGGGCTAACCGGTTTTAGGTGAGACTCGCTAGCAAGCCGGCGCAGGCGGCTTCGCAGCGGCGGCAGGCTTCCGCGCAGATCCGGCAATGTTCGTGCATCTGTGCGTGTTGTTCGCATTCCTCAGCGCACACTCCGCAGGCGGTTTGGCATGCCTTGAGGACTGCGCTCACCATGGCGGAGTTGGTTCCGGTTTGCCGCGTCAGAATGGTCCCGGTCGCAGCACAAATATCAGCGCAGTCCAGATCGGTCCGGATGCATGCTGTCAGCTGGGCCACCATATCCTCGCCCAGACAGGCGTCGGCACAGGCTGTACAGGTTTGGGCGCATTCAAAGCAGGCGGCAATACATTCCGCCAGCTTCGCCTTGTCCAGCACACCGGTTCCCTTTGGATGGGCGTCGATCATCGCGCTGATGTGGTGGGTCATGGCCGGCTCCTGTCGGGTTCGGGTTCGGGTTCGACGGACGACCGGCCAACCCGGCCGCCATTCCCACCCTAGACCTGGTAGTGGCAGGCCTCCAGAGGCTGGAGCAAGGGCCGTCGACTAGACGTCGTCCGTGAGCGTCACACCGGGGATGGGTGATTGTTCCGGGAGCGGGCGGGATGGACGTTCGGTCCGGATGGCGTCTTCAATGAGCGCCACAGGACGCTTCCAGGCTTCGGAGCCGGGTTCCATGGTGTCTACGGCGCCGATCAGCATGGCCAGGAGCCGGACCATGTCCTCAATGGTGATATCGCGGCGCAGCGAACCCTGGCCTTGACCGCGTTCCAGGAGCGTGGCCATGGAGCCGATCAGGCCGCCGGTAATGCCCATGAGGAGTCCGCGTCGGCCTGCGACGGCGTCAAGCAGGTTGGCGTCTTCGCTCGCCACCTGCATCACAGCGTCGATGACGTTGATGAGACCCTCGGCGGCGTCCATGCCTTCGAGGGATGCATCGGCAACAGGATCCACATGCTGGCGGAGTTGGCGGGACAGGGCCGCAAGTACCAATTGTTCTTTATCGGAGAAGTTGCGGAACAGCGTTGCCGGACCCACTCCTGCCGTGGCGGCGATGGTCTGCAGGGGAACTTCGGGACCGTGTTCCCGGAAGCACTGCCGGGCTGCGGTGATGATTTTGTCCACATTTCGTGCAGCGTCGGCCCTGAGGGGCTTGCGTTCGGAGGGCTGTTCCATGCTTGTCAGGGTAGCAACGGACCGGGGTTGACCCCTTGTTACGCAGGAGTAGGCCGTTATGTGACAAACCAGTACGTGAAACACTGGATTTCATGTTGCTTGCATTCTCAGTCGCCCCTTCAGGCCAGCCCGCATCCGCCACCAACGGCGGACCCACCCCCGATGCCTCCGTGCACGACGCCGTGGCTGCCGCGGTTAAGATCGTCCGGGAGTCCGGATTGCCGAATCAGACGGACTCCATGTTCACCACCATCGAAGGCGAATGGGACGAAGTCTTTGACGTCGTCAAACGGGCCACGGAGGCTGTGGGCCGCTTCGGCAGCCGCGTCTCCTTGGTGATCAAAGCGGACATCCGGCCCGGTTACAGCGGTGAGCTGACCGGCAAGATAGAGCGTCTGGAAGAGGCAATTTCCACCACGGACTAGCTCTTTCCACTGTCAGTGACCAGTGCAAGACTGGGGGCCATGATTGAACACGTGGCTGAACCCGGTTGGATTGACGTCGAGCGTTACCTGACTGACGTCGTCGTGCGTCCTGATCCTGCCCATAAGCGCGCCCTGACATCTGCAGTCGAGGCAGGCATGCCACAGATCGAAGTGGCGCCGAATGCCGGGAAGCTGCTCAAGATGCTCGTGCAGCTGTCCGGAGCAAGGCACGTCCTGGAGATTGGCACCTTGGCAGGTTTCAGCAGTATCTGGATGGCTCAGGGACTTCCCGACGACGGCAGCCTGGTGACGTGCGAGTACCTCCAAAAGCACGCCGACGTCGCGCGGGCGAATGTGGACGCGGCAGGAGTGGGGCACAAGGTGGACATCAGGGTAGGTGCTGCTTTGGACACGCTTCCCACATTGGTCGGCGAGGAATCCTTCGACTTCGTGTTCATCGACGCGGACAAGGAGAACGACGCCAACTACCTTGAATGGGCCATCCGTCTTGGCCATCCGGGCACGGTGATCGTGATCGACAACGTCATCTGGGACGGCTCCATCCTGGAGCCTGAGCGGGATGAGATAAACGCGCCGGGCATCGTCAAGGCCTTGGAAATGCTGGGCCAGGACCCGCGTCTTGATTCCACCGCAATCCAAACTGTCGGCAGCAAGGGCTGGGACGGCTTCGCTATCGCCAGAGTGCGGTAGCCGATGGATTTCACGCTGCGCACGGCAACGGTTGACGACGCCGAAGCCATGACCGTCATGCATGTCCAGTCCTGGCGGGAGAGTTATGGGCATCTGCTGCCGCCGGAATTCTTCGCGAAGCAGGAAGCTGCCCTGCCGGACAGGATCGAGCGGTACAGGGCGTCGATCGCGGCCGGCCATCCACGGATGCTGGCCCATGATCCCGATGGTGAATTGGTAGGGATTGCGGCTTCAGGACCGGGAAGGGACGAGGACAGCCCCTGCGAGGTGGAGCTGTTCATGCTGTACACCCTTCAGCGGATTCATGGCCGCGGTGTAGGTCAGGCGCTGGTGGATGCGCTCCTGGGTGACGGCCCGGCTTACCTGTGGGTCCTCGACGACAACCCGCGGGCCCAAGCCTTCTACCGCCGCAATGGTTTTGTGCCCGACGGCAAGCGGCAGCTTTGCGACCCCTCGTGGTACTCACTTCCTGAACACCGGATGGTGCGGCCCGCCGTCGGGCATTAATGTCTGGTTGCCTCGCCGTCAAGCGTTAGGTGTTGCCCGCTCATGGTTACGCGGCCTGGGACGCCTGGCTGCATGTGGCTTGGGCAAGAGGTGCCGTGACCGTCCTTGGCTTGCTCCTGGTGCCGGTACCTCGTTGCCGGGTGGTTCTTCCTCGAGGGGCTCCTCCAGGAGGCTCGGCGGTTTGGGCACCCGGGCAATCAGTAGGCAGACCACGGTCAGCCAGGCGAACGCGACCGTAAACACCTCTACCCAAACCGACCCCAAAGCTTCCATGAAGAGATCTTATGGCCCAATGGCCTCGAATGGTAAGCATCCTTAGTAAATCCTCCCGTGGAACGCGACCAATCGCTCCTCTACTAGGCTGGAGCTATGACTCAGGCAGGACGGTTTTAATGGCCAAACCCGGTAAATCCAGCAAGGCAGGCAAGTCCGGCCGGGCGGGAAGATCGACGGCGGGAGTCATCGAGGTGCCTCCCGGCACCCGTCCTGACGGCCCCGTTGCAGGCGTCTATTACATTGACACTGGCGACTGCGAACTGATTCCCGATCCTGACAACAACAACGGCTGGCTCCTGAAGATCAACGGCGTGCTGAGCTCGCACATTGACCTGGCCGATCCACTGTTCCTTGACTTCGAATACATGCGCTGGATTGCTGCGCTGGTGGAATCGAGGTGGCCACGGGAGGCCAAGCCAAAACTCCGTGCCCTGCATCTGGGCGGGGGAGCCTGTTCCATGGCGCGATACTTCAACGCGGCGTACCCGGATGCGCGGCAAGTGGTGGTGGAACTCGATGGGAAGCTCGCCGACTACGTCCGTGCCTGGTTCGAACTCCCCAAGGCGCCTTTGCTGCGGATCCGCGTGGGCGAGGCTCGGGAAGTGACGGAGTCCCTAACCCCCAATACGCGGGACCTCATCATCAGGGACGTCTTCGCCGGAGCCTTCACGCCGCGCGCCCTCACCACCCGCGAGTTCAACGCCCACGCCGATGCTGTCCTTGCCCCCGATGGCTTGTACGTGGTCAACTCTGGCGACGCCCCGGATCTGAAGAATGCACGCGCTGATGCTGCCACCATCGCCGATACTTTTGAGCACACCATGATCATCGCCGACCCCGCCATGCTCAAGGGCCGCCGCTACGGAAACATGATCATGGCCGGCAGCCACGTGCCATTCGKCGACGATCCAACGCTGGCCCGCAAGCTCCTGGGCGGGGCCGTCCCTGCGCACATCTGGAACGACACCCAAGTGCGGGCCTTCGCCGCCGGGACCCCGGTTCGGCACGATCCGCCGGCGGCTTCAGCCCAGTAGCTCCTCGCGCCGCCCTTCCGTCTCCTCGCGCAGGGCCTGCACGACGGCGGCTACCGCTGGGCGGCGCATCGAGTCGGGACGGAGGACCATCCAGTAGGGGAGCAGTTCCGCGAAGTCCGCAGGCAGGAGCCGCACCAAATCTGCGTGGCGGTCGGCCATGAAACACGGCAGGAATCCCACGCCCGCGCCTGCCCTCGTCGCCTCCACATGCACGAACACGTTGGTGGAGCTCAGGCCGTCGCGCATAGTTGGGACGAGCCTCCTTGGTGCGTCCAGATCATCCACCTGGAGCATGGAATCCACGAAGTAGACCAACTGATGCTGCGTCAGTTCCTCGATGGTGCCCGGTGTCCCGTTGTCCGCAAGGTAGGAGCGCGAGGCGTACATTCCCAGCCGGTACTCGCCCAGACGGATTGCCTCTGCCCGATGGACCTGTGGCGTCCCGACCACCACTTCGATGTCCAGGCCCGAGCGTTGCTGAAGCGCCCGCCGCGTCACGGTGACGATCTCGACGCTGAGCCCAGGGTGGTCGCGTCTCAGCTTCGCCACGGCGGGCGCAGCTATATAGGCGCTGAAACCATCCGTTGCGGTCATGCGTACGACGCCGGTAATGGGGTCGGGCGCGCCGTCGCTCGGTCCCAGCGCACCCACCGCAGTTTCGATGCGTTCTGCTACGAGCACCGCCTCTGCCCCCAACTCCGTGACTTCCCAGCCTCCGGCGGCGCGCGCGAGAACGCGGCCGCCCAGAGTCTTTTCCAGCGCCGCTATCCTGCGCGAAACGGTGGTGTGGTTCAGGCCCAAGGCTTGCGCCGCCGTCGTGAATTTTCCTGAGCGTGAGACGGCGAGGAGGATGAGGAGATCGTCCGGATTGGGATTCATATCTGCAATTCTGCACACACTTGGTGCCGGATTGGTCATTGAGGAGGGCTGAATCTGCAGTAATACTCAGTGGAGCATTTCGTGTTGTGGATCAGAGCACGTCAAAAGGGTCAACGAGGACACTGAGGAGATGGATATGAGCGTAGAGCAGCGCTCCACATCAAGGGCCGGGAACGAATCCGGCAAGGGCTCCGGCCTTAAGAAGATCGTCGCTGCCTCCATGGTGGGCACAGTGGTGGAGTGGTACGAGTTCTTCCTGTACGCCACCGCAGCAACGCTGGTTTTCGGCAAATACTTCTTCCCGAGCACCGGCAACGAATTGGACGGCATCATCCAGGCGTTCCTGACGTACGCGGTTGGCTTCGTAGCCCGCCCGCTCGGCGGGATCGTCTTCGGCCAGATCGGCGACAAACTGGGCCGCAAGCCCACGCTCCAGCTGACCATTGTGATCGTCGGCGTCTCGACGTTCCTCATGGGCTGCCTCCCCGGCTTCGCCGATCTGGGTTACTGGGCACCGGCCATGCTGGTGGCGCTTCGCTTCATCCAAGGATTCGCCCTCGGTGGCGAGTGGGGAGGTGCCGTGCTCCTGGTCGCTGAACACAGCCCCAACAAGTCACGCGGTTTCTGGTCATCCTGGCCTCAGGCAGCCGTGCCCGTGGGCAATCTTCTGGCCACCGCAGTTCTGTTCACCATGTCCACCACACTGAGCAGCGAAGCCTTCCTTGGCTGGGGCTGGCGCGTAGCATTCTGGCTCTCCGCCGTGATCGTGTTCGTCGGCTACTACATCCGCACCCACGTCACCGAGGCACCCATCTTCCTCGAGGCCAAGGCACAGGTGGAGGAATCCAAGGCCATCAGCTACGGCGTTGGCGAAGTCATCCGCAAATACCCCAAGGGCATCCTGCAGGCCATGGGCCTCCGCTTTGCCGAGAACATCATGTACTACCTGGTGGTCAGCTTCGCGATCGTCTACCTCAAGAGCGTCCACAAGTACGACACGTCATCGCTGCTGCTCGCATTGCTTATTGCGCACGTGATCCACTTCCTGGTCATCCCCCAGGTTGGGCGTCTTGTTGACGCCTGGGGTCGCAAGCCCGTGTACCTGGTGGGCGCCATCACCGGCGCAACATGGCCGTTCTTCGCGTTCCCCATGTTCGACACCAAAAATGCCGTGGTCATCGTGCTGGCCGTGACCATCGGGCTGTGCCTGCACGCGTTCATGTATGCAGGCCAGCCGGCAATCATGTCCGAGCTCTTCCCCACCCGTATGCGCTACTCCGGCGTTTCGCTCGGCTCGCAGGTTACGTCGATCTTCGCAGGGTCACTCGCGCCGCTGCTGGCAACACAATGGCTCAAGGACACCGGCTCCTGGCTGCCCACGGCGATCTACCTCGTCGTCGCCTGCGCCATCACCGTCGTCGCCGTTGTGTCGTTGAAGGAAACCAAGGGCATCGCGCTGCAGGACGTGGACGAAGCCGACGCCGTGCGACACGGTCTGACTACGTCTTCAGCTTCGAAAGGCTAGTTCCATGGACAACTCCTTGAATGGGCGCAAAGCACTGGTCACCGGCGGTGCCAGCGGAATCGGGGCAGCCTGCGCCCGCGCGCTCGCCGCCCGCGGGGCGAAAGTTGTAGTGGCCGACGTCGATGCCTCCGGAGCTGCGGCCCTCGCCGACGAGCTGGGCGGCACTGCCTGGACTGTGGACCTGTTGGACGTCGACGCCCTGGCCGCCCTCAGCCTTGACTGCGACATCCTGGTCAACAACGCCGGCATCCAGAAAGTAGCGCCGATCGAGGAGTTCGAACCTGCTGAATTCAGGCGGATACTCGCCCTGATGCTGGAGGCCCCGTTCCTCCTCATCCGGGCCGCGCTCCCACACATGTACGCCAATGGGTTCGGCCGGATCATCAACATCTCCTCGGTTCACGGGCTCCGCGCTTCGGCCTACAAGAGCGCGTACGTCTCCGCGAAGCATGGCCTGGAAGGGCTCAGCAAGGTCACTGCCTTGGAGGGCGGCGAGCATGGAGTGACGTCCAACTGCATCAACCCTGGATACGTTCGCACGCCCTTGGTGGAGCGACAGATCGCCGATCAAGCCCGGCTCCACGGCATCCCCGAGTCAGAGGTCTTAGCCAAGGTGATGCTGACGGAGTCGGCAGTAAAGCGGCTGGTGGAGGTTGAGGAAGTCGCGTCGTTGGCAGCCTGGATGGCCTCGGACGACGCCGGCATGGTCACCGGCGCGAGCTACACCATGGACGGTGGGTGGTCTGCCCGGTAACCCCCACCATCCCTTCGCCGAGGTGACAGTTAATGCCAATGTTCCGCGCGAACATTGGCATTAACTATAGTTTCGGCGCGGAGATCCAGGCTAACTTTGGCCGCCGATGATTGCCTCGGCATTATCAAAGGCCCAGGTCACCAGGGGTATAAGCAGTGCCGTGAGCTCGCGGCCGCGTTCAGTCAGGCTGTAGTCCACGCGCGGTGGGATGACGGGTTGTGCGTCGCGGCGTACCAGCCCGTCCCGTTCGAGCGTTTTCAGGGTTTGGGCCAGCATTTTTTCGCTGACGCCCTCAGCGCGTCGGCGCAGTTCACTCCATCGCTGATCGCCTTCGGAAAGCGAAAGCAGGATCAGCACACCCCATTTGCTGGTGATGTGGTCCAGTACTGTCCGGCTCGGGCAGCCGGCAGGGAAGACGCCGTCAGCGACGGTGGCCGGGAGGGTACTTACTTTCATGTCAGTACCTTACCTTAAAGTGCGTACTCTCTTTCGGGAAGTTATCTGCGGAAGCGTTGGTTGTGATCGGTGACCGTCCCATTAATTTCCTTGAAAGGAACCAGTCATGAGCATCGTCATTACCGGAGCAACAGGCCAGCTGGGCCGCCACGTCATAGAGGCCCTCCTTGAACGCAATGTACCCGCTGACAGCATTGTCGCCACCGGGCGCTCCATCGAAAAGCTGTCCAATTTCGTTGCTCGCGGCGTTCGCGCCGCTGCAATGGACTACGACGACGCTGCGTCGGTCGCCCAGGCGCTTAAAGGTGCCACCAAGGTCCTTCTCATATCGGGAAGCGCCGTCGGACAGCGGGTAGAGCAGCACCGCACGGTTATCGAGGCGGCAAAAGCCGAGGGTGTGGAGCTTCTCGCCTACACCAGCATTGCCAACGCAGACACCACCAGCATGAAGCTGGCTGCAGAGCACCAGGCCACGGAATCCATCCTCAAAGAATCCGGCGTCCCCTTCGTCCTCCTTCGCAACAGCTGGTACATCGAGAACTACACCGACCAGTTGCCGGGAACGCTGGCGCAGGGCGCACTTGCGGGCAGTGCCGGAAACGGCAAGGTTAGCGGTGCCTCCCGCGCAGACTACGCGCAAGCTGCGGCCGCGGTTCTGGTTGCGGAGCACCAGGCCGGCAAGATCTATGAGTTGGGCGGTGACGAGGCATTTACCTTGGACGAGCTGGCCGCCGAAATTAGCGCTGCATCAGGCAAGTCCATCGAATATCGAGACCTCCCGGCAGACCAATACGCCGATCTCCTGACGGGCGCAGGGGTGCCGGAAGGCTTCGCGCAGATCCTGGCCGACACCGATCTGGGCATTGGCCGCGGCGACCTTTTGGTGACCACCGGTGATCTCCGGAAACTGATCGGGCGCCCGGCAACTGCCTTGTCCGTGGCCGTCCGCTCCGCTGCTGCCGCCATCTGAGCCGAGCCCCCTCACGAGCTGACAGTTAATGCCAATGTTCCGCGCGAACATTGGCATTAACTGCAGTTTCGGCGCGGGTAATCAGGCCGTCTCGTCCACGAGCTCTGCACGACGCAGGCCACCACCGCGAACCCATAGCTTGTAAGCCACGAACAGCAGGATCAGCCAAGTACCGCCGACATACAGGGCTACCCGAGTGTCCTCGAAGACCCCGAGAATCACGATCACCATAGCCATGAACGCCATGGTCAGAATGGATGCTGCCGGCCATAAGGGTGAACCGAATTCCGACGCCGGAAGCCCCTTGCGCTTGATCTCCCGCTTCATGGCAACGTGCGAAGCAAGGATCATCACCCAAACCCACACTGTGGCAAACGTGGCGATCGACGCGATCAGAACGAACACATCCTCCGGGATCACAGCGTTCAGCAGGACGCCCACAAGCAGGATTCCGCCCATCATCACCACGGTCATCCAAGGGACGCCGTGCCTGGAGATCTTGCCGAAGCTCTTCGGAGCATGGCCCTGCTGGGCAAGTCCGAACAGGATGCGGCCAGCACCAAAGATGTCGCTGTTGATAGCGGAAAGGGCTGCTGTGATGACCACGGCATTGAGGATGTGCGGCGCAGCAGGGATGCCCAGGCCGTCGAAGATCTGCACGAACGGGCTGCCGCTGCTGCCGATTTCGTTCCACGGGAAGATGCTCATCAACACGCCCAGGGTCAGGACGTAGAACAGCAGCACACGGACTGGCACAGTGTTGACTGCCTGCGGGATGACCTTTTTGGGATCGGCAGCTTCGCCAGCGGTAATGCCGATTGTTTCGATCCCACCGAACGCAAACATCACAACGGCGAACGCAGCCAGGAGCCCTTCGAAGCCGTTCGGGAACAAACCGCCGTGGTTAACCAGGTTCCCCAACCCCGGTGCCACGCCCCCGCCGTCGCCCGTTTGGAAGCCGAAAACGACGATTGCTGCGCCTCCGACGATCATGGCGATAATCGCCACCACCTTGATCAGCGAGAACCAGAACTCCAGTTCACCGAAGACCTTAACGCTCAACAGGTTCATGGCACCCAGGAAGAGAATGATCGCGAGGACCCAGATCCAGCGATCCACCTGTGGGAACCAGAAGCCCATATAGATGCTGAACGCGGTGACGTCGGCGATGGCCACGATCGCCATCTCGAACACGTACGTCCAGCCGGTAACGAAGCCGGCGAACGGTCCAAGGTACTTGCTCGCGTATTGGCCGAATGAGCCGGAAACGGGGTGTCGGACGGCCATTTCACCAAGTGCTCGCATCACCATGAACACGGCTGCGCCGCCGATGATGTAGGCCAAAAGGACGGCCGGGCCGGCTTTCTGTATGGCGGACGCAGAACCGTAAAACAGTCCCGTGCCGATTGCGGATCCGAGTGCCATGAAGCGGATGTGACGGACGTTGAGGCCACGGCTTAGTGCCGTACCGGCGGCCTGGAGGACAGTGTCCTTCGAAGCCAGCATGGTTTGTTGCATGGTAAAACCTTCTCGTCTTTGGGAGGGGATCGCTATCCAGCAGATCACTTTTGGCCGCCTTGTGATTGGCCTCACGGGTGTTTGGTGTCTTTGATCGCAGACAGTGCGACAGGAGTCACAGTCGAATCTCAGATACGATGTCCGCGGACAGCTAGTCACCCCGGTAGGCAGGTCTTCAGGTCCAACGCCGCCCGGATGGCTCGGGCACTGTCGTCGCATCTTTCTTGGGGGAATCTTTGATGTCTGCTTTCCGCGTTGCTTCCATCCGTGCTGCCCGCCATCGTTGGACCGCGGCCTTTGTTGCCTTGTTAGCGGGGGCATCCCTGCTCTTCGCCGGCCCCGCCCAGGCCTACGACATTCCCGAATTTGAGATTCCCCTCGCCTCGCAGGCTCCTGTTCCGTTCGTAGAGCGGGCTGTTGATGCGGCCGGGGTCCTTGATCTGTGGAGGGCAGGTGGGCCGGCAACGCGGGCGGCAGCCCAGCTTGCCTTGGTGGGCGGGCCCGAGGCGGTGCAGGCATTCCTCGACGGCGGACAGGACGTTGCGCTGGCAACGGACCGTAAGGAGCTGGTCACCGAGCTGACGAAGCGGGGGAGCGCGCACGTGCGGTCCTCCGCGAAAGCAGCTCTCATTTCCGACGCCGCAACAATAGCCTTCTTGTCCGACGGGTGGGCGAGCACTTGGGACGGCGACCTTCGGACGACGGCGACGTTTTTCACTAGCCTGGAAAACCCTCAAATCAGTGCTGCCGCTTCCAAGAGCCTGGACTCGGGCGGGGAAGCCATTGAGCAGTTCGTGCTTGAGGGCTGGAGGAAGATTGCCCAAGGCCAGGATCGGGAGGCGGTTTACTACCTGACGAATTCACCCGTGCCTGCGGTAACTCTCGGAGCTCAAGCTGCCCTCGACACCTCCAGCGCGGACTTCGTTGCTGATTTCCTTCGCTACGGGCAGTTCGTCGCCTCAGACCATCACACTGAAACCGCGGCAGTGACTGACCTGCTGCAGCAGGTCAAGGCAGACGTCGCAGCCAACCCCAACGGGGCCGCCGCCGTGGCGGAGAGGGCGAGGACCGCCGTCGAGCAGGCTCGGAGCACCGCAACTGCTGCGAGGTCAGCGGACTCATCGCGTCTCGTCGCGGACAGGGACTTCCTTTCATCGTTGGCTTCGCCTCGGCAGGCCACGGATACTGCGCTGCTGACATCCGAGGAGCCAGCCAAGGCGGCCTTCGCGGCCGCGGCCCGCGAAATTCCGGAGCTACTGGCAACCCTTACCGCACCGGGAACCGATCTCGATGCCCGCATTAAGGAAGCCCGGCAGGCCACGCTGGATCTGGCACTTACCGGCACCCCGGAGGTGAAGAAGACCGCTGAGGCTGCACATCTGGCAGGCGACTCCGGGATCAAGGCCTTCATCACCAGTGGCTACGCGGCGGCGATCAAACTGGATGGCTCTGCTTTGGGCGCGGACCGGCAGCGCGTTTACCAGCTTCTCCACCTTGGTGGCGGGCATGTAAACGCAGCCGCCGACGCCGCTCTCAGTTCGGCAAACCACGCTGATGTCCGGTACTTCCTGGACTACGGATTTGATCAAGCGTTGGCCCTGGATAACCGGGTCCAGACGACCTTCGCCTTGGATTCAACACCCGAGGTGCGGGCAGCTGCCAGCGTCGCCCTCGACGGCAGTAGGGCCGACCTTCAGGCATTCATGACCAGCGGAAAAGCCGCCGCTGCCGAGCGTGACAAGGCCACGGCCGCCCACGTAGCGTCGGTCGACGTCATGATCGCCGAACTCGCCGGACTGGCAGACAAAGCAGCGCTCGACGCCGGGACGGCGGCCAACGCTGCCAAGTCGGCTGAAGCGGCACGACAGGCAGAAGCGGCCCGCCGAGCAGAAGAGGCACGTCAGGCAGGAGCAGTCAAGGCCGCCGAAGCAGCGCTCCCGCTGAGTGGCGTGCCGCTGGTCGACGTCCACCAGTTGGCTGGATCAGCCCCGGCGCTGGTGCCGTGGCAACCGGCACCCGCCGTCGTGATCCCCGCAACGGGCGAGACGGGTGGGCCGGGCACTGGCCTACCCGCGCTTCCTCCTCCGGCTGGCAGCGCAAATCCGAATGACATCGTGTCCGTGGAGCCGGAAGCCCAGGAAGCCGCCACGGCTGCCAGCACCTCACAAGGGTTGAACCCTTGGACCATCGGGCTGATCGCGTTGCTGGTCGCTGCGGCGGCCGGTGGAATTACGCTGCTTCTGCGCCGGAAAACGCCGGCGAAGGCAGCGCTGGAGACGTCGGTCAAGGCCCAGCCTTAGCCGGCGCCCTGGGCATACCTAGGAGCGGGGATTCTTTCGCAGGTATTCCCGAAGCCCCGGGATAGCAAAGACAACCTTGCCGTGACCGGCTGTTTCTATGAGGCCGGCCGCCAGAAGTCGAATGCGATACTTGCCTGCCAGTGCGGACCCCGCTCCGATCCTGGAGGCGATGTCAGCCATCGTTGAAGTTTCATCGTCCACCGACATGGCGTGAAGGAACTCCCTGTCCTTTGCAGATGCCGTAGCGAGTGCAGCTTCGATGACCACGCGTTCGTTGCGACGAGTCGCTGCGGATATAGCTCTGTCAACGCCATCGGAGGAAAGAGATCCATCATGATTTTCGGCTTCCCTCCATAGGAAGTAACCCACGAGTTGAATTAGGAAAGGATAGCCCCCAGTGGCAACGGCCGCCCGATGGATGTTCTCTGGGATGACGCTGATTCCGGCGGCAGTGAACGTATCGGCAAATGATGACTCCACGTCCCGTATCGCGGCGGCATGAAGGTCGATTTTGTCGGCTCGCCGAAGAAACGTTGCCACACCCTCGTTCAGGAGATCGGAGACGGCGGATGGCAAACCAGCAAATATCAGTCCTATGGGCAGGCCGTCTTGGATAAAGTGTTGGACGTTAGCCGCTAGTTGCGACAGTTCTGTCCGATCGGCAGCGTGGATCTCATCCACTGTAATGAGGAGCCCGGTTGCCCGCTGGTCGAGGAGACGGAGGAGAGTCTCACCGAGTTCGCGCCAATCCACCTGCCGCTCCGGGGACAACTGCGTGGTGACGCCAAATCCAGCAACTGTGACTGCCGTGACGCGTCGTCGCGGGTCGGGCCCATCCCCCAATTCGTGGGTAAGTCGACGCATCTTTTCACCTATGCGCCCCATGAATGTTCCGGTAGCCGTCTCCGCAATCACAGCCCAACCATGTTCCTTGGCTAGGTCGTGGGCCGCGCCGAGCATAACGGTCTTGCCGATGCCGCGGGCGCCGGTAAAGATGGACAGCAAGCCAGGTGCCCCGGAACCTAGTCTGAGGCCATATTCAAACTCGTCCAGAAGCCCCGATCTGCCGATAATCTCCGGCGGCGTAGCCCCTGCCGTAGGGCGAAAGGGATTCTCTGTCGGGAGCATAGAGCGAGTTTAGGTTAACTGTGGTTAATTTGGTTAATTTGGATAATCGGGTGAATTTGGTGAACATCCCGAGGTTGGGGCGGATCAGCCCCGCAGCAGGTACTTCGCTACGCCCTCCGGGTTTGCCAAAGCCAAGAGGTGCCCGCCTGCGATGACGTCAGGCGTGAGTCCTAAGCGTTCCCTGGCCACTCTGCGCTGGAAATCCATGGGAAAGAACCGGTCTTCCCTTCCGGTGAGTACCCGGGTTGGGACGCTGGGCCACTCCGTGAAGCCGCAGACTGATTCGAAGACCGCGTTGGCTTCCGCCCGCTGATAGGGTTCGCCCGTGGCAGCGACGTCCGGTGGAACGTCGTGCAGGAAATATGTGGCAACGTCGAACTCGGGACTGTAACCGTGGGCCGCCGCCGCGCTCTCCCTTGCGGCGTCCCAACCTGTGTTTGCCCACCACTCGCCGGGGGTTTCGCCCGGCGCCGGGATCATTGCGTTGACGAGGACGAGCTCGCGGACCGACGCACGGTCGCAGACCAAGGGGGCGGTAAAACCGCCCAGTGATTGGGCCACGAGCACGACGTCGGTACTGGCGCCGATGGCTTCCAAGACGAGTCGCGTGTACTCGGGCAGGCCAGCATTTTCGTCGTCCCCTGGGAGGTCGACGGCAACGGCCTCGTGTCCGGCACGCTCCAGCAGAGGAACCACCCGGCTCCAATACCAGGCCGTGCCGCCCGCTCCAGGGATCAGGACGAACGTACTCATTGCAGTTCGGGCCGCAGGCAGCGGCGTGGATGCAAGACGATGGATCTCATCTCCCTATTGTCTTCCTTCACAGGGGCGCCGATCCTGCGTAACGTCGGCTCCATGGACCCTGTCATCCAGACCGTCGATCTTCATAAGAATTTCGGCCGGGTCAAGGCACTGGACGGCCTCGACCTCGAAGTCCCTGAGGGGCAAGTCCACGGCTTCCTCGGCCCGAACGGAGCAGGGAAGTCCACCACCCTGCGTATCCTGCTGGGCCTGGCACGGGCCTCGTCCGGCAGTGCGAGAGTCCTTGGATTGCACCCATGGGCCGACGCCGTTGAACTCCACCGGCGTGTTGCCAGCGTCCCCGGCGATGTCAGCATCTGGCCGAATCTATCAGGGGGAGAGGCCATTGATTTCCTCTCGCGGCTTCGGGATGGCGGGGCAGATCGCGCTGGGTATCGACGCAGCAAGGAGCGTTTGTGCCAGCTCTTCGACTTTGACCCCACCAAGAAGGGCCGTGCCTACTCAAAGGGAAATCGCCAGAAAGTTGCGCTCATCGCAGCCCTCGTTGCCGACGCCGAGGTCTACCTTCTGGACGAGCCAACAAGCGGCCTGGATCCCCTCATGGAGGCTGTCTTTACTCGCGAGATCCGGAGGCTCGTCAGTGAGAAAGGGGCCACCGTCCTTCTCTCCAGCCACATTCTCTCCGAGGTGGAACAGCTGGCCGACAGCGTTAGCATCATCCGCGCAGGGCGGATCGTAGATGGCGGGACGCTCGAATCCCTGCGCCACCTGACCCGCACAGGGATCTCTTTCGCGCAGGACCAGGTGGACCTCGAAGCCCTCCAAGGCCTTTCCCAAGTCCACGACCTCACCTTGGCCGCAGGCCGGGTCAAGTTCAGTGCCGACTCTGACCGTGTCCACGAGGTCCTGCCGATTCTTGGCCGTCTGGGTGTGCAGGGCCTGCTGGTCGCTCCGCCGTCGCTGGAAGAGTTGTTCCTCCGCCACTACGGGGTTGCCCTTCCGCCCCAGTCAGAGGAAGTGAAGTCCGACGGCGGCGCTCACCACCGGCGGCGCCGCCCGGGCCGCCAGGACGGGCCCTTGAGATGAGCCGTTTTCTTGACCTCTATTGGCAGCGACTCCGCCGCGACCGGTGGCAACTCCTGAGCTGGGTTGCTTCCATCGGTGCGCTCGCCTTTTTCGCCACAACAGCAGTGGCTTCGGCGTACGGCGACGATGCTTCCCGCGCCGAAATCCTGCATGTTGCCACGGCGACTCCCGCTATTTTGATTCTCCGCGGGCTGGTCAGGGGCCCTGCTCTGGACGCATTTACGTTTTTCCAGATCTTCGCCTTTATCGGTGTCCTTGCCGGCCTGATGAACACCTTCCTGGCAGTACGGCATACGCGCGCCGAGGAGGAAGCCGGCCGGGCTGAGCTGGTCGCGTCCACGGCAGCGGGCCGGTGGATGCCGTTGACGGCGACAGTGACCCATGGGCTCATAGGAATCGTGCTGGTGGCCGCGGCAGTCACGATCGGCTTTATCTCTGGCGGGCTCGATGCCGCGGGCTCGCTGATTGCCGGTCTTGCGGCCGGAGCTATTGGCTTGGCGTTTCTCACCGTCGGATTGCTCGCGTCCGAGTTCATGAGTACTTCGCGTGGGGCAAACGGAGCGGCGGCAGGGCTGGTGGTCGCCGCCTATCTTCTGCGCGGTTTCGGGGACGCGACCGGCAAGGTCAGCCAGGACGGCCTTACGGTAACGGCAGCATGGCCTAGCTGGGTTTCGCCCATCGGCTGGGGGCAGCAGACTTTTGCCTACACGGGAAATCGCCTGTGGCCCCTGCTGCTTCCGCTGGGCCTTGGAATCGTATGCGTCTCACTGACCGTGGTCATCATGTCGAGGCGGGATGTTGGCGCGAGCGTGCTCGCCGGACGGAGAGGCCCGACGGACGCCCACCCCTCGCTCCGCGGGCCGTTCGCCCTGGCACTCCGACTCCAGCAGGGCGCCATCGTCAGCTGGTGCATTGGCGGGTTTATCGCGGGTCTGCTCACCGGCGCCCTCGGCGCTGCCATTCAGCAGGTGAGCATCTCGAATTCCTCCGTGACCGCGATCCTCAGGGCCATGATCGAGGCGCAAGGAACATCCATGACGCAGTTGGTCATTGCTGTCTTGTTTGAAATCGGTGGCATCCTGGCGGCGGCCTGCGGACTCCAGGCCGTTCTGCGATTGAGGCAGGAAGAAGTGGCGGGCACGGCAGAACTGGTGCTCTCGCAACCGCTCGGACGCATTCGTTGGTTTGGCAGCTTTCTCGGCCTCGGGGCAGCCTCGGTGGTTCTCGTCATGGTGTTCGCGGCCTTCGGTGCCTGGTATTCCTTGGCGGTCTCCGGTGAATCAGCCATTGAAGTGGGCAGCGTATGGGAGACCGCCGGGGCTCAAATCCCGGCTGCGCTGCTATACCTTGCCTTGCCCGCTGCGGTTTTTGTTACCTTTCCCCGCGCTACTGTCCCAATCGGCTGGGCGTTGCTGGCACTGGGCATCGTGCTGGGTGTCTACGGCGGGATGCTGGGCTTCGACAAGACCCTCAGGGACCTCTCGCCATTCACGCACACGCCAATCGTTACCAACACCGGAACAGATTGGAGTGGCGGCTTTTGGATGCTCGGGATTGGAGCGGCTCTCGCGGTGTTCGCGTTTGCCGCCGTGCGGCGTCGGGAGGTTGGCACGGTCTGAGCCACTCTCAAACACGAGACACTAGTTAAGTCTGGTATTTCAGACACCGCATAGAGTGAGTGGTCTGGCGTTGCCCGGCGTAACAAGGCACGCTTGAGTACGGGATACCGGACACATCACCCCGAGCAAGGCTGGACGGTGTCTCCTTCAGCAGTCTTGAGCAGTGAGGAACCATGACAACCACGCCACTGGCACCAGGCAAGGCCACGTCCAAGGTCCCTGCCGCCGAAAATACGCTGCGCATCCTCAAACTCTTGGCCTCGCGCCGGGGGCCGATGGCGGCGTCGAACATTGCGACGGCGCTCGGCTTGCCGCGCTCCAGCGTGTACCACCTGCTGGGCGTCATGGAGGCCAACGGCTTCGTCCTGCATCTGCACGAAGAGCAGCGCTACGGCCTCGGCATCAGCGCCTTCGAGCTCAGTTCGGCCTATTCGCGGCAGGAGCCGTTGTCGCGTCTCGGGCGGCCCATGTTGGCCTCTCTGGTGGACGTGATCGGCGAAAGCGCGCATCTGGCCGTGCTTCACGGCCGCGACGTCCTTTACATCGTGGAGGAACGCGCCAAGAACCGCCCAAGCCTGGTGACCGACGTCGGAGTCCGCCTGCCCAGCCACCTCACCGCCTCGGGCCGCGCGATCCTGGCCGCCTTGCCAAAGTCACAGGTTCGGGCTCTTTACCCGAACGCCGCCGCCTTCACGTCGCGCCACGAAGTGGAATTCCCGATCATGAAGTACTCCGCCCTGTCCTCCCACCTGGACCAGGTGCGGCAGCGCGGCTACGCCACGGAAAATGGCGAGATTACGCCTGGATTCGGCTCCATCGCCGCAGCTGTGACTGACCACGTGGGATGGCCGACGGCGGCAGTCGCCGTCACGTTCTTGGAGGACAAAGTGCCGGCTGAGCAATGGCCGGTACTTGCTGCGCGCATCCGCAAGGCTGCGGACGAATTGTCGGTACGCATTCACGGACGACCGGCTGGCTAGGCCGTTTGCACCCTATTCACGCGGCTTCGGTTCACCGGGCTTCGGTTCGCCCGGCTCAGGTTGGCCCGGGCTCGGCGGCTTCGCGCTCGACGAGTCTGCGGAAGGTCTCCAGCTCGCCGCGGAAGCTGCCCCGGTAGGATCCCATGGCGAAAATCCGCCCGAAGATCGCCGAGATGAATCCACGGGTCACGAACTCCTGGTGGATGCGCGTGCCGCCTCCCTCGGCGGCAAACCTCACATCTGACTCGCCCTTCAGGATCGCGTTGCCGAACCGTGTGCGGATGTGCCAGGGGCGTTCGACGGCGAGGATCTCCGTGGGGCTTGCCATTCGTCCGAACTTCACCGTGTAGCGGCTTCCGGCCTGGTCGAGCGAGCCAACCCGATCGGTCACGCCGGTGACTCCGCCGATCCATTCCGGGAACCGGTCCAAGTCCGTCCAGGTCGCGAAAACGCGCTCCGGCGGAGCCGCAACGAGGGTAGTCACTCGGAACGTTGCCATGGGTCCAGCATGCGCTCATTGTTGTGCGAAGGCGAGGGGCTGCGTTACCTCGGAACGACGTTTGGGCGGAGGATTGCAGAAGGACGGCGTGCGTCTGTAATCCCGGACAGCACCAGTTGAAAAGCCGTTCCGGCGGCCTCGTAAAGGGGCTTTAGTAGAAGCAGAAGAACTTTCCACTACACACTTCCCAAAGACGAAGGAGTCATCATGGCACCCGCCGATTTCACTACTGGTGCCCGTCCGGTCAAGGCCGCGCGGGGTACTGAGCTTACTGCCAAGTCGTGGCAGACCGAGGCGCCGCTGCGTATGTTGATGAACAACCTGGATCCCGAGGTCGCTGAGCGTCCTGATGATTTGGTGGTTTACGGCGGCACGGGCCGTGCTGTCCGGTCCTGGGCTGCGTTTGATGCGATCACCCGGACCCTGGAGACGATGGAGAAGGACGAGACCCTGCTGGTGCAGTCCGGCAAGCCGGTGGGTGTGTTCCGGACCCACGAGTGGGCGCCGCGGGTGTTGTTGGCGAACTCGAACTTGGTGGGGGACTGGGCGACGTGGCCTGAGTTCCGTCGTCTGGAGGCCGAGGGCCTGATGATGTATGGGCAGATGACGGCCGGGTCCTGGATTTACATCGGTACGCAGGGCATCCTGCAGGGCACGTACGAAACCTTTGCTGCGGTGGGTAATAAGCTCGCGGCGGAGGGCCGCCACCCGGCGCCTGCTGCTGATGGTTCGTCGGAGGGACCGTTGGCTGGGACCCTGACCCTGACCGGTGGGTGTGGCGGTATGGGCGGCGCGCAGCCGCTGGCCGTGACCCTGAATGATGGTGCGTGCCTGATCGTGGACGTGGACGAGACCCGCCTGCGCCGCCGCGCCGGGAAGCGGTACCTGGATGAGGTCGAAACGGATCTGGATGCCGCGATCGCGAAGGTCCAGAAGGCCAAGGCCGAGCGCCGTGGCTGGTCGGTGGGCTATGTGGGCAACGCCGCGGAGGTGTTCCCGGAACTGCTGCGCCGCCACAAGGCCGGCGAGGTGACCTTTGATGTGGTCACGGACCAGACGTCCGCGCATGATCCGTTGTCGTACTTGCCGGAGGGCATCACGGTGGCGGAGTGGCACACGGAGGCCGCGGCGGATCCGGAAGGCTTCACCAAGAAGGCCCAGACGTCCATGGCCCGGCAGGTCCAGGCGATGGTGGAGTTCCAGGACGCCGGGGCCGAGGTCTTTGATTACGGCAACTCGATCCGGGATGAGGCACGCAAGGGCGGGTACACCCGGGCGTTTGAGTTCCCTGGTTTCGTTCCGGCGTATATCCGTCCGTTGTTCTGCGAGGGCCTGGGCCCGTTCCGCTGGGTTGCCCTGTCGGGGGATCCGGAAGATATCGCCGTGACGGACAAGGCCATCAAGGAGCTCTTCCCGGAGAACACGCACCTGCACAAGTGGCTGGACGCCGCGGCGGAGCGGGTGGAATTCGAGGGCCTGCCGGCCCGTATTTGCTGGCTCGGGTACGGCGAACGCGCCAAGGCCGGGCTGTTGTTCAACCAGCTGGTGAAGGAGGGCAAGGTCAAGGCCCCGATCGTGATCGGCCGTGATCACCTGGACTCGGGTTCGGTTGCGTCCCCGTACCGGGAGACCGAGGCCATGGCCGACGGCTCCGACGCTATTGCTGACTGGCCGTTGCTGAACGCCCTGCTGAACACCTCCTCGGGCGCTACCTGGGTGTCGATCCATCACGGCGGCGGTGTCGGTATCGGCCGGTCCCTGCACGCCGGGCAGGTCTCCGTCGCCGACGGAACCGACCTCGCAGCCGAGAAGCTCGAACGGCTCCTGACCAACGACCCCGGCATGGGCGTCATCCGCCACGTCGACGCCGGCTACGACCGCGCCGTCGAAGTCGCCAACGAACGCGGCGTCCGCATCCCCATGAACGAGAAGTAAGAACATGACTATTACCTCAAACGAACAGCTCACCGTCACCCTCGGTTCCAGTGGCGTGACTCCGGAAGACGTCGTCGCCGTCGCACGCCACGATGCCAAGGTGACCATCTCCCAGGACGCCCTGGATAACGTTGCCAAGGTCCGCGCCCATATTGACAGCCTCGCTACCAGCGACGTCCCCGCCTACGGTATTTCCACGGGCTTCGGCGCCCTGGCCAACCGTCACATCCCCAACGATCTCCGTACGCAGTTGCAGAAGTCCTTGATCCGCAGCCACGCAGCGGGCATGGGTCCGGCGGTTGAACGCGAAGTGGTCCGCGGCATCATGTTCCTCCGCGCCAAGACCCTCGCCTCCGGCCGCACGGGTGTCCGTCCCGTGGTCCTGCAGACCATGGTTGACGTCCTCAACGCCGGCATCACGCCGCTGGTCCGCGAGTTCGGGTCGCTCGGCTGCTCCGGTGACCTCGCCCCCCTGTCCCACTGCGCACTGGTCCTGATGGGCGAAGGCGAAGCAACCGGTCCCGACGGCGAACTGTACGGAACCGCTGGCAAGCCGCCTGTCGCTGAGCTGCTCGCGCAGCACGGCATCGAGCCGGTCACCCTCGCGGAGAAGGAGGGCCTGGCCCTCGTCAACGGCACGGAAGGCATGCTCGGCATGCTGCTGATGGCCATCGCCGATATCCGTTTGTTGCTCGCGACGGCGGACGTCACCGCCGCGCTCAGCGTCGAGGCGTTGCTGGGCACCGATCAGGTGTTCCTGCCGGAGCTTCACGCCGCGCTCAGGCCGCACCCGGGTCAGGCTGCCAGCGCGGACAACATGCTGCGCGTGCTGTCCAACTCGCCGATCGTCGCCTCCCACCGGATCAACGACACAAAGGTCCAGGACGCTTACTCCCTGCGTTGCGCCCCTCAGGTTGCCGGCGCTGTCCGCGACACCGTGGACCATGCCGCACTGGTGGCTTCCCGCGAGCTCGCCGCTGCAATCGACAACCCGGTGGTCCTGCCCGACGGCCGCGTCACGTCGAACGGCAACTTCCATGGTGCGCCCGTGGCCTACGTCCTGGACTTCCTGGCGATCGCCGTCGCGGACCTCAGCTCCATCGCCGAGCGTCGCACGGACCGCATGCTGGACCCGGCCCGCTCGCATGGTCTCCCGGCCTTCCTGGCTGCGGACCCTGGCGTCGATTCCGGCCTCATGATCGCGCAGTACACGCAGGCCGGCCTGGTTTCGGACAACAAGCGCCTGGCCGTGCCGGCATCGGTGGACTCCATCCCGAGCTCTGCCATGCAGGAAGACCACGTGTCCATGGGTTGGCACGCTGCCCGCAAGCTTCGCAAGGCCGTGGAGAACCTCCGCCGCGTCCTGGCCGTGGAGCTGGTCACCAGCGCCCGCGCTATCGACATGCGCACGCAGATGTCCGACGGCGAACTCACCCCGGGCCCGGCCGGTACAGCTGTGCTCGAGGTGCTTCGCGAAGTGGTCCAGGGACCGGGAACCGATCGGTTCCTGTCGCCCGAACTCGAAGCGGCTGACCGTCTGGTTGGCTCCGGCGCGGTCCGTGCGGCCGCCGAATCCGCCGTCGGGATCTTGGCCTGACGTCGAATAAAACGCTCATTTGATGGGCAAATTTGTCACGTCCCGGAAATTGTTCGCAACGCAATCTCCGGGGCGTGACAAATGTAGTAGAACTTATGGTGTACGTCACGTCCACGCCAACGGTGTCGTGGGCTTGACGGTCAACCGTTACAACTCAATACACAACAGCGAACATCCACAAAGGGGTAGAAGTTCAATGAAGGCACGTGGAGCAGTCCTCTCCAGACGAAACGCACACTCGGTGACGGTTTCGGACTGGAGGCAACTCAAGGTTGGCGAGCGCGTGGAGGTAGTCAAGTACGCGCACGTGATCGCGGCAGGGCTGATCGAGGAAGTCTCCGGCAGCGGAAATGTGGTGTGGCTGGAGCACTCAGGCCCGGGCGTCACGGAGGAAGGCAAAGAATTGTTCATGAAGTCCGACGGCGTGACTCTCCGCCGGGCCTAGCTATCCGCTGGAACAGTGAAGCAAAAGGCACAGTGAAGCAAAAGGCACAGTGAAGCAAAAAGTCGGGGCTTGGGCCCCGGCTTTTTGCTTTTCTACTACGACTGCAATTACTACTACGCAGCTGGCAATCAGCAGCCGCTACTACGCAGCGAGCACTTCGTGGGTCTGGCCGAAGGGAACGGATTCGTCCAGGGCCACTGTGTAGGTGCCGGGCTCGTGCCGGGTCACCAGGATGCCGCAGTTGGCATCTGCTGCTGCGTTCTTGATCAAAGCATCCACGGCGCGTTCAAGTCCGTCGTGGATCTCGTCTGCCTTTGAAAAAGACAGGCGAATTTCGCGTTCTGCAGTGATTGCAGCGGTCATTTCGGGGCCTCCTATTACTTGCCGCATGCGAGGGCGACCCGTCAATCATAGGACGTTTGGCCCAAAATATGTAAGATGACCGGCAGTATCAGTGTCCGACGCCTCATCTCCGGACCATGGCGCGAAGCAGCTTTACCGCTACGGAGAGCGCTGCAATGTCCACCGGACCTGGCTTGATGGACTCGTTGATGGTCTCCTGGACACGGGCCAGTTGTTCGATGTTTCCACGTTCCCAGTCCATGATTCGTTCCACTGGGTCTGACGCCGTGGCAGTCACCGCACCAGAGATCCGGGGCGTGTGCCGCACTACCGCTTTGGTCATATCCGCGAGCACCAGGTACATGTCATCCCGCAAGGCCGCACGTGCCAGCGACTCCCAGTGGGTGTCCCGCGGGAGCATAGTGATGTGCTCCAACAGGGGGATGGCCGAGATTCGTTCGAAGACCGCGAAGTACACCTCGGCCACTGCTTCCACCGGCTCTTGCAGCTCCTCCGCGATAACGGAGATGTCCAGCAATCCRTAGCTGACCAGGAGTTCGGATGCCCTGATACCCAGATCATGGGGCAGGCCCACCGAGTCTGTATGGGCCAGGCGTTTCTGGGTGTGGGCAGGGTTAACTCCATGAAGGAAGCTCGTGAGGTTCGCCCGCATCAAGGACATCGGGGGCTCAAGCCTGGCCAAGGCATCGGAAATAGGCTTGTCGCGGAAGTCATGGGTGACGTACCAGCGGACGGACCTGTCCAGCAGCCGCCGCAGGTCCAGGGCAACGGCGGCTCCATGCTCACGGGGCGTGGTGGGCGGCACTTGGGCGATGCTGCCGGTAAGGGCGTCAAAGTCCCAGATCCGGCGCATCACCACGAACGCCCGGGCCACTGTGGAGGCAGAAACCGTGGTCTCCTCCATCGCGCGAAAAGCGAAGGCTATGCCGCCCATGTTGATCATGTCGTTGGCCACCACCGTGGCTACGATCTCCCGGCGCAGGGGATGCGCGGAGAGATGTTTACCGAACCGCTCTGAGACTTGCTTGGGGAAGTAGCCTCGAAGGGTTTGAGAAAACCAGGGATCATCAGACAAACCGCCCTCTGTGAGTTCGCGGGCGAGTTCTATCTTGGCGTAAGCCGCCAACACGGCGAGTTCTGGAGTGGTTAGTCCCTTGCCAGTCAGGACCCGTGCCTGAAGTTCGGCGTTGCTGGGAAGGCATTCGAGTTCCCTGTCCAGATCTGTGACTGACTCGAGCCAATCCATGGTCCGTTCAAAGCTGGGACTCCATTCCACGGCCAATTGCTTGTCATTGAGGAGCAGGACGTTCTGGTCATCGTTGGTTTTCAGGACGAGCCGTCCAACCTCGTCTTGCAGTGAGTGCAGGAATCCGGTTCTTTCTCCCACGGACATCCTGCCTGCGGAGATCATCCGGTCCAGGAAGATCTTGATGTTCACTTCATGGTCCGAGCAATCCACGCCGGCTGAATTATCGATCGCATCGCTATTGACCAGAATGCCGGCCAAAGCTGCTTCAATCCGGCCGCGCTGGGTGACTCCAAGATTGCCGCCCTCGGCAATGATGTGCGCGCGCAGTTCCGTGGCATTAACCCGGATGGAGTCGTTTGATTTGTCTCCCACTTCGGCATGGGACTCCATGGATGCCTTGATATAGGTGCCGATTCCGCCGTTGTACACCAGGTCCACCGGGGCAGTGAGGACTGCGCGGAGAAGTTCAGGCGGGCTCATGGACAGCTGCCCATTCGGATCGGTGCCTTCATCCAATCCCAAGGCGAGCCTGGCTTGTTCCGTGAGCAGGATGGATTTTTCCGTCCGGGCAAAGACGCCGCCGCCCTCGCTCAGCTTGGTGCGGTCATAATCGGCCCACGAGGAGCGTGGCAGTTTGAAGAGCCGTTCCCGCTCGGCGTAGGAGACCTCAGGGTCCGGCGTGGGATCCAGGAAGATGTGCCGGTGATCGAATGCGGCCACGAGCTTGATGTGGTGGGAGAGGAGCATGCCGTTGCCAAAGACGTCTCCGCTCATGTCTCCGATGCCAACAACCGTGAAATCCTCGGCGCGGCAATCGATCATGAGTTCACTGAAGTGATGCCGCACGGATTCCCAGGCACCGCGGGCCGTGATGCCCATCTGCTTGTGGTCATAACCCACTGAGCCTCCGGAAGCGAAGGCGTCACCCAGCCAGAACCCGTACTCTGCGGCCAGGGCGTTGGCGATGTCCGAGAAGGTTGCCGTTCCCTTATCGGCGGCTACAACGAGGTAGTAGTCGTCGCCATCGTGCCGTACCACCCGTGGCGGCGCGAGTACGCGGCCGCTGCCCCCGCCGTCGGGATCCGGCACCAGGTTGTCCGTGATATCCAGCAAGCCGCGGATGAACGTCCGGTAGCTCTCCTGACCTTCCGCGAGCCAGGCCGCACGGTCCTCTGCCGGATCGGGGAGACGTTTGGGGAAGAATCCGCCCTTGGCTCCGGTGGGAACAATCACTGCATTCTTGACGGTCTGGGCTTTCACGAGCCCCAGGATTTCCGTGCGGAAGTCTTCCCGCCTGTCCGACCACCGAAGGCCACCGCGCGCTATTGGACCGAAGCGCAGATGGACGCCTTCAACGCGCGGCGAATAGACCCAGATCTCGAATTTCGGGCGGGGTGCAGGGGCAGCCGGGATGCTGGCGGGGTTGAGTTTGAAGCTGATGAAGGGCTTGTTGAGATAGAAGTTCGTGCGGAGCGTGGCGTCCACCAGGCTCGCCAAGGAACGCAGCAACCTGTCGGCGTCCAGGACAGGGACGGCGTCGATGGCTTCCATCAGGTTCGTTCGGGCTGTATGGACGGTCTGCGTCCGGTGGCTCAGTTCGCTGCTGCCCTCTTCGAACACATCGCCCAAGGGGAGTCCCTGCTCCCCATGGCCGGAATTGACGAGTTCCGGATCAAACAAGTCCGGTGCGAAGCGGTCAGGATTGAACTTCGCTTCGAACAATTCCAGCAGCGCATGGGTTGCCATGGCATTGCCGCGGAGTGTGTCCGCGATGAAGCCATAAGAGTTGGTGCTCCCCAACTGACGGAGGTACTTGGCGTAGGCGCGCAGGATGGCGACCCGCCGCCAGTCGATGCCCTCCTTGATGACCAGGGCGTCCAAAGCGTCGGACTCCGCGTCACCGCGCATCGCGGCACAGAACGCGCCTGCCAGCAGCTCGCCTGTGGCCACAGGATTCACGCCGCGCGGATACTTCAGCCCGAGGTCGTAGAGGAAGAACTGCCGGCCGTCGGCACGCTGAACGTCGAAGGGCCGCTGGTCCAGGACCTTCAAGCCAAGGTTATGGAAGAAGGGAAGGATCTCGGTAAGGCTCTGTGGGCGCGTTAGGTAAAGGCGGATCCGGGCGTCCTCGGTGAGGACTGCCGTGCCGGGACGTTGGTAAACGGTGAGGAGGGGATCTGCTTCGCCTGCAGATCCCGGCTCTGGGGAAGCTTCCGGAAAGCTTTCGAAGCTGGCAATGTCCTCAACGGCATCCTCCACCTCATAATCGGCCTTGTAGCTAGCCGGAAACGCAGTTGCCCATTGCTTGGACAACCGGGCCGCCTCCTCCCGCGGGTACCTCGTTTGGAGCGCCTCGTCGAGGCCTTGCGCCCAGGACCTCGTAGCGGCGATGATCCTCTGCTCGAGGGCCGCTGCGTCCATCACCGCCGGCGCGCCGCCGTGCGAGTCGTGCCGGGAGGGGTCCTGTGGCAAAAGGATCCGGAAGAACACGCGAGCCATGGCGGATTCGCCTAACCGAAGCTCGAACTCGATGGCGTCGGAGCCGAAAGCCTCGCGCAGCTCACGCTCGATGTTGAGCCTGACGGCTGTGCTGTACCGGTACCTCGGGAGGAAAACCAGTGCTGTCATGAACCGGCCGAAGGAGTCCGGACGAAGAAAGAGCCGGGTGCTATGGCGTTCCTGGAGTCGCAGGATCTCGCGCGCACGGATGGCCAGCTGCTCAGCATCAATGTGGAACAGTTCGTCCCGCGGATACGCCTCCAACACCGCAAGGAGCTCCTTAGCGTGATGCGACGACGCCGGGTAGCCGAAGGCCCGCAGCACTTCTTCCACTGTGTCCCGGATGACCGGGATCTGCTGGGCCGAGCGAGCTGTTGAACTGGGGGAGAAGAGGCCAACAAAAGTGCACCGGCTGGTGTTTGTCCCGTTCGCGTCCACTGCGGCAAGGCTGATCTCGTCGAGGTAGGCACGGCGAAGGACCGTTGAGCGAAGCGTGGACTTGGTGAGGGTAAGAACGGGCACGTTGTCAGGAACATCGCCCGGCGCCTCGGGAGTGGCCGGATCACGGAGGAGGCCGAGCCCGCGGCGCCCGCGAAATCCCAGGAACACAAAGTTCCCGTCGTCCAGCCAACGCAACAGCTCCTGGGCTTCGCGCGCCGTCCGGTCCTTTGCGGCAGGCCCGTCCAGCGCACCGATTTCATGCACGAGTTCCTCATGGATGGCATCGGCGTCCTCGGCCGCGGCCCGGACATCACCCAGGACCTTGTTCAGCCGGCCCACCAGGAGCTCGGCGCTCGCGTTGTCCGGAATCCGGGGGATCTCGATCGCTATCCACGCCTCGGTGAGCGGTCCGGCGTCGTGCTCGTCCGGCGAAGGGACAGGTGCCGCCGTCGCATGCCCATGCTCCTCGGAACGTTCGACGCCGGTGGGCAGCCCCGAGCGGTGAGGTCCCCTGTGGATACCCGTCAGGCGGTGGGTGGCCGGGTCCCGCGTGACGCTGAAAGTGGGGTGCACCAAAAGCCGGATGGAAGCGGTGTCACGAGCGATCTCCGCTGTTACGGAGGGAACCAGGTAGGGCATGTCATCCGAGACAATTGCCACCAAGCTGGTATCTGTTTCGTTCAGGACGCCGATGACTGCTTGTCCAGGTTCACGGCGTTCCGCTAACGAGCGGTGATAGCGTGCCCGTTCCAACAAGGTTTCGGGCGTGTAGCTGCGGACGTCGTCGTCCGTGACGTGCTCGTAGTAGTCGGTCAGGAATCCGTCCGCCGGCTCCGTAATTGGTGCCATGTCGCTGCGCCTCCGCTGCGCAAAGGAGCGGCCGTGCTGCTGCGGTCGGCAAAGTCCATGCGCCTCATTTCATGATCGCTGGCGCGGGGCCGGGGGTAAAGCCCCAATGGTCACCCTCCAACGGACAATTCACCCACGCATGCGGGGGTGAATTGTCCGTTGGCCGGTGACGAGCGAACTACCGCTTCACAGCGTCCAGCTTGAGCATCTTGGCGATGACGCCGTCGAGTTCGGAGTCGTCGAAGATTTTCTTCCAGTCGTCCTTGATGATGGTGTCCTTGCCGTACTGAATGGCGATTTCGCAGGCTTCGGAGAACGGGTTGGATCCGCGCAGGGCATTGGTGAGCGCGATTTGTACGTGGCCGAACAGCATGGCCTTGGCGGCTTCCTCGGGGACGCCAGCGGTGTGGACGGTCTCGTGGAGTGCTTCGTTGAGCAGGGTGCCGATCATGCAGGCCACTGTTTCCACGAGGGTGGGTTCCAGGATGGCGAGCTGCTTGACGGTGACCCAGTGGACGTCGATCACGGGCGCGTAGATGGTGCGGATGACTGCTTCGGCTACGTCGCGGGTGGCTGCGGGGGCGTCCTCATCGATCGCGGAAACAACGTTCTGCGGGGCGCCCTGGCCGCCGAAGGTATCGGCCCATTCTTCCTTGGTGGTGCGCTCCAGGAACACCGACGGGTGGCACGGGTGCGCAACGGCCTGGACTACGTCGTCGCGCTTGGCCAGCAGGCCGGCGTAGGCGGCGGCCGGGTCAAGCGTGAGGAGGATCGCGCCGGACTTCATCTGCGGTACGACGCCCTCGGAGACGATGCCAAGAACGGTGTCCGGGACGGCGAGGATCACCACGTCGGCGGTCTTAACGGCGTCGTCGGTGCTGGTGATGTCGCGGCCTTCGGCGCGGACGCGTTCCTGGCCGGCGGGGGAGTTCTCGCTGTAGAAGACGTTGTGGCTGGACTTCTGGAGGTTCCGGGAAACGCGCATCCCCATCTTGCCACCGGCTCCGACAACGGCGACCGTCAATTGTTCTGCTGACATTTCACTTGCTCCTTAGGAAATCGAGGCTTTGTTGGGTCCACTGGTTTTCGAGGCGGATCGTTTCCGCTTCGGAGTCCTGCCACGGCAGCCAGTGTTCGACGATCTGGTTGATGTTTCTTTCTTTGGGCCGGATCTTCTTGACCATGTAGTCGTAGTCCAGAAGACCCTCGCCCAGGGGTGCGCCCGAGTATGTGAACCCGACCCACCCCTGCTTGCGACTGAACGCAAAGTCTTTGATGTGCATATTCAGGACATAAGGCTCGACGGCGTCAATCACCTCGCGCGGCATCTCCAGTGCCGCGACGGTGTTGGCGGGGTCGCTGCAAATGCCGAGGAAGGTGCTGTTGACGCGACGGACGACGTCCAGGATCCGTTCCGTGGGGACCTGTTCATAGGTCTCGATCGCGATCCGTACCCCGGCTGCTTCAAACTCGGGCAGGACTTCTTCGAAGGTTTCTACGACCTCGTCAGCGCCCGGCGTATGGCCGGGAACATTGAACATGGTCCGCAGCAGGTCTGAGCCCAGGATGCCTGCGAAGTGCAGGAACTTCCGCAGATGCTCCGGGCGGATCCCCTTGGTCCCGACTTCCAGCGTGATCCCCAGATCGTCTGCCGTGCGGCGGAGGGCGGCGAGGTCGCCGTCGTTCATGTCTTCCAGCGGCGCGTAGTCGCAGATCTGGAAGAGGTCCACGCCGAGGTTTGCGGCCTTCTTCAGCGCGTCATGGATACTCAGGGGTTCGCTGACCTGGTCTGAGAGCTGCCAGAAGAACGCGTAGCTGCTTAAACCGATCCTGCTCTGGCCAATCCTGCTCATGCCGCCACCTTCTTTTCCGTAGCAAGGCGTGCCGCTGTCTCGTCCAGGATGGTCTTGAGCGCTTGAGGATCGTGGGCAAAGCGGCCCAGGAACAAGCCCGCGACGGCGGTGTCCAGTTCGGTGATCAGGCCCGGTCCGGCGCTGCCGCCGTAGATGACCCGGCTGTCTTCCTGGCCCGGCAGTGAACGCAGGTGCTCGTCCAAACCACGGACCACTGCACTGATGTAGGTGGGCCTGGCAGGCTCCGGTGCGCCGATGGCCCATTGCGGCTCGTAGGCCACGATGGTCCTGGTGGTGCGGCCCAGAGACCCGGCGCCGTTGAGGGCTGCGTCGATCTCCGCGCTGCAGTGGGCGATGGCTTCCTCCGGCGATCCTGCGTTGAGTTCGCCAACACAGAGCACAGGGGTCAGACCGTTGCGGTAGGCTGCGGCGGTTTTGAGGCCGATGACCCGATCGTCTTCGCCGAAGATCCGCCGACGTTCGGCGTGGCCTACCTCGACGTACCGGCCGCCGATCTCAGCAACGGTCTTGCCGCCGACTTCGCCGGTGTAGGCACCTTCATCTTCCCAGAAGATGTCCTGCGCGCCGGTGCCAACGCCAGCCGCGCCCAGGATCCGGGCGCCCTCAGGTAACGCCGGCAGGCCCGGCAGCACGAACACCTCGATGTCCCCGCTGACCACCGCCGCGTGCTTGAACGCAATGGTGGCAACGTCCCGGCAGTAGTCGATGGAGCGCTGATAGCCGAAGTACATCTTCAGGCTCACGCCGATCACTGCCCTTGGACGGACGGAAGAGGGCTTAGCAGGAAGTGACACCTTCGTAGTCCTTAATCAGGGTGACTTTTTCGGCCGAGGCGGAAGCTTCGTCAAAGGTGTAGGTGAGCCATTCCTTGGCCAGGCGGCGGGCCAGTTCCAGCCCGACCACGCGCTGGCCGAAGGTCAGGACCTGGGCGTTGTTGGACAGGACCGAGCGTTCCACGGAGAAGGAATCGTGGGCGGTGACCGCCCGGATGCCGGGCACCTTGTTCGCAGCGATCGCGACGCCGAGGCCGGTGCCGCAAACCAACAGTGCGCGGTCCGCGTTGCCGGCGGCGATCAGTTCAGCCGCAGCGATGGCCACCGACGGATAGGGAGTGTGGCTTGTAGCGTCCACTCCGACGTCCGTGACGGACTCCACCAGTTCATTGGCCTCAAGGTCGGCCTTCAGGGCTTCCTTGTATTCGAATCCGGCGTCGTCCGATCCGATGACCAGGCGCAGTCTGGCGCTCATGCGTTCTCCTTAACTGGGGTGTTCTCTGCGGTTTTGGTTTCCGCGAAAGTCTTGTGGATGGCCCGGACGATCAGTGCCAGGGAAATGGCACCGGCATCGGGGGTTCCGAGGCTCTTTTCTGCGTGTGGGCGGGCCCGGCCCATCAGAGGCAGCAGTTGCGCGGTGGCCTCGGCTGCTTGCTGGGCTGTGGCTGCGGCGGTTCCCCATGCCTCGGGGAGGGAGCTTCCGCCCTCGACGCCGGCAGACAGTGAGTCGCGGAACGGTACTAGGACGTCAACCATGGTTTTGTCGCCCACTTTGGCTTTGCCGAAGTTCATGATCGCGGCGGCGGCATCGGTCACACCGGTGGCGACAGCACCGGCGTCGGGCGCGTTGACGTCACCCAAGGCATCCCCGACGGCCCGCAGCGCCATGCCCCAGAGGGCTCCGGACGTACCGCCGGCCTTGTCAGCCCAGGCATCACCGGCCAGGTTCAGAACCGTTCCGGCACCGGCACCAAGTTCGACGGCGTCTGCCGCGGCCTCGACGGCGGCGCGGACTCCGCGTTCCATGCCGATGCCGTGGTCGCCGTCGCCTGCGATCGCATCGATCCTTCCCAGTTCGTCCACGTTCGCATCGACTGCAGCCTTCGCGGCGCCAAGTGCCGCAAGGACACGGGCTGCCGCAACACGGGACTCCTCGGAGGCAACTGGGATGGAACGCTCCGCCTCGTCGTTACCCGCGGCGAGTTCATCGGCGTCGAGCGCGTGGGCTCTCACTGCGCCACGGCGGTAGGCCGGGGCGTCAGCGGGAGCGAGCCAGAGTTCCTCAAGTTCGGAATCCAGCCAGAAGAGCGTCAGGGAGGTGCCGGCCATGTCGAAGCTGGTAACGAGTTCGCCTACCTGTGGGTCAACTGCTTCGATGCCTGCTTCGGCAAGCAACTGTGCGACGCGACGGTAGACCACGAAGAGTTCCTCGTATTTAACGCTGCCGAGTCCGTTGAGGATCGGCACCACCCGTGCGCCCTGCACGGTGAGGCCGTCGGGGACCTCGGTGAGGAGGTCCTTGACCAGCAGTTCGGCGAGCTGGTCCGCCGTCGGGATGTCTGTTTCGCCGATCCCGGGTTCGCCGTGGATGCCCATGCCCACTGCCATGCGTCCTGCCGGGACGGTGAAGAGCGGGTGGTCCGCGCCGGGCAGCGTGCAGCCCGTGAACGCGACGCCGAACGAGCGGGTGCGGTCATTGGCGCGCTCGGCGATCTCGATGACGCGGTCCATGTCATGGCCGGCCTCAGCTGCGGCCGCGGCCACCTTGAAAACGGTGAGGTCGCCGGCGATGCCGCGGCGCTTGTGTTTTTCGGCCAGGGGAGCGGAGGAGATGTCGTCGGTGACGGCGATGCTGCGGCAATTAATGCCTTCGGCGCGGAGTTTGTCCTGTGCCTGGGTGAAGTGGAGGACATCGCCGGCGTAGTTGCCGTAGCCCAGGAGCACGCCGCCGCCGTTGTCCGCGGCCTTGGCTACGTTGTAGACCTGCTGCGAAGACGGGGAAGCGAAAAGGTTTCCCATCGCGGCGCCGTGTGCCAGGCCTTGGCCAACCAGACCTGCGAAGGCCGGGTAGTGGCCGGATCCGCCCCCGATGACCAACGCGACGGTGCCGGGAGTGCTGCGGGTGCTGCGGGCGACGCCGCCGGAGACGCGCCGTACCCAGCGGCCGTGCGAGGCGACGAATCCTTCGATCATCTCGTCAGCGAAGGCTGCGGGCTCATTGAACAAGCGGGTCATGCGGGGCTCCTGGAGCTTTGGATGGAAGGGGGAGGGTTACGGCTCGGCGTGGTGTCCGGCGCCTTGGGGGTCCAGGGCCTCAGCGGGGATGCCCTCAGAAGCCTTGCGCTGCCGGCTGAGGGTGACCATGAGAATCGAGGAGAGCAACATGAAGCCGCCGACGACGAACATGGGAACCGTGTAGCCGCCTGTCAGGTCCTTGAGCCAGCCAGTGATGTAGCCGGCGCTGAAGCCTGCCAGGTTGCCCACCGTGTTGATGAGCGCGATGCCCGCTGCAGCTGCTGCACCGGTGAGGAACTGTGTTGGCACGGTCCAGAAGTTGGGCAGCGCTGCAAAGATCGACATGGCCGTGATGGTGATGACGGCGATGGTTGCAGCCGGGGACCCAGCGAAGAGTGCCAGCGGGATGCTGACGCCGCCAATGAGCGCGGGGAGTGCAATGTGCCAGGTCCGCACGCCACGCTTGGTGGCGTCCTTGGACCAGAAGTACAGTGCGAAAGCAGCCGGCAGGTATGGGATGGCCGTGATCAGGCCCTTTTGGAAGACATCGAACTTGGTGCCGTAGAGGCCTTCGAAGCCGGCGATGATGGTCGGCAGGAAGAAGCCCAGGGCGTACAGGCCGTAGATGAAACCGAAGTAGATCAGGGAAAGCATCCAGACCCGGCCGTTGCCGAAAACGGTGCGGACGCTGACGTGCTTGTTGCTGGCCGTGGTTTCCTTCTTTTCCTTTTCAAGGGCGCTGGTCAGCCAGGTCTTTTCCTCGGACGTCAGCCACTTGGCCTTGGCGGGGGAGTCGGCCAGGTAGAACCAGGCGATGATGCCGATGAGGATCGCGGGGATGGCGACGCCGAAGAACATAAAGCGCCAGCCCTCAAGGCCGAAGAACACGCCGTGCTGCTGGATCAAGGCGCCTGCAAGCGGGGCGCCGATCACAGTGGTGAGGGGCTGGGCCAAGTAGAAGAGGGCAAGGATCTTGCTGCGGTGCTTGGAAGGAACCCAAAGGCTCAGGAAGAGGATGGCGCCCGGAAAGAATCCGGCTTCTGCCACGCCGAGGATGAAGCGCAGGATGTAAAGCTGGTCCACGTTTCCTACCCAGGTGAAGAGCAGGGAAACGATGCCCCAGCTGACCATGATGCGGGCAAGCCAGCGGCGGGCGCCGAACTTGTGAAGGGCCAGGTTGCTGGGGACTTCAAGAAGGATGTAGCCGATAAAGAAGACTCCGGAGGCGAAGCCGAATTGGGCCGCCGAGAGAGCCAGGTCGTTGTTCATGCCGTTGGGGCCGGCGAACGAGATGGCCGTGCGGTCCAGGTAGTTGATGAAGAACATCAGGGCGACGAACGGCACCAGCCGGATAGCCACCTTCTTGATTGCGGATTTTTCGACCACCGATTGTGTGGTGTCCACGTTGACTCCTAGATGTTGGTATCCCTGCGGATCCTGCATTGGATGCGCTGGGTTGACTCGTGTCCTTGCCGGGTAGGGGCCGGCGATAGCGAAGCTTGTGATTTAAACCATAGGACTGGATTCTAAATTGGTCAACCGGTTGACGAGTTAAACTTTTTGAAGTCATTTCGCCCCCGGGATCAATTGGTCATCCGGTTGCTACGCTGTGAAGGTGTCAGCGAACTCCGCCGCAGCAGCGGCCCATATGACGGCAGCCCTTGCCCCCATGGAGCAAGGCTCCGTTGTCTCCGAAGTAGCTGAGCGGCTGCTCGCCTACTTCACCAGCGGCGACATCGCGCCCGGTACGCGACTACCCGCCGAGCGCCAATTAGCTGCCTCCCTCGGTGTCGGTCGTTCAGCTGTTCGCGAGGCACTGGCCGCGCTGGAGATCCTGGGCATTGTGATAGTCCGCCCGGGCTCGGGAACATACCTGCGCGACGGCGTCTCCGAACTCTTGCCTCGTACGCTCAGTTGGGGGCTCATGCTTGGTGAGCCCAGGACCCGCGAGCTGGTCGAATTGCGCAGCGGGCTGGAGGTTCAGGCTGTGGAACTAGCGGCGCTCCGAGTCACGGATGAGGCCTTGGGCCGTATGCGCGCCAACCTCGACGCCATGGAAAAGAACCTGGACAACCTCACAGCTTTCGTTGAGGCCGATGCCTTGTTCCACCGTGAAATCGCCCACGCCTCCGGGAACACGGTCCTCGAAGAGCTCTTGCAGAGCATCCGCTCGCTACTGCGGATCTGGGTCGACAGGGCGTTGACCGATGAAGGCCATGCTGAAGCGGCGCTGCATGAGCACACCGCAATTTACGAAGCCCTCGTGGCCAGGGACGCTTCAGCGGTTTCCCTGTCCATGCGCTCGCACATGACGACGGCATCGCGTCGGCTCCTGGACGGGTTCGACGCAGCCCAGTAAGCTCTTTCGACCCCGCGAGATGGCACTTAAGCCCAATGTTTGGGCCAAACATTGTGCTTAAGTGCCATCTCGGCGGAGGGGTACCGGTGCTGGTGCGGCAGACCTGACCCCATCAGACGTGGTGGCGGGATTCGAACCCGCGTGCGCTGCTTTGCAGGCAGCTCCCTGGCCTCTCGGGTACACCACGTGCAAACGACACTAGGCGCCCGAACCCGGGCCGATCAAAGTTCATTGCCCCGGCTTTCGCAGGGCTACGTTGGCTTTCGGGGGACTACGTTGCTTTTCCCAGGATTACCGAAAAGCTACGGAACGTTGCCCTTGGTGACGTCCCCGCCGGGCCAGCCTGGAAACTCCCGCGGCGACCAGCAGAGTGAGAATGGCGGCGGCTGCGTGGGTGTAAAGCATCAGGTCAGCAGCATGCACTTCGCCTGAACCCGGCTGACTGTCCGCAGGAACGGCCACAGGCTGCTGGGGCTGCCCGTGCAGATGGTCAAGGAATCCGACGCCGGAAAATGAGCCCCCTAAAGCTTCGAAGCCGAAGAACAGCAGTTGCTGGGCCACGCCGGAGAGCAGCAACAACAGGATGGGCCCATGGATCCAGCGGGAAATCAGTTGTGCGGCCAAGGCAGAGAGGGCAACGAACGCCAGCAGGACGGGCATCGCAGGGGCACCGCCACCGGAAATGACGTGTGCGGCAAGACCGAGCGCGACAGCAACCGGCCCGGCCACCCAAGCCCACTTGTCCTGCAGAGGAGTTGCGCGCATCGCTGTCCTTCCCTTCCCCATAGGTTAAACCCAACAGGTTAAAGCAGGACAGGGACTGGGAACAGGCCCTACGCCAACAGCGTGTTTACAAGCCGTGCTGCCACTTTCGCGGTTCGTCCATCAATATCGAACTCCGGGTTCAATTCGGCAACGTCCACGTGCAACAACGTCCCGCTTGCGGCTACTTGGCGGCAAATAGCACTAATCACGGGCAGCGGCACCCCGTACGCAGCAGGGGCACTGACGCCCGGCGCCACCGAAGCGGGCAGTACGTCCAGGTCGATCGTCAGGTACAACACATCGATTCCAGCCACGAAGTCGGCTACGAACGTCTCGACGCGTTCCGCGGAACAGTCCTCGTCCAGCAAGTACTTCACGCCCAGGCGGTCAGCGGTGTCAAAGAGCGTACGGGTGTTGTTGGGCTCCGAGATTCCGACGACGGCGTACTTCAGTTCGCGTCCGGCTGCGAGTTCTTCCTGGGCCATCTGGAGGAACGGGGTACCGGAGCTCGGGGTGGGCTCATCACGCAGGTCAAAGTGGGCATCCAGGTTCAGGACGCCCAAGTGCTTTCCGCTACCCACCGCATTGGATCCGGCCACGCCCAGGTAGCTGGCAAACGCCGTCTCGTGGCCGCCGCCCAGCACCACGGTGAGGTTTCCGGCGTCGAGCAGTTCCGAGATGGCGCGTCCGGCGCGCTGTTGTCCTTCTTCCAGTGAGTCGTCCTCCACAACCACGTCCCCGGCGTCGAACACGTCACGATCCACGTGGAACGCCAGCGGGGCCAGTGCCGAACGAATGGCAGCCGGAGCCGCTGCGGAACCGGTTCGGCCCTTGTTGCGCCGCACCCCGGCGTCGCTGCAGAAACCCAGCACGACGGCGGGACGAGAGGCTTCAGGAGCGGCAGGGGAAGTAAGGGGTGCTATGGCCTGCCACCAGCGGCGATGTTCGTCGCCGTCGCCGTCAAAGCGGCCGGTCCATGGCGTGGGAAGGACGTCTACGGAGGGGCTGGTGCTGGTGTTTGGGGCCATGCCTTAAGCACACCCCACCTGCGTGCCAAAAAACAGCTTTAGCGTGCCCCAGTGTCTGAAATGCCGGACAACGCTACTTGACGCCCAACAACTCCTCCACAGTTCCGATGCCGAAGAACAGCAGGAAGGCGGCTGCCACTGCCCACATCAAGGGGTGGACTTCACGTGCACGGCCCTGGAAAGTGCGGATCAGGACGTAGGAGATGAAGCCTGCGCCGAGGCCATTGGCAATGGAGTACGTGAACGGCATGAGTGCGATGGTCAGGAACGCGGGAATGCCAACGCCCCAGTCCTGCCAGTCGATCTTGCCAACCTGGGACACCATCATGAAGCCCACAACCACCAGCGCAGGTGCAACGGCTTCGAACGGGACCAGGTTGATGAGCGGCGTGAAGAACATGGCCACCAGGAAGAGCAGGCCCGTGACAATGGAGGCCAGACCGGTGCGGGCACCTTCGCCAATGCCCGCGCCCGACTCAACGAAGATCTGGTTGGACGAAACGGACGCGCCGCCACCAACGATTGCGCCCAGGGCATCAACCTGCAGGACGCGGTCCACGTTGGGAATGTTGCCGTGCTCGTCCACGGTTCCGGCCTCGTTGGCCAGGCCCACCATGGTGCCCATGGCGTCGAAGAAGATGCTGAGGAGGATCACGAACGCCAACAGCGCAGCAGCCACAAATCCGAGGTGTTCAAAGGCCCCAAAGGGGTTGGCTTTGCCGATCAGGGAGAGGTCCGGAGCGCCCCATTCGGAAAGTGTGGGGGCCACCAGGGACCAGCCACGCGGGTTGACGTTTTTCCCGTCGAAGCTGGGACCAATGTGGAGCGTGAACTCGAGGATGGCGGCCAGGGCGGTAGACACCACGATGCCGATCAGGATTGCGCCGCGGACCTTGCGCACTACCAACGCGATGGTCAGGATCAGGCCGACGGCGAACACCAACGTCGGCCAACCCATCAACTTGCCCTCCACACCCAGGCCGAGCGGGACAGTGGTGCCTGCGGCATCCGGAATTCGCCGGACAAAGCCGGCGTTCACAAGGCCGATCAAGGCGATGAAGAGGCCAATGCCCACTACGATTGCCGTCTTAAGGGCTTCCGGGACGGCCCTGAAAACGGCCGTGCGGAATCCGGTGAGTACCAGGATGAGCATGGTGACACCCGAAAGCACCACCAGCCCCATCATGTCCGGCCACGTCAGCCCGGGGTGGGAGGCAACGGTCACGGCCACGAACGCGTTCACTCCCAGCCCGGTTGCCACCGCGAAGGGGTGCTTGGCCCAGGCGCCCATGAGGATGGTCAGGATGCCCGCCACGAATGCAGTCGTTGCCGCTACGGCCGTGAAGCCAAGAGATGCTCCGCTCGAGTCTGCCCCGGAGAGGATCAGCGGATTCAGCACCACGATGTAGCTCATGGCGAAGAAGGTCGCGAAGCCGCCACGTATTTCCCGCGAGTAGGTGGACCGGCGCTCGGAGATTTTGAAGTAGCGGTCGATTGCAGAACCTTGTTTCAGCATGAAGGTCTCCGGGGATCGGGGGAGTTTGCTCTCAAATCCTATGCCCGCCGATGCGGGGTGCCGGGACGATTCGCCTAGTCTGTAAGGAAGCCAACACTAGGAGAAACCGCCCCATGCGTACCATCCGCCCGCTTCTGGCCGCCGTCGTAGCCGCTATTGCGTTCGCTTCCGCGTTGCTGCTGGGCGCCGCTCCGGCCTCCGCGCACGACGTCGCCGAATCAACAACTCCGGCCAACGGTGCGCGGGTAGCTGAAGTGCCGGCGTCGGTGTCGATCACGTTCAACAACCGGCCACTGGCCATCGGTTCGGGCGTAACTGTCACCGCTGGGGGCGAAAACTGGGCAGATGGCGCAGTGGAGATCATCGACAACATGGCTGTCCAGAAGCTGCGTCCGGGCGCTCCGGCTGGCGAATACACGGTGGTGTGGCGCGTGGTCAGTTCAGACTCCCACCCGATTGAGGGAACCTTCAAGTTCACTGTTTCCGGAACAAGCACGACGACGGCGAGCGGCTCAGCAGGCGCCTCCCCATCGGCTTCGGCGGCTGTTCCGACGGCGGGGACGGCAGCGCCCGGTACCGAAAATAGTGAGCCCGCTCCGGCAGTTTCCCAACCCTTCCCCTGGAGCATTGTTGGCCTCGCCGTCGTGGCAATCGGTCTCGTGATCTTCCTCGCTGTTACAGCCCGGAAGAAGCTGGCGGCTCCGAACGAGCCGGATGACGAAAATTCCGCGGAATAACGGGGTTTTCTACATACTTGCGAAGATCTCGAAACGGTCACTGCGACACGCCAAAAACGAACTGCTCGTTACGTAAATGTGACTTTGAAGTGATCTTCCCGTACGGTTGTACTTGTGCCTGTTCCACGTAACGGGCATTTCCGGGCTGATTGCCTAGCTCTGCCACAGTCCGGAATCCGTTCGCAGACAAACCTACGGCAGAGACGGGGAACCCATTTTGGCCCGCTTTCAGAGCGCGCCTTGGGGTGAAGTCACGAAGCTTCCGCTGCACAGCGGGGGATAGTGGCCGGGTGACTCCCATCCGAATCCGACAGCTAACCTCGCAGGCATCGGGAGAGGCTCTTTCATGTCTTCACGCATTCTTCGCGGCCGTCGTAAGGCGGACAGCGTACGTCCTAATCCGTTCATTTCCATCTCCAAGGCTGTTGCCAGCAACGCATCCGGCGCAGGTCGCCAAGCCGCTGTCATCGCAGCAGCTTCAGGCCTCGTCCTGACAGGCTCCATTGCTGCCCACGCAGCAGAGACCCCTGTTCAGCGCGACTCCAGCCCTGCTACGGTCGCCGAGACCGTCACTGAGGGTCCCACCAAGGTTGTTACGGCCGCCTCCACGGCCACGATCAACTTCGAGCGCCCTGCGGTTGCTTCCGTTGCGGCTCCCGTTATTGAAAAGCCGGCACCCGTTGCTCCGGCTCCGGTTGCCAAGCAGGCCCCAGCAGCGGCCACTGTCAAGGCCGCCGCAACTACTACGGCTACCGCTCCGGTGGCAGCCGCGCCTGCTGCTGCGGCTCCGGCTGTTGGTGGCGTCAACGCCGCTATGGTTGCCTCGGCTTACGCCCAGATCGGCATCATGCAGGATTGCACCGCCATGGTGGAACGGGCCCTCGGCTCCGCAGGCATCCCGGTTGGCGACCTCGCACCCATGCAGTTCCTGAACTACGGCAAGGTTGTCAGCGACCCCCAGCCCGGTGACATGATCGTCCAGTCCGGCCACGTAGCCATCTACATCGGCAACGGCCAGGCCATCAGCGGTGGCATCAACGGCAACCAGACGGGCATCCACCCGATCAGCTGGCTCACCGCAACCGGCCCCATCACGTACGTACGCGCTGGCGCCTAAGCTTCACGCTCCAACTCAAAAGGCCGGCGCCTTCGAGGACTAACGTCTTCGGAGGCACCGGCCTTCTGAGTTAACTTTTGTTCGTTTCTAAGCCAGGGCGATGCCCGGCGAAGCTGGTAGAGCCACCTTGGCTGAGATTGCTTGCCCTACTGCCTTGGCTTGCCGGAGTACTTCCTTGGGCGTGGGTGTAATGAGTTCCCCCACGCCTACCAAGTGCATTCCCACGGCACGCATGGCTGCCACGAGGTTCTGGCCTATGGCGATTCCCAAGTCCGTAAGCATTCGGCGCAGTTGGCTCTGGGCGCAGCGCGTCACCACGATGTGGTCGGCCAGAAGAACTCCTGTGGCTGTATGCACGGCCCATTGCCGTGGGGTGGATTCAAGCGGGCCGTAAACGCCCAGCCCAGCCCTCTGGCTGGCCGTGTTCAGGCTTGCTGCGAGTCCATATCCAAGCTGCTGGGACGAGTCGCCGCCCAGGAAGTCCAGACGAACAGCGCGTGTGGTGGTGCGGACATCCAGGTGATGGCTTGCGGCGTAGTTGCGCAAGTGGCGCAGGATCTCGTTGCGTTCCTGCATTGCCGCGGGGTCCGCTGCGTCGCAGCGCTGGAGCATTCCCGTATGGACCGATGGTCCGGTGGTGGACAAAGTACCAAAGCCATCCAGCACGATGGAACCTACGCCATAGCGGCTGAGCTCGCTGGCAACAGCCAAACCGGACAGGCCGGTACCGATCACCACGGTGGTAGTCCGTTCCGTGACGGAATCAGGAGTGAGTGACACTGCTTGGGTTCCTCCTTGACGTGTGTGCCTTTCGGCAGCGCGTGGGATCGCGTCCGTGTTCCCCAAGCGGCCGCAAATAAATGGCCGGATTGTGTCCTGGGACACTTTTGCCGGCCATTCGGTGACTCGAACACTACCGAACTTTTTCTGCCATGGATAGCCTCGGCGGCAGCGTGTTTTGGATGTTCATCCGCAGCGCAACCTGGAGGGCGGTGAGCGTGCCGAAAACCGAGCCCGGACCGTTATCCACATAGCCCATAGTCGCCTTGATTCGGCATTGCCAACCGAGAATAGTGGGCATTGGAAGGAGAACCCCAGCGGGTTTCTTCGGCCTCGGCTATTGGTTGCACGCCAGCAAGGGGACACCGGTACGGAGAACCTCTGGCAGAATGGCCGGAACATCAAGCAGTAGGTGGAGAGGCGGGCCCCAATGGACCAGCACGGCAGACACGTTGAAGAACCACGGGACGGCGAGGAGCAGGCAGTGGCGCCTGGTGGAATCGTCGTCGGAGTGGACGGATCCGAGCATGGTCAATGCGCCCTTGTGTGGGCCGCGCGTGAGGCGGAACGGCGCCAACTTCCCCTGCATATAGTCACGGCTTATTCGGTGCCCATCTTCGCGGCATCCGGCCTCGACGGCGGGTACGCCACTGTGGACGATTCCGTGATCCGCGAGGGCGCGGAAGCAATCGTCAAGCAGGCCATGGATAAGGTCTCGAAGAACAACCTCGACGTCGATGCTTCGGTGGAGAACGGCGATGCCGCAGGGGTCCTCCTGGACTTGTCTGCAAACGCCGCGCTCCTGGTGTTCGGCAGCCGTGGCCGTGGCGGCTTCGTTGGGCGTCTCCTGGGCTCGGTCAGCAGCGCCTTGCCGGCTCACGCAAAATGCCCCACCGTAACGGTCCCGCTCTACTGTGCGGACCGTTTGGGCGAGAACACCGAGGACAAGCACATTAAGGCTGAGCACGCCAAGGCCGGGCCACGCACGGTGGAAAACGTCGTCGCCGTGGGTGTGGACGGTTCAGAGCAGGCGCGCGTCGCTGTCCTTGAGGCAGCCGAACAAGCCCAGCGGATGGGGGCCAAGCTCCGCGTCATTTGTGCCGTGCCGCAATACAGCGGCTCCTTGGCCTGGGTGCCCGCACCTTTGGACCGCGATGCCCTGTTCGCGGACATCAAAGTCCAGCTGGATGCAGGCGTCGCCTGGCTCCGCAGCCATTTCCCGCAGTTGACTGTGGAAACCGACCTGAGGGACGGCTCACCTGTTGACGTCCTGGTTGAGGCCAGCCGGGGCGTGGAGCTGGTTGTCCTGGGTACACGGGGCCGTGGTGGTTTCGCAGGCATGCTCCTTGGTTCCACTTCCGACGGCGTCCTGCATCACGCCAAGGGACCGGTCCTCGTGGTTCCGGACCGGGAGGACCCGCGGCTGGCAGACCGGCCCAAATTCGGACCCATGCTCGGTGCGGCTTAGGCCGCTGGCGCGCACCGTCCATGGATAACCGGGAGCCTGGGAAGCATAGGCAGGAAAACAGTGCGGATGTAAGTGGCCCGGTCTTCATTCGGGACATTGCGGACATCCGGGCGGACATGCTCCCCGAGGTAGGTGGCAAGGCCGCCAACCTCGGCGAGTTGAGTGCCGCCCGCCTGCCGGTGCCGCCAGGCTTTTGCCTGACAACGTCCGCCTACCGGTACGCCCTCTCAGCGATTGGTATGGAGGACATCTTTGCCCTTCTGCAGGACGCCGAAGCTTCTGACCTTGACGAACTGAACAGGCTGGCCGCCCGGGCCAGGTCCTTGGTGCTCGACGCCGGAGTTCCCACCGACGTCGCAGAGGCGGTACGGGCGGCGTATCGGAAGTTGGGAGACGCTGCCCCCGTCGCAGTGAGGTCCTCAGCCACGGCCGAGGACCTGGCCTTCGCCAGTTTTGCCGGACAGCAGGACACTTTCCTGAACGTGGTGGGAGCAGACGCAGTCCTGGATGCCGTAAGCCGCTGTTGGGCATCGCTCTGGACGGACCGGGCCGTGAGCTATCGGACAACCAATGGGATAGATCATTCCACAGTGACGCTGGCGGTCGTTGTCCAGGAAATGGTGGATTCCGCGACGGCCGGGGTGATGTTCACGGCCAACCCTGTCACGGGGCGGCGCCGTGAAGCTGTGATCGATGCCAGCCCCGGTCTGGGCGAAGCCGTGGTGTCAGGCGCCGTTAATCCCGATCAGTACGTAGTTGATATGCAGAGCAACTCCATCCTGAAACGGACCCTCGGCGACAGACAGGTAGAGATCCGATCGCTGGCTGGCGGTGGCACTGAACGAATTGAGCGAGCGGGTGGTGCTGAAGCACTCGAAAACCACTCCGTGCAGCCGTGCCTCAGCGATGACCAGATCCGGGCCCTGGCCGACTTGGGCGGGCGCGTCGAGGCCCACTATGGAGCGCCGCAGGATACAGAATGGGCGATCGATTCTTCCGGAAAACTGTGGCTCACACAGGCAAGACCCATTACTACCCTCTATCCGCTGACCTCGCGAGTGTCGGCGACTCCCGGTGAGCACGCATTCCTGAACTTCAGTCTCGCCCAAGGCCTCACCAGGCCTCTGACGCCCATGGGTCTGGCGGGTATCCGCCTGATAGCCTCCAGCGTTGCCCGCAGGGCTGCCTTCGATGTCCCAGATCCACGCTCAGGACCATCGCCCTACTGTGAGGCCGGGCAGAGGATCTTCTTCGACTTCACATCCGTGCTGCGCAGCAAGGTGGGCCGGGCCATTGTGCCGCGCATCTTTGACATCATGGAGGCCCGTTCTGCTGCGGTGATTCGTGGGCTTTTCGATGACCCGCGGTTCTCCGTCACCATCAAAACTCCTATAAGGCTCATCCGGCACGTTGCGCCCGTTGCGGCTAAATACCGTGTTCCAGAGTCGGCGATCCGGGCTCTTTTCCGTCCCGATGCCGCAATGAAGCGCCAAGAGCAGCTGGAGGCAGAACTCCATCAGGCCCTTCAAGTGCCGGAGGGCATCACCGCCCTTCAGCGAATCGCCCACGTACAGAGAATCCTGGGGGAGGAAGTATTCGCAACGGTTCCCCAAGTCCTGCCCCTTCCCGTTCTGGGCTTTGCGATGCTGGGACTCGTCCGGAAAATGCTGGGCGAGCAAGCGCCCTTGGACCAGCTGCAAACAGTGATTCGTGGGCTGCCCAACAATGTCACTACGGAGATGGACCTTGCACTGTGGCAGCTTGCAAAGGAAATCAGGGATGACCCGGAGGCCCTGGCCTTCCTGAGTTATCCCACACTTGAGGAACTCGTTCGGCAGTTCAAGGACAAGAAACTTCCAGCAGTTGCCCAAGCCGGGCTTGAAGCTTTCCTGCGCACCTATGGGCATAGAGCAGTGGCAGAGATCGACCTCGGCATGCCCCGATGGTCGGACGACCCCACCCACATACTCGGCGTCGTGGTCAACTATCTGCGGCTCGAGCACACTGCGGACGCACCCGACCAGCAGTTCAGAAAAGCTGTTCGGGAGGCAGATGAACAGGTTGCCAGGTTGGTTGCGCGGGCAAGGGCCAGAAGTCCGCTCCACGCCAAGCTGGTGCGAACAGCCTTGGACCGCACGCGCAGGTTTGCCGGAATGAGGGAGTTGCCCAAATACAACCTCGTCCTCGGCTTGGCTTCGGCACGGGAACAACTATCGCTGGTAGGAGCAGAACTGGCAGAGGCAGGGCGGATTGAGCGCGCCGAGGATATCTTCTTCCTGGACCTCAACGAAGTAGAGACTGCCCTGGCCGGCAACAAGCTCCACCAACTCGTGGAAGATCGCCGCGCGGACTATGCGCAGGAACTGCGACGTCGGCATATTCCGCGGGTATTGCTCTCAGACGGAACAGAACCCGAAGCCACCGCTACGGCTGGCGGAACCGCAGGTGCCCCGGGCACTCTGTCCGGCAGTCCGGCGTCGGCAGGCGTCATCACAGCCCCGGCGCGGGTGATCCTGGACCCCGTTGGCGCCCATCTGGAACCAGGGGAAATCCTCGTAGCGCCCTCCACCGACCCCGGCTGGACACCCCTGTTCCTCACGGCTGGCGGGTTGGTCATGGAAATGGGTGGTCCCAACTCCCATGGCGCCGTGGTGGCCCGGGAATACGGCATCCCGGCCGTTGTAGGCGTGCCCGACGCAACTCTGCGGATCAGTTCAGGCCAGATCATCACCGTGGATGGAGCGGCAGGAACGGTTACTGCCGCCCCAGGTGACGCGCCAAGCTAGGCGTGCTGGTGTGACTCGTGCTCGGAGTGGCTCACGGGCTCCAGCTGGAAGGTGCAGTGCTCGGTGTCGAAATGGCGCCCCAGGCAGGATCCAAGCTGGTCCAGGATGCTGTCTGCCCCGCTGGCGTTAAGGACCTCGTCTTCCACCACAACGTGCGCGGAGAACACGGGCACCCCGGAGGTGATGGTCCAGATGTGGATGTCGTGGGCCTCCACGACGCCGTCCACGGCAAGGATGTGCTCGCGGATCATGTTCACGTCCACACCCTTGGGAGTGGCTTCCAGAAGCACGTCCACAACATCGCGGAGCAGGTGCCAGGCGCGGGGGATGATCATAAGGGCGATGAGCACCGAGGCAATGGGGTCAGCGGCAGTGAAGCCCGTCGTCATGATGACGATGGCCGCCACAATAACGGCGATCGAGCCGAGAAGATCGCCAAGGACCTCAAGATAGGCCCCGCGGACGTTGAGGCTCTCCTTTTGGGCCCCCTGCAGGATCATCAGGGAAATGAGGTTGGCTACGGCGCCCAGGATCGCCGCCCACAGCATGACGTCCGTATGGATTTCGGGCGACTCCCCAAAGCGGCGGATGGCCTCGATCATGATGACGACTGCGATGACGATGAGTACAAGGGCGTTGGCCAAGGCCGCCAGGACTTCGGCCCGTTGATATCCGTAAGTCCGTTGATCGCTCGCCGGGCGGGTAGCGATCCAGGCCGCCATCAACGCGATGAATACGCCTGCAGCATCGGAGAGCATGTGGCCTGCATCGGCCAGCAGCGCCAGCGATCCGGAGATGAGCGCGCCAACCACCTGGATGCCCACCACACCTAAGGTGATACCCAGGACGGCAATGAGCCGCTTCCGATGCTTGCCGGTTGCTGTTACTCCGTGGGAGTGGTTGTGATCATGCCCCATGCTTACAAGGCTAGCCCCACCCGAGCTCATGCAGGCGGTCGTCGTCAATTCCGAAGTGGTGGGCGATCTCGTGAATCACCGTGATGGCCACTTCATCGATGACTTCCTCGCGGGTGGCGCAGATGTCCAGGATGGGTTGGCGGAAAATAGTGATCCGATCCGGCAACGAGCCCGCTTCCCACCACGAGTCACGTTCGGTCAAGGGCACGCCCTCGTACAAACCAAGTAATACGGTGTCCGGTTCTTCATCTGGGCGCGGGGTGTAGTCGTCTTCAATGAAGATTGCCACGTTGTCCATTGCGCTGGCAGCTTTGGGTGGGATCAGCTGCAACGCGTCGCTCACAGCTTCTTCGAACTCCTCCGGCGACATTTCGAAGGGGGCGCCCGGCGGAAAACGCAGCGGCGAAGAAGGGAGATCGCCGTCGGGAACTATGGGCAGGCCGGGAGGGAGATTCGCGGGCATGATCCGACTCTAGTCCGCCCAGACATCATTGGCGCCGTGCGTGATGGGAGATACTGAAACTCAATCCTCCTTCGACAGACACAGGAACCGCATGACCGGCACCGCTTCCCTCGCCACTGAGCCCCTCGACGTCGTCGTTGTGGGTGAGGCATTGATCGACATCGTCCAGTCGTCGGACGGACAGAAGGAGTATCCGGGCGGATCGCCGGCCAACGTCGCTTACGGCTTGGGCCTGTTGGACGTGAAAACGGGCCTACTGACTGCCATTGGCAGGGACGAGCGGGGCGATGCCATCGCCGCGCATCTGCAGCGCGCAGGTGTGGTCCTGCTGCCCGGATCCATGTCAGCAGGCAAGACCGCGACGGCGACCGCTCGGATAACTGCCGACGGTTCGGCCGATTACACCTTTGACATTGACTGGGCGCTGGCTCCACTTGCCCTGCCCTATGCGCCGAGGATCCTGCACACCGGCTCCATCGCGACCTTCCTGGAGCCCGGCGCAAGTGTTGTCAGGAGTTTACTGGAGCAGGCGCAGGGCGGATGCATGGTTACTTACGACCCCAATATCCGCCCCGACCTCCTCGGAAGTCACAGTGAGGCAGTCTCATTGTTCGAAGAGATAGTGCCGCTGACCGACGTCGTGAAAATGAGCGGCTCCGACGCCCGCTGGCTATACCCCGGCAAGTCGTTGGAGGAAACTGCGAATCACCTCCTGGCTATGGGCACAGGCCTTGCTGTGGTGACTCAAGGCGTCAAGGGGGCGCTCATGGCAACCCGGGACATTCACATCAATGTCCCGGCCGTCCCCGCTACCGTGGCAGACACCATCGGCGCCGGTGATTCCTTTACCGCAGCACTCATTATGGGGCTGCTGTTGCGGGGCAGCGATGGCTTGGCGCCCACAGTGCTGGAACGGATCGGAACCATCGCCTCCATGGCGGCTTCCATCGCTGTTGGCCGCCCGGGTGCCAACCCTCCCACGCACCGTGAACTTCTGGTGGGTATGGCCCGCTAGCTCACTTTGCTGTACGCCGGGCAACCCTTGACGCCCGCACGGTCCTTGTCGCCCCAACAGCCCTAGGCGTACGCCTGGTCAGGGCCACGCCGATCAAGCACACCACGCCGCCGATCAGTCCCCAGATGGTTGGGACTTCCTGAAGTACTGCCCAGGAGATGAGGATGGTGGTGCCGGGGACCAGGTACGTCGTCGCGGCCAGTTTCCCGGCCGAGATCAAGGACAGTGCGTACGCCCACGTTGTGAAGGCGATGGCTGTGGGGAAGATGCCCAGATAGACCAAGCCGAGTGTGGCCGGCAGCGGCGCTGACTGGACTTCCGCAATCAATTGCCCTGTCCATGGGAGGCAGCAGACAGCGCCCACCATGATGCCGAACCACGTGGCTTGCCCTGCCGTAAACTTCCGCAACACCGGCTTCTGGAGGATCGCGCTGACAGAGGCGAGCACGGCGGCAAGCAAGCACAACAAAACCCCGGCGACATCCGCCGTCGAACGCTGTCCGGAACCCAAGGCGATCATCGCCACGCCACCGAACGCAACGGCACTGCCAATCAGAAGCCACCGCGGGAAGCCTTCCTTGAGGACCACTCCGGCGAGGACTGCGATGAGGATCGGCGAGACGTTGATCAGCATGGCGCTGGTACCGGCGTCGAGCATGTGCTCCGCAGCGTTCAACGCCACGTTGTAACCGCCGAACCACATCACCCCGTACGCCACAATGGGCAACCATTCCTTGCCACGCGGCCAGACTTTCAGCGTAGGCAGCACAACGATTCCAAGAACGACGGCGGCAACCGCCAACCGTCCGAGCGTCAAGGAACCGGGGGAGAAGCTCGGGCCCACAGCGCGGATGCCGACGAATGCCGAAGCCCATAGGACTACGGTGACGACAACGGCGGCGATGCCAAGTTTGCTGATGGGAGCTGCGGGCGCGGGGGTGTTGCGCGGTTGCATCCCCGGGGACGGCTGGCCGGGTTCGGCCGGGGTGGTGGTTGTCATAGAGCCAATCTAGCGCCGGGGAGGCCGGCCGGGCTGGCGGTTTTCGGACGCGTCACGGCAAGAAACTGCCAATGTTTGCTCGATTGCCAGGTCGGCGACCTCCTTGAGCAAGTCCCGTAGTCACTATTGGGGAGTCGTGCAGACCTCGATTTGGGAATATCGCCATCTATGCTCTAAAGTTTTAGAGTCCAGTTCGGACGGGTGAGAACCGAAAAGAACGCATAAAGTGTTGTTTTTCCTCGCATAATCCGAATTGAGTTCAGGCCCCCATCGTCTAGCGGCCTAGGACACCGCCCTTTCACGGCGGCGGCACGGGTTCGAATCCCGTTGGGGGTACGCAAGGCAAGTGGTAAATCGGATGAAAAATGTCTGGTAAGCTAGAAGCCTTGAAAAAAACGCGGTAGAGATACTGCAAACGCAAGGCCCTGTAGCGCAGTTGGTTAGCGCGCCGCCCTGTCACGGCGGAGGTCGCGGGTTCAAGTCCCGTCAGGGTCGCTCTGAGCACCGGAAGTAATTTCGGTTCTCAAGGTGACTTGTCACCTAGGCTCTGTAGCTCAGTTGGTAGAGCGTTCGACTGAAAATCGAAAGGTCACCGGATCGACGCCGGTCGGAGCCACCACTGGGAAGCATCAGTTCTTCGGAACTGGTGCTTTTCTTCTTTAACGTGTCCGCGGTTCTGGGTTAGGGTGCGAAGCGTAGGCCCCCATGTGCGCCTACGCTTCGCCCCATGGCTAGGCTTTCAGCTTCGGCTTCACATCCTTGTTGTAAATGCCTTCCAGTGTTCCCCTCAACTCGGTCAGCGTTGCCTGCACATCGGCCTTTTCATTCATGATCCTGGTGGCTGCCTTGGCCAGCTCCTGGTCTCCGCCCGGGAGGAAGGTTCGGGCAAAGTCCTGCGTGCGTGTCACTTTGAGCTGGTCTACGACGGTTTGGAACTCCGGTGTCTGGGCAACAATCGCCGAGATATCTGCCGCCTCGGCTACGGGTAGGTATCCGGTTGCAGCAGACAAAGTAGACGTGCTCTGCGCATTCGTCATGAACGTGATGAACTTGGCCGCTGCAAGCTGCCGTTCAGGCGACGTTTTGCTGGCGATTACCAGGCCGGAACCGCCCGTGGGACAAACCTGTGAGGCCGCGGCAGAGCCACCCGGCAAGAACCCGACGCCGATCCTCATGTTGGCTTCCTTCGCCGCCTTAAGGGTGGCGGCGAGGTCGGCCGACGAGCTGATCGTGGCGCTGATGGCACCGGCTTGAAGGTCGGTAATGGCATTCTTGGAGGAGACTCCGGCCCAGCCATTCTTCACAATCGAGTCCTGCACCCACTGCATCGCGGCCACAGATTCGTTTGAATTTGCCGTAATCTCCCACTCCTTGGACCAGCCGCCGCCTTGGCCCCAGAGAACGTTTTGAAGGGTCCAGCCGGCGTAACCTGCAATCGCCGGGTACTGGTAGGCGTTCTGATATCCGGCAGCAGAAGCATTTGCCGACTTAATCCTGGGTGCCCACTCGGCAAACTCTTCCCAGGTTTTTGGCGCCTGCTCGGGAACTCCGGCGGCCTTGAAGTGGTCCTTATTGAAATAGAACAGCGGGGTTGAGCGGGCGTAAGGGACCGCCCACAGCTGATCAGAATGTTTGTAGTCGGCGATCAAACCGGACTTGTAGTCGGAGGAGCTCGCCTTGACTGCTTTGAGGAGGTCATCGATGGGGAGGATGGCACCCGAGACGGCATATCGGAACCACCAAACGTCCGATGCGACAACCACGTCCGGCACTTCGCTCCCGGCCTGGGAAGTCTGGAACTTTTGCGCAACTTCCTCATAGTTTGAGCCTCCGGTGATGAGGTTCACTTTGATATCCGGATTGGCGGCTTGGAAGGCCTCTATCAGCTTCTGTTCCGTTTCCCGGGACTTACCGGGATGGCTGGACATGAAACTGATGCTTGGAGCAGGTTTGATCTTGGACCAATCCTCCGGGGAGAGCGTCTTTGCTGCTGTGCCCCCGGTATCGGTGGAGGGACCGCCGCAGGCTGCAATCGCGACGGCGGTGATTGAGGCTCCAGCCAAGCCGAGGAAATGCTTCCTGGAAAGTGATTTTGACATAGGGGAAGTGCCTTTCTAGTGATCGAGGTGCTTGAGCATCCCCGAAAGGTGGAGTTTTAGCCGGTAACCGAGCCCTGCGTGAGCCCGGAGACGATGTACCGCTGCAGAGCGGCAAAGATGAGCAAGATCGGTAGAAGGACGATCACCGCGCCGGCCATGAGCATGCCCCAGTTCTGGGTGCTGCCATCGCTGTTGACCAGCTGCGTCAGGCCGACAGGAAGGGTCATCATGTCTGGATGGTCCGTGACGATCAGCGGCCAGATGTACTCGTTCCATTCAGAAACGATGGTCACCAAGGCCACGGTCGCGATGCTGGGCACGGACACCGGGACAACGATCTTCCAGAGCTTGCGCCAGTGGCCCGCACCGTCAATTTCCGCGGATTCCAGGATCGCCGGCGGCAGTGTGAGGAAATGCTGCCTGAGGAGGAAGGTCCCAAACGCGGTTCCCAAGCCTGGAAGGATAATTCCCCAATACGTGTTGAGCCCTCCCATGCCTGCGATCAAAACGTAATTGGGAAGCACGGAAACCTGTGGCGGAACCATCAGCGCAACCAGAATCAACAGGAAGATGACCTTTTTAAAGGGAAAACGGACAAACACGAGTGCGTAGGCCGTAAAGACGGCAAGTACGCACTTGATGGTGGATCCGATGACTGTGACGATCACGCTGTTGAGGAAGAATCGCGCGAACGGAACTGTAGATGCTGCGTCAGCGTAGTTCTGAAGGTTTGGCGTCTTCGGCAGCAGAGTCAGGTTTGTGGTCACGATTTCGCCAGGCGCTTTGAGGGAAGACAACATCATCCATAGGAGCGGCACGAAGACCACCAGAGTTGCCAACAGGAGGGGGACGTAGCCCCCGGCAATCGTCTTGCCAAGGTTTTGCCAGGAGAACGGACGGTCACGGTGTGGTGTGGCTTCAAGGGAGTTGGTGCTCATGAGTAGTGAACCTTTCGCTCCACGAAGCGCAACTGCACAGCTGTCATGACGAGCAATCCGGCGAAGAGCACAACGGAGATGGCCGCGGAGTAGCCGGCCCGGTTGTAGGAGCCGAATGCCTGAAGGTAGGAGTCAAAGATCAGGGTGCTGGTTCCGTTGCCGGATGGAGTCATGATGCGGATGATGTCGAACGCCTGCAGGGAGCTCAGCAGTGAAGTGATCAAGAGGAAGAAGGTGGTGGGGGAAAGAAGGGGAAGCACCACCGACGTGAAGCGCCGCAGGCTACTGGCGCCATCCAACGCGGCAGCCTCCAAGAGCTGAGTCGGAATGGACTGCAGACCTGCCAGATACACCACGGCGCAATAGCCGAGGTTCTTCCATACGTACACGATGATGACCATGAGGAGCGCGAGCTTCGGATCGTTGACCCACTGGGGACTCGCCTGGCCAACTGTGCGGAGAATCCATGAAAGGACGCCATACGTCGGATCGAAAATAAACAACCACACCAAGCCGACCCCCACGCCGGAAAGGACGTAGGGCGCGAAAACCACGGCACGGGCAAACGTTGTGCCCTTCAGTCTCTGGTTAAGAGCCAACGCCACCAGCAGGCCCAGGATCATCGCACCGCCAACGGTGGTGATCGTAAATATGGCTGTTACGCCCAGCACGCTTGAAGCGTCAGGGGAGGTAAAGAATTCCACATAGTTACCCAGCCCCACTGACGTTGCGGTGGCTGCCCCGAGCGTCCAGTCCAGGGTGGAATAGTAGAAGTTAGTGACGAGCGGACGGTAGGTAAAGAGGACGATGAGCAGGACATTGGGTGCCGCGAAAGCGGCAAAAACCCATGCGTCCCTGCGTGTTCTCCGATTCCACCGTCGGTTCTTCGGGGTGCTTATTGGCGGTCTGTGGACCGGTGCCCTGCTGGTTTGCGCATCACTTGTGTCTAATCTGCCCATGGAAAACCCTCACGTTGACCCCCTCGTCATCGCTGTCCGGGCGACTTAGCACTTGCAAAAAAGCATTTGTTTCACGTTTGACCTGACAACCTAACTTCAGGTCATGGTCAACCTACACATAAAGATGGCCGATCACAAGAGCCCATTCGCGGCGGCGGAAAATGGGATCTTTTTGCCGTGTGATCTGGTCTTACAGGCTTCAACGGCGCATTCAAATACCATGCTAGTACGTCCTAACAAAGCTGGATGTGAGGTTTGCACGAATGTGCAAGAGCGTTGACTGGAACGTTCTGGGACCTGAAGAATTAGCAGAGGACCGGCTCGCGTCGTTTCTACCTTGAGCTGTCTTTGCATGGAACATCCGTATCGGACTGGACCTTCCATGTGGGACGGAAGAAGGGGGTGATAACCGAATCGGAGCACTACGTGATCTTCAGCGCGGATACGCAATGGTGGCAGATGTGTCTGGCCTTGGCCGCAGCACTTGTCCTGTCCACAGCCATAGGGTTTGAACGCCAGAGCAAGAACAAGTCTGCGGGCATGAGAACACATGCCATGGTTGGGTTGGGCGCCGCGCTGTTTATGGTCGTGAGCAAATACGGCTTCAGCGACGTATTGATGGTGGACCTGGTTCGGCTGGATCCCTCCAGGCTGGCGGCTCAAGTGGTCTCCGGCATTGGCTTCATAGGGGCGGGGCTCGTGTTCGTGCGGCGTAATCAAGTCCGCGGATTGACCACGGCAGCCTCCATCTGGGTTACAGCTGCAGTCGGGACCTCCGCCGGGGCCGGCCTCTTGCTGCCCGCGGTATTCGTCACCGCAGCCCACTTCGTCATCGTCTACGTCTATCCAGTGGTGACTGCGAAGCTCCGCTTTGGATTGCCGAGCCAGTGGTTGTTGAAAGTTACGTACATGGATGGTGTGGGAGCGCTGAGGGATGTGCTCCGAACATGCACTGAGCAAGGATTCCGTGTTCAGGGCTTCGCAACGACGCGGGGTTCGGCCGAGCCCAAGGGCGTGATGGATCGGTTGATGACACGCACAGAAACGGCTGCCACCGCTGACCTCATTGAGATAGAGCTGGAAATCGAAGGCACCATGGCGGCATCCGACATCGTGGCCCAACTGTCTCAACTCACCACCGTTACTGAAGTCTCCCTCGTGGACGAATCGGAATAGGAAGAACGAATGATCGAGATTCAGGGCCACCGAGGCGTTCTGGCCACACGCCATGGGAATACATTGGCGAGCTTCGTCGAGGCACTTAGCCTGGGCGTGGATGCCATAGAAGTCGATGTTTGGCTCACGTCCGACATGCAACTGGTATTGAGACATGATGCCGTCATCGGAACCGCCGACATCAGGTTGGAGACCATGCTTCAGGCCGTGGTTGAGAAGCACCCAGCTACTACCACCGACGTCGATCCTGAAACACGTGCGCCGTCGCTGTCGGAGGCCCTTGCCCTGTTGCGCTTCGCCAATGCCACCGATGTTGTTCTGGACATTGAGGTCAAAACTGACGGCGGGGCCTGGGACTGGTACGGCCACGGAATAGTGACTGAATTGTCCAAAGTGCTGAAGGCCCATCAGGACGAACAGGCCGTGCGCGTCCGCAGCTTTGATCCCCAAATTATCCGGGCAATGTCCGGAATGTTGCCGGGAGTTCCGTTGGTGGCGCTGAGCAGGGAGAGCCCCCTCCGGTCGGTAGGCCTCTATCCTTCCGACCCTAAAGAACTTGTCATCACTGCCTTGGCAACCGGGGCTTCCGCCGTGGCGCCCGCCTTTGGAATTCTCGACGCCGGATTGGTCGCCGAAGCTCATGGCGCCGGACTCAAGGTGTTCCCTTGGACCCTGGTGACAAGTGACGAAATCAGCGCGGCCATCGAACTCGGAGTCGATGGGATCTGCGTCAACGATGTAGCTCTGGCCCGGCAAGTCCTGGGCGGACTGCGTGAGCCTCTTGCCGCACCGCGCCCAATGACGTTGCCATTGCTGCATGCAGGTTCCCCGGCCTAGGCAGAGGAACCTGCCCTGCTTGTGCTTGCGACGGTTTGTGCCTGCCCCCACTCGGCTATTTTTCAGCGTTGGGGCAGCCCCAGGATTTTGGGTTTTCCTGGCACGTGTCGGCGACGAGGGCTTTTTCTGTTTTCCAGACTTGGATGGTTTTGGGTGGTGTGGTGAGGTCCAGGGTTCCGTTGATGGGCAGTGGTGGGCCGTTGTTGACGGAGTAAGTTCCGGCGAAGCTGGTGGTGATAGTGGCGGGGTAGTTGCCTGTTGCTGTGTAGCTGTGGCTGGTGCGGGTGTCGTTGAGGAGCCAGTCGGCTTCGGGGATGGAGAAGCCGCCGACCGGGGTGGGTCCGAGGGTGGTGCCGTCGCCGAAGTTGTAGGTGAAGCTTGCCGGGGATGCGGTCAGATGCACGGCTTGCCCGAGGATGGTGACGTCGAAGGCTTGTTCGCTGCTGGTCGAGTAGAAGTTCGTTGGGCCGCCCTTGAGGGTGTGGGGGAAGGGCTGGGCTTCGAGGGTTCCGGGGTTGACGGGGAGTTGGCGGAAGTCGTTCAGGATCCGGGTGGCGATGTTGGCCAGGACGTTCTCGGGTTGGGCGGCGTACAGGCACGTGGGTCCGCTGACTCCCGGGTAGTCTGTCCACTGCGGGTTTGCGATTGATTTTGGTGCCTGCCTCCAGATCACGGGTGTTCCTTCTTCACCGCCGGGTGTTTTAGCAGGGCATTCCATCGCCAGGCATCCCCTGTCCGGAGTATCTGTTCCTCCCGAACGGCAGTGAACATCCGGCATGTACTGATTTGGATCTTCAGATGCGGACGAACCATCCAGCTTTGGAGTCAGAACGCCGGATAAAGGGTCCCTGCTCCATTGTGTCGATGTTAGATTCAGCCCATTGTCCACGTAGCCGATGTCAATCTTGGGCTCCTTCGCGACCGCGTTACCACTGTGAACCACGAGAAGGATGACCGCAGCAAGGATGAAGTTCACAGTGTGGAGAGAAAGTTTCATCATCATGCGGTCAGCGGATCAGTCCGAGATCGGTTAAGACCCATCGTTCATCTGCGAACTCTAGGGCAGCGCGACTAGCCGAGTTGGTTGCCGGCACTGGATCTTGATAGAGAGATCCGTCAGCATTTCTGATTTCGATAGGGGCTTGAATCACTTGAATGATGGCTATTTGGGAAGAGCTTTCGGAATTGAATTCTATTTCGACTGCTGCTGATCGGATGCCCGCCCCCGCCACCCATCGGCCCTCATTCCACCCATCCTCGATGCCGTCGCGAAGTGAGGAACACAAAGTACAAGTAGGGGCACTGAGCGATCGAAGCGTACCTGTTTCACCAGACTCATAGCTGTAGTTCAATTGTTCGTACCAATACCTGATGAACGCCTCCAGCCCCTCTTTCGTGTTCTCCTTCGCCAACTCGGGCATGACGGGCACGGGAACGTTCTGCGCTTTGCCCTTCGCGTCTGCGGGCTTATACACACCCGATGGAGCGGTGCTCGGAGAAGGACTTGAAGGAGCGCCTGAGCTGCTGGCACCCAAGGTGGGGGACGCCGTCGTCGAGCGTGTTTCTGAAGGTGGGCTACCCGGTGAACTGCCGCCCTGGCAACCGCTGAGCAGCAACGAAACCCCGAACGCGACAGCCGCAATGCGGACGGTGAGAACAGTAAAAGAGGCGAACGAAAGGCGTGGCATGACAGGCTCCCCAGCGGCTGTTTGGTGATGTGTCGGCCAGTCTAGGTGGGGTGGGCTCCAGAGACCCTCTCGAAGTGAACTGCCTGTGGATAACTCAACCTCTGTTCACTGCGGCAAGCCGGGCGTAGTCTTGCCCTCGCCGGTTCGTCATCGCAGGCAATCCAACGGGGGACACCATGATCGAAACCATACGCTTCAGCACGTCCAGGCTTCTTGGCAGAAATCACAGGAAAGGTGCCGGCCGGCGAATTACGATCCCGCTGCTGCTCGGTTGTCTTCTCAGCGCAACATTGGCGCTCAGTGCCTGCTCCTTCCCGCTACCGGTTGCGCAGCCCACGCCCATAGCCTCGTCGAACGCCCCAAGCGCCAGCAACGCCCCAACATCCAGCACTGAGCCGACCGCGGAGATCAGTGCAAGCCCCGACGCGACTACAGGCACGGGCGGCGTCTACGGCGAATTCACGTCCTTGTCTGAAGCATGCGTCTCCGTGAGTGCCGCGATGTTGAGCGTGACCATCCTGCCGTTGGCGGCCGTGGTGGGCGGCGACCCGGAAGATATCAAGAAGGCCAAGGAGGAACTGTCCCGGATGCAGGACAAAGTGCCCGAGGAACTGAAGCCGAGCTTTGAGAAGCTGAGGGCGTATACGGAGTCGGCCGGCACGGATTTCCGCAAGTACGGGGAGCCCGAGTTCGAGCAACTTATGAAGCCGATCCAGGACTGGATGGATAAGAACTGCAAGTAGTCGCCGCGCGCGTTCCCTTCACTCCGGGCACCTCTCACAAAGCGTCGGAGCTAGACGCTAGGGTGGTACTCAAGAGAAGGGGAGTGCCCGATGTCAGACCAGAACTTGCAGATCGACCCTGTGCCTGAGGGCGAGGTCCTCGGTACCGGACGCACCATCATCTCCGAGGCGGCAGTGGCAAAAGTAGCCGGCATCGCTGCACGCGCGGTTCCAGGCGTCTACTCCCTGGGCTCAGGTCCATCCCGCGCGCTTGGCGCCATCCGTGACGCAGTGGGAAGTTCGGACCATGCCGCGGGCGTTCGCGCCGAAGTGGGGGAGACCCAAGTAGCCGTGGACATCAACCTGGTGGCTGTCTACGGGCACCCCTTGCACGGCGTCGCCAACCAGGTTCGCGCTGCTGTTTACAGGGCTGTTGAGGAACTCGTCGGGCTCCAGGTTATCGAGGTCAACATCGAGATCAACGATGTGTACGTGGCACCGCCCCCCAAGCCCAAAACCGTCGTGGTCGAAAGGGAGGCACTGCAATGAGCATGACCGTCGTGGGAATCGCGATTGGCGCCTTCGTGGCGTTTATGTCCTTCCAGTTCGGGCTGTGGGGCTTCCTTATCTCGCTGCTCTTTATGGGCATTGGCGCCCTTCTGGGCCGTGCAGCTGAAGGCAAGCTCGATCTCCGCAGCGTCCTGGACGCCATTACGGGCCGGCGCTCTTCGTCATGAGCGTGGCTGAGGCTGTGGAACCTACCACCAGCCTGGCCGGCCATAACCGGATCAGTACCCAGGCTTTGACATCGCTGGCACAGGCTGCGGCCGCCGAGGCTCTCGGCGTGGAACCCGGTGACATCCGCGCCGATTGGTCGGACGACGACGGCCTGCTGGCTTTGTCCATCGTGGCACCTATCAGCATCCCCGCTTTAGGTGAGGTGCTGCGTAATCCGCAGCGTGTCCAGGGCTTCGGCGGCTCTATCTGGGACCGTGCCGTGGCGGCAAAGGCAACAGTGTTGGAGCGTGTCACTCGGCTCAGCGGTTTTCGCATAAGCCGGGTGGACATCAGGATCAGTGGAGCCCACGTTTCAGAGGGAGGCCGTGTCCGTTGACGCAGGACCAGGAAACAGCCTTTGAACCTTCTGGCACCGACTCCGGAGCCAGCCCCATCGCTGGCGAGGACCCGGCCATGAGCCGTATCCTGCGCAGGGAAACGCACTCGTCCCGGGCAGGAGCAGCCACCATCGCTGCAGTGCTCGTGATAATTCTCTGTGTTCTCGCACTTCTGGAATCTGCCCTCCGGGCCATCGGGCAACCGCCGTGGCTTGTTGACCCAAGTACAGCAGCGGAGCGTATCATCGCACTTCCGGCCGGCATCCCGCCGCTTCTGCTCGGCGCAAGTGGTGCTGTCGTTGCGATGGTCGGGCTGTTCTTCCTCCTTCAAGCCGTATTACCCGGCAGGCGAGCCCGGCATTTGCTGAGGGACCCACGGACCGCCGTCGTGGTTGATGACGAAGTGCTGGCCTCGGCACTTGCGCGTCGCGCGCGGACTGCCGCCAACGTGACACCGGAACAGGTCATGGTGATTGTGTCCAGGCAATCAGTGGTGGTCAACGTCCGACCCACCTCAGGAAGCAGGGTCAGTGAAGAAGCCGTCCTTAAAGCAGTGCAGGCCGAGCTCGATGAAATGTCGCCCGTTCCCATGCCCACTGTTCGGGTGAACCTCTCTACTTCGGGGGTGGTGGGCGCGTGAACGGGACACCGCGTGCCCTTAACCGGGTCCTTCTCTTCATCATTGGCGTAAAACTCCTGGCCGTGGGTCTACTGCTTCTGCTACTGGCCACCGTTCCTGCTGTGGCAACGTGGTGGCATGGCTGGTCCGCGGACATGTGGGCTCGTGCGGAGGACGCTTTCCGGCAAACCCGGTTCCCCGGACGGGAGGAAAGCTGGCTGTGGATCGTGGCCGGGGTGGTTTTGGTGGCCATTATTATTGCGATGGTCGCGTGGCTGGCGCAACAGGGTAAAGGCAGGGCCAACCTTCTGGTGGCCAGCGACGACGAGAGCCATGTGGAGGGTGAGGTCCAGATCGGTGGCGGAGTCGCAGAACAGGCGCTTCGGGCAGCCCTGGCAGATCGGCCGGACCTCGCGGGAGCGTCTGTGGCAACGTATGAGGTCAAAGGCCAGCCCGGATTGAGGCTGCGCATCCAGCCCCGGCAGGGAGTCGCACCGCACCTCTTAGCTGCCGAAATCTCGCGCCTGGTCGAAGCCTTGGACCTCGTGATTGGCAAGAAGACCCCCGTATTGGTCCATATGGCTTCCGGGGCCCGGGCAAAATTTACAAAAGCTGAACGGGTTCGCTGACTGTAGCCGCTAATTTTGCCGAATATTTCGCTGAGGGTGTTTTGCGTTGCTTAACCGCTGCGTATGCCCATAGTTTGAAAGCAGAGGGGGAAAAACTCCCTGATGCGATTGATTGCTTTGCGGGACAAAGCCCCAAAAACAATCGGCGTTCAAACCGTCACGAAGGAGAGCACCATGAGTGAAGAAACCACGGGATCAGAAGCAGCAGCGGGCGCCGCGGGCAACGCCAAGGATGTAGCTGGCGAGGCGCTTGAAAATGCGAAGGAATTTGCTGGCGAGGCCACGGAAAATGTCAAGGAGTTCGCGGGCGCGGCAGCAGAAAACGTCAAGGAATTCGCCGGAGATGCAGCGGAAAACGTCAAGGAATTCTTCTCCGGTGACGTCGGGGAAAACGCCAAGGAACTTGCTGGTGACGTTGCGGAGAAGTCCAAGGAATTCGCCGGAGATGTTACCGAAAACGTGAAGGGTCTCGGCTCCAAGATCGCAGGCCTGTTCAAGGGCGGGAAGTAGACTTTACGCCACATGGCGCGAGGATGGCAGATCAAGGAACGTGCGGACTGCACTCCATGAGCTGCCATCCCGCTGTGGTTAAGCGGCTGATCCAGTGCGCCCGGGACCAGCACGCCCACGCCTAGTAGGCTGAGCTTTACACGCGATGGACGGGAGGCTCCAGTGGCCGCGACAACTGCGACAGGTACAACTGCGACTGGTACAACTGCGACTGGTAGTGCCGCGACTGGGACGACGCTGGCTGACGTGATGGCCGAGCTGGCCGCGCTGGAAGACCCGAGATGGCGCGAGGTGAACGAGAAGCACGGTGACGATCACAGTGTGAACCTCAGTAAGTTGCGCTCCATCGCGAAGCGTTTGAAGACACAGCAAGAGCTTTCACGTGACCTCTGGGCTACGGACGACACCGCGGCCAAGCTGCTGGCGCTGCTGATCTGCCGGCCCAAGTCGTTCCGATCCGACGAGCTGGACACCATGCTGCGCGAGGCCCGCACACCCAAAGTCCACGACTGGCTTGTGAACTACGTGGTCAAGAAGAGTCCGTACGCCGAAGGGCTGCGGATCGCCTGGTTTGCGGACAAGGATCCTGTGGTGGCGAGTGCCGGTTGGGCGCTGACGTCGGAGCGCGTCGTGAAGGATCCGGCAGGCCTTGACCTCATCGGGCTGCTGGACGCAATTGAAGCCGGGATGAAGGAAGCTCCTGACCGCCTGCAGTGGGCGATGAACACGTGTCTTGCCCAGATCGGCATCGAACGCCCGGAGCATCGCGCCCGCGCTTTGAGTATTGGAGAGCGACTGGAGGTGCTGAAGGATTACCCAACTCCGCCCAACTGCACCTCTCCGTTCGCGCCTGTTTGGATCAACGAGATGGTTCGCCGGCAGCAACTGTCAGCAACCAGCTAGCCCCTGTTGCGGTGCATCATCCGGTAGGTCAGTTCGGCGAGCAGCTCCTCGTCTGAAAGATGCGAGGCGCGGGCGATAGGGGCTGCCGGTACCATTACGCGGGGCCCCGAAGACTGCCGTGAATCCTCGCCGCTGCGCATGTCGTCCGGCGTGATCTGGTCCGGAGCGAAACTGGATTTTCCTTTGAGTACTTCAGCCACCGAGCCAGCGCGCCAGCCGAGGGCGTGCTCAAGCTTGCGCTGATTGATTTCCTGGGTGCGCCGCGTACCGGATTCCAGCGTCCGGACAGTCTTGATGGCGGTTCCAGCCTGCTTGGCCAACTGCACCTGGCTCAGCCCCTGGGCCAAGCGCTCTTCTTTGATCAGGCGGCCGATAGTCTGGAGTGCTTCAAGTTCATCCACACTTCTCACTGTTGCATAGGCAACAGTGGGCAACCAAATCTGATGACGTGCCTGCTCGGCCGATGTCTTCCTCGCGGCGCGGCAGGAGCTTCCTTTCGACGGCGAGTGGTTCCGGCCCCAGCCTGGTCGCTCCGTTACGATGCAAAGGTTACTTTGTATCGTTGTGGTTACGTTAGGTGTAAGCGCTTGCATTCCCACCTTGATCATGACTAGTGTGAGGCCCACCACATCAAATCGCGCCACGATTTTCTTGTACTCAGCGAGGAGTCTTCAGCATGAAAAAATCCAAGTACCTGCTCCCGGTCGCAGCGGCCGGCGTTCTGGCACTTACCATGTCCGCGTGTAGCGGAAACAGCGGCGGCGGCGGAAGCACGGCGTCGAATGACTGTTCCGCCTACGACACCTACGGCAAGCACGACGGCAAGACCGTCTCGGTGTACTCCACTATTGTCGACGTCGAAGCGACAAACCTCGAGGAATCCTGGGCACAGTTCGAAAAGTGCACCGGCATTACGGTCAAGTACGAGGGCAGCAAGGAGTTCGAGACCCAGATCGGCGTCCGGGCCCAGTCCGGTACGGCCCCTGACGTCGCGATCTTCCCGCAGCCCGGTCTTCTGGCCACCCAGGCAAAGGCCGGCTACCTGAAGCCCGCTCCCAAGGCTGTGTCCGATCTTGTGGACAAGAACTGGTCCCCAGACTGGAAGAAGTACGGCACGGTGGATGGCACGTTCTACGCCGCCCCGATGCTTGCGAACGTCAAGGGATACGTCTGGTACTCGCCCAAGACCTTCAAGGACAAGGGCTGGACAGTCCCCAAGACGTGGGATGAAATGATGGACCTGACCAAGAAGATCGCAGACGACAAGACCATGAAGCCATGGTGCGCCGGATTTGAATCGGGCGAAGCCACTGGTTGGCCTGGTACCGACTGGATCGAGGACGTTGTCCTGCGTGCCGAAGGCCCGGAAGTCTATGACAAGTGGATCACGCACCAGATTCCGTTCAATGACCCCAAGATCGTCAACTCCTTCAACAAGGTTGGCGATATCCTCCTCAACCCGAATTACGTCAACGGTGGCTTCGGTGACCCGCGCTCGATCCTGAGCACCGCGTTTGCCCAGGCCGGTCAGCCCGTTCTGGACGGACAGTGCGCCATGCACCACCAGGCATCGTTCCAGGCAGCCAACTGGCCTGCCGGTACCAACGTGGCCGAGGATGGCGACGTCTGGGCATTCATGACCCCTCCGGTGGATGCATCCAAGGGCACAGCCATCACCGGTGGTGGCGAGTCGGTTGCTGCTTACAAGGACACCCCTGAGGTCCAGGCATACCTGGCATTCATGGCAAGCGCGGACTTCGCCAACAACCGCGTGAAGCTCGGCGGGGCCATCAGTGCAAACAAGGGCCTTGACCCGAACAATGCACAGTCCGCCCTGGATAAGCAGTCCATTAAGCTCCTCCAGGATCCCAAGACGGTCTTCCGTTTTGACGGCTCGGACCTGATGCCGAGCGCCGTGGGTTCCAACTCGTTCTGGAAGGGCATCGTTGCTTGGATCAACGGCAGCTCTGCCCAGCAGGTAACTGACAGCATCGAGTCCAGCTGGCCCAAGGGCTAACTCCGAAGGCACTGCCTCCCTTGGCTGGTTTGCCCAGCCGGGGAGGCAGTGTGTTTCCCGGAACTTAGTGATTCACTCACGCCCCGGAGGTTGGGTATGGAATTTATCGGAGGAAAACTCCTTCAAGTAGTGATCGCCCTGGCGATTTTTGCCGCAATTATCGGCATCCTCATGCTCGTGGTGGATAGGGCACCAAAGTCGGTCAAGGACAAGGTAACGGTGGCCGGATTCCTGGCGCCTGCTGGAATCCTGATGCTGGTGGGCCTTGTGTATCCCGCTGTACGGACGTCAATGTTGGCCTTCACGGATGCCAGTGGCCAAGGCAACGGGTTCGATAACTTTGTTTGGATGTTCACGCAGCCTGAAGCTTTGACCACGCTGCGGAACACCATCATCTGGACCATCCTGGTTCCCCTGTTGTCGACCAGCTTTGGGCTGGCCTACGCCGTCTTCATCGATAAGGCCCGCGGAGAGCGGGTTCTGAAGTCCTTGGTCTTCATGCCGATGGCCATCTCCTTTGTAGGAGCCGGCATCATCTGGAAGCTCGTTTATGACTACCGCGGCCCCGGTATTGAACAGACGGGTGTCATCAACTTCATCCGTGACGCCATGGGTATGAACCCCAAGCAGTTCCTCCTGGACGCTCCGGAAAACACCATCTTCCTGATCATCGTGATGGTGTGGATCCAAACAGGCTTTGCCATGGTGATTCTTTCCGCGGCCATCAAGGGTGTCCCGGTGGAACTCATCGAGGCAGCCCGTTTGGATGGGGCCAACGCCTGGCAGCAGTTCCGCAACGTTACGGTCCCGGGCATCCGTGGGGCGCTGGTGGTGGTTCTGACAACTATCACGATCGCCACGCTGAAGGTCTTCGACATCGTCCGAACCATGACGGCCGGTAACTACGACACGTCGGTTGTGGCCAACGAAATGTACACGCAAGCCTTCCGCGCCGGTGAGCCAGGACGAGGTGCCGCTTTGGCCCTGATCCTGTTCCTCATGGTGCTGCCCATCGTCGTGTACAACGCTCGAGTCCTTCGCAAGCAAAGGGAGATCCATTGACAGCCACGCCAGCCCCGAAAGAGGCGTCCAAGGCCGCCACCCGGCAGCGTCCTGGATCGGACCCCACGGAGGACGCCCAGCCGATGATGCGCAGGGTCAAGACCAAGCTCACGTCCAAGTGGGCAACAACGGCAGCGATCATCATCGCCGTCGTGTGGTCCGTCCCGACGTTTGGACTCTTTGTTACCTCGTTCCGTCCTGCCCCGAAGCAGGTGGGTCCCCGCTCAAACGGTTGGTGGAATGCCTTCCTGGACTGGGACTTCACTGTCAAGAACTATGTGGACGTCCTTACCCCGGCGGGCTCGCAATCTGCCAACCTGTCCCAGTACTTCGCCAACTCCGTAGCGATCGTCATCCCGGTCACCATCTTTGTACTGGTGCTGGCATCGATGGCCGCCTACGTGTTCGCGTGGGGCAAGTTCAAGGGCCGCGACGCACTCTTCATTTTCGTGTTCGCCCTGCAGATCATTCCGCTCCAGATGGCACTGATTCCGCTCCTGCAACTCTTTACGCAAACCCTGCATTTGCCGGCGGGTTCGTACGCGCAGCTGTGGATCGCGCACACGATGTTCGGGCTTCCCCTGGGTATATTCCTCCTCCACAACTTCATCTCCGAGATCCCTGGTGAAGTTATCGAGGCGGCAAGGGTGGATGGTGCGGGACACAGCACTATTTTCTGGCGCATCATCCTGCCGCTTTCCGTTCCGGCGCTTGCTTCGCTGGCGATCTTCCAGTTCCTGTGGGTCTGGAACGACCTCCTGGTTGCGCTGGTGTTCTCCGGTGGAACGGCCGACGTAGCACCTATCACCCAGCGTCTGGCCGAGATTTCCGGTACGCGCGGTGCCAGAGACTACTTGAACCCGGCTGCGGCCTTCGTCTCGATCATCATTCCGCTTCTGGTGTTCTTCGGCCTGCAGCGGTACTTCGTCCGAGGCCTGCTGTCCGGCGGTCTCAAGGGCTAGACAATTGCAGCGTTGGTTACGCAGCGGATGACTCCGCTGCGTAACCAAGCCCTGCACAAAATAGACTGATTCTTCGCCGAAAGATAAGAAAACGGCGAAGTAAAGGCAGCCGGAGAGGGGGGCCTGTGACACGCACAACGGGTAGGTCCCAGCGCGGTGGTCATACAGGTGTCAGCATCGAGGACGTCGCAGCAGCAGCGGGAGTGTCTACGGCCACCGTGTCCAGGGCTGTCAGGGGGCTGCCCCGGGTTTCGCCTGCGACGCGTGAAAAGATCCTGGAAGTCGCGGCCTCGCTGGGCTATGTGGCGTCGTCCTCGGCGTCGGGACTGGCCACTGGGCGCACGCGCACCATCGGAGTTCTGGCGCCCTTCGTCAGCCGCTGGTTCTTCTCCAAAGCAATAGAAGGCGCGGACAGGGAACTGCACTCGCGCAAGTACAACCTCTCCCTGTTCAACCTCGGCGGCCATGGCAGCAATCGCGAGCGGCTCTTCAGCTCCACCATGGTCTACAAACAGATCGATGCGCTGCTGGTGCTGTGTATGGCGCTCAGCGAGGACGAACTGGAACACCTCCACAAGATCGACATCCCGCTGGTAGTGGTTGGCGGGCACGTTGAGGATTGCGCCTACATCGGCATTAACGATTACGACGCCGCGTCCACAGCCGTGCGGCATCTGCTGGACTTGGGACACAAGGACATTGCCCTGCTCCACGGCGACGACGAGACAGACCTGAACTTCGACGTTCCCCGTGTCCGGATCCGCGCCTTCCAGGAAGTCATGTCCGACGCCGGCTTGGAAGTCCGTCCTGAATGGGACGAATGGGGTGACTTCACAGTTGCCAGCGGGCAGCAGGCATTCCTTCGGCTCTGGAACCAGCCGGGACGCAAGCCAACAGCTATCTTCTGTTCCTCCGATGAGATGGCCATGGGAGTCATCTTCGAAGCCACGCGTCACGGCGTTCGCGTGCCGGAGGACCTCTCAGTCATCGGCATCGACGATCACGACTTTTCCGAAGCATTGGGCCTCACAACCGTGGGTCAACGGCCGGACGACCAAGCCGAACTGGGAACCAAGATGCTATTGGATGAACTCGATGGCATTGCAGGTGCAGTGCATTCAGAGGTAGCGCCGCACCAATTGATCGTCCGGGAGACAACGGCACCGCCGTGCCGGTGATGAAAGCTTACGAGGCCCGCGCCAACTGACGGATGGGGATCCAGCGCGAGGCCAGCCGGCGATAAGCTGCAGCCGCGCCCGTCATATCTCCCTCGGCCAGGCATTCGATACCGAGGCGCACATCCATGGGCGATTCGTCCGGGTACACCTTGTCCGCCACAGCCCCGTAATCCAACTCCACCATGGACTGGACGTGGAACAACTCCAGCCATTCGGTGAGCTGCGTGAGATCGTCCAGCATGTCCAGGTCCGGAGCTGCCAAGGCCAGGTGGGCTACAGCAAAGCGTGCCCGGTCCAGGGCCTCCGTCAACGGCGTCCACACCCTGACGGTGAGGATGTGGCCATCCGACTCGACCACATCCTTGCGGTCAGACTCAGCGAAAAGCGAGAACCAACTGAAAGGGATACCCCAGGTGGAGGCCCGAGTATGGACACGCTTGGCTTCTTCCCCGGCGTTGATGCGATCGATCCTGGCTTGATGCTTGTCCCGCTGCGAAACTGGAATCAGCAGATCAGCCAGCGGGCTGTGCACACCATCCATGAGGGCGTTCGCTGCCAACCCTGCCCGAATCACCAGTTGGCTGGGGCAGTAAAGCAGCCGTCCGGCGTCGTGGGCGTCTTTTTCCTGCGGTGACGCGCCAGCGGTCGCGTCTGTGGCACTGTCCACAGCAGTGTGCCGCCCGCCGGGAACCCGCGTCATGCGCACCAAATCAGTCCGCCCCGTGGGGAAGGGGTCCCCGCCGGTCCGCGTGATGCGGCCCAGCGAGGCTTGGAGCTCCGCATTTTCGACGGCGGCGCGCGACCGTATCTTGCTGCTGTCCGCCACGAGTTGGCGCTGCTGCTCGGGAGGAAAAGCCTCAAGGGGCTCGTAAATGCGCAGGGACGAAGAGAACGGCAGTCCTGCCTGGCCCCTATACAGGTTTCCAGTCATCTCCAGCCGGCCCCTTTCTTCCATCCGCGGTGATTAGTCTGCAAGCTCCACGATCACGGGAGCGTGGTCCGAGGCGCCCTTGCCCTTGCGTTCCTCGCGGTCGATGGAAGCACCGGTAACCCGGGCCGCCAAGGCCGGGGAAGCCAGGCAGAAGTCGATGCGCATGCCTTCCTTCTTGGGGAAGCGCAGCTGCGTGTAGTCCCAGTACGTGTAGACGCCGGGGCCGGGTGTGTAGGGGCGGACGACGTCGGTATAGCCGGCGGTTTCGAAGGCATGGAAAGCGGCGCGCTCCGGCTCGCTGACGTGCGTGTAGTTGTTGTTGCGGAACAGTTCGATGTCCCAGACGTCGTCATCGAACGGTGCAATGTTCCAGTCGCCCATGAGTGCGACCTGTGCTGCAGGATCGGACTTCAGCCACTCCGCGGCGTTGCCCTGAAGGACGTCAAGCCACTTGAGCTTGTACGGCATGTGCTCGTCGTCCAGTGAGCGGCCATTCGGAACGTAGAGGCTCCAGATGCGGATGCCGCCGCAGGTAGCGGCGATGGCCCGTGCTTCCTGCGCGGGGTCCTTGCCGGCCTTGCCGAACATCGGCTGATCCAGGAAGGTGCGCTCCACATCTTTCAGTCCAACACGCGAGGCGATGGCGACGCCGTTCCACTGGTTCACGCCGAAATGCGCAACCTCGTAGCCCATGCGCTCAAAGAGCTCCCACGGGAAGTTATCGTCCTTGCACTTGGTCTCCTGGATGGCCAGGACATCACAGTCACTGCGCTCAAGCCACGCTTCGACGCGGTCGGCACGGGCACGGAGGGAGTTCACATTCCAGGTAGCTATCTTCACAGCCACTAACTTACCGAACTTGGCGCCAAGCGCATCCCCTCATGAAGGATTGCTGGGCTGCGGCACGCCTGCCGCGACACGGACGATCAGTGGGCGTACATGAACGAAGACGAGGCGCCCCTGCGCATCTTGACGCCGCAAACGATCAACAACAGCCCCGCAACTACGGAGAAGGCTGCCAGCAAACCCACCACGCCAAGGAACCCGAAGCCGGGGTTGATCAGGACAAACAGTCCAAAAAGCGCCGTCACAAGACCTGTCAGCAGCCAGACTCTCCAACCATTGACGGAGCTCCTTGCTGCAAACGCGAAGATGATCTCGGAAAGCCCCAGGACCAAGGCCCAGAGTCCAATCAGGATGCCAAGGGCTGCAGCTGTGATTCCCGGCCACGCAACCGCCACTAAACCGGCGGCGATGGAGATGAAGCCGCCCACCATCGTCCAGCCGGAATGGCGTGAAGGGTCGTAAAAGTAGTGGGCCACGTTGGTGAGGCCGTCCACGATTGCGAAGACACCGAAAACGAAAACCAGTCCGAAGACCGTGGTTACTGGCAAAGATGCAACCAAGAGTCCAAAGAGCACGGCCAGGATTCCCCGGAACAGCAGAGCGGTTCCGGAATGTTTGAACATCTTGCGCTCGGAAGCGGCGGACATAGTGCCAGCTTAACGGAATGCGGGCCGTGGATATATAGGAACGAGCCCTGAATCGCGGCGCGGTCTGGCCGCAGCTGCAAAGTAGCCCAAGTAAGTCGCAGCTGAGCGCGTTTTCAGCCCTCAAAACGCGCAGTGCTGCGACTTACTTGGGTTAGACCGCCTCCAGCACGCTGACGTAATTCGCGATGCCCACGCCGCCCATGTTCTGGACGGCGCCTCGCCGGGCATTGGGAAGCTGCATGTCGCCGGCGGTCCCCGTGAGCTGCATGGCCGCAATGACATGCTGTGACACTCCGGTGGCGCCCACGGGATGACCCTTGGCCTTAAGACCGCCGGACACGTTGACGGGAAGTTTGCCGTCCTTATACACCCAGCCCTCTTGGACAGCGCGCGAACCTTCGCCGCGCGGAGTCAGGCCCATGGCCTCGTACATGACGAGCTCGGCGATGGTGAAGCAGTCGTGGACTTCGGCGAAGTCCAGTCCATCGATGCCCACGCCTGCCATGCCCAGCGCCCGCTCCCAAGAGACACGGGTAGCGGCGAACTCGGTGGGATCGCGCTTCTCCGCGGGGAAGAAATCGTTCGCGTGACCGAAGCCCGCCAAGCGCACAGGTGCGGTTGCGCCGCCGGTAGCCGACGTTGAAATCACGACGGCGGCCGCACCGTCCGAGACCGGCGAACAGTCCGTACGGCGCAAGGGGTCCGCGACCATGGGGTTTTTGTCCGAGATGGTGCGGCAGAATTCCTCGCCAAAATCCCGGTGCATCTGGGCGTAGGGATTATCCATGCCGTTGTGGTGGTTCTTGGCTGCAATGGAACCGAGGACATCGCCCAGGCCGCCGGGGTAGGTGGCCGCGTCTATGCCCGTGCCGTAGCGCTTCCCGTAGTGCTTCGCCACCTCCGCGAACAACCCTGTGAACCCTGTGGTGGACGCCTTACCCGCCATTTCGTACGACGCACCAAGCAAGGCTGCCCCCACCACGTCCGCTCCGGCGTCGGTCATCTTCTCCGCGCCGATCACCAAAACATTGCGGGCAGTTCCGGCGAGCACAGCCTTCACGCCTTGCTGGAATGCGGCGGAACCGGAAGCGCAAGCGTTCTCCGTGCGCGTCGCCGGGACATTGGCCAGGTCTGCAGAGAGCTGCAGGGCCAGCGACGACGTGAATCCCAGCGGCTGCATGCCTGAGTTGAATTGGCCGAGATAGACCTCGTCGATGTCCTTGGGCTCAAGCCCGGAATTGCGGATTGCTTCACCGGCTACCTGGACAATCAATGATTCGAGGGTGTGGTCCGTGAGCTTGCCGAACTTGCTGTGTCCCCATCCTGTGAGCAGGATGTCCTTGCCGAACTGGTCCTTCAAGCTCATGCGCTTGCTCCTTCAAGTGTGTGTTCTTCATACGTGAGTGCCACCGTGAACTCCGCCTCGGTCTTGCTGCGGATCTCTTCCACCGTGACACCCGGGGCGAGGCGGGTGAGCAGGAGGCTCGTGCCGCCGTCGTTGTTTTCAGCGGCGGCCTCGATGTCGAAGACCGCGAGGTCCGTGATGATCCGGTCAACGCACCTCAGCCCGGTGAGCGGCAGCGTGCATTCCGTGACGATTTTGGCCGAGCCGTCCTTGGCATTGTGCTCGGTGAGGACCACTACCCGCGGTGTCCCGGCCACCAAATCCATGGCGCCGCCCATGCCCTTGACCATCTTTCCCGGGATGGTCCAATTGGCGAGGTCGCCGCGACCCGAGACCTGCATGGCCCCCAGAATCGCCACCTTCACATGGCCGCCGCGGATCATGCCGAAGGACGTGGCGGAATCGAAAATGCTTCCACCCGCTGTGATGGTGACGGTCTGCTTACCCGCATTGATCAGGTCCGCGTCCTCCTCGCCCTCATAAGGGAACGGGCCCATGCCGAGCAGGCCATTCTCGCTTTGGAGAACCACCCGCACGCCGTCGGGCAGGTTGTTGGCCACCAAGGTGGGGATGCCGATGCCGAGGTTGACGTAGTCGCCGTCGTTCAATTCTTCAGCCGCAATGGCGGCCATCTGGTCTCGTGTCCAAGCCATGATGTGTGCTCCTTATTCTCTTAGACCGTTAGCGCTTCTCTAGACCGTGAGCGCTTCGCGCCGCGGGCGGACTGTGCGCTGTTCGATGTCCTTAACCCGCGTGCTGGCCTGCACCAGCCTCTGGACGAAGACGCCGGGCGTGACAATGTGATTGGGGTCGAGCTCGCCCGGTTGCACAATGACCTCCGCCTCAGCGATGGTGACGGCGCCGGCTGTTGCAACCACAGGGTTGAAGTTCCTCGCCGTGTAGCGGTAGATCAGGTTTCCATCCGTGTCAGCGGTGTGGGCGTGGACAAGCGCGACGTCGGCGGTGATGGCGCGCTCGCGGACGTACGTCACGCCGTCGAACTCTTCCAGCGGCTTGCCTTCGGCAACCAGGGTGCCCACGCCAGTCCGCGTGTAGAAGGCAGGGATGCCGGCACCGCCAGCGCGGAGGCGCTCGGCGAGGGTACCTTGCGGAGTGAATTCGACGTCGAGCTTGCCGGCCAGGTACTGCTCGGCAAAGAGCTTATTTTCGCCGACATACGAGGCGATGACCTTCCTGACTTGGCCTGCTTCGATCAGCACGCCGAGGCCCTTGCCATCCACGCCCATGTTGTTGGAGACGATGGTGAGATCCCTGGCGCCCGACTCCCGGACGGCGTCAATCAAGTCGGCCGGGATGCCACTCAGGCCGAAACCCCCGACGGCGATAGTCAGGCCGTCTGCCATCAGGTCCTGGAGCGCTTCGGTTGCGCTGGCGTGCATCTTCGACATTGGAACTCCTCTTTGAGTCTTTGTTGTGGAAGTATCCACGTTGTGGACTGGTTATCTGTAAAGGAGCCTAGGAGTGATCCTTGCTGTGGTCAACGGCTTCAGGGCCTGGCTACTCACGCTGTGGACTGTAGACTCAATCGCGTCCATATTGTGGACGAAATCTTCAGGAGGCTTTGTGGCCGAACAGAAATCCACGCAAAACCCGGTGCAGGGTGCCCAGGTTGTGGGCCGTGTTGCCCTGCTGCTGAGGCTGGTGGGACGCAAACCCGAGGGGACGTCGTTGGCCGGGTTGGTTCGTGAATCAGGGCTGACACGGCCAACCGTGCACCGGCTGCTGACGTCGCTGGCTGCGGAGGGATTGCTGGAACACGATTCAGCCGCGGGAAAGTGGGTTCTGGGTCCGGAAATCTTCCTCCTGGGATCGGTAGCGGCGGCGCGCTTTCCCATGGAGGACATTGCCCGACCGAGCCTGCGCCGCCTCGCCGCCGAGACAGGCGAGAGTGCGTTCTTCTCCATCCGACGCGGCAACGAAACCGTCTGCGTGTTGCGCGAGGAAGGCTCGTTCCCGGTGAGATCCTTCGTGCTGCATGAAGGCGTACGTTTTCCTTTGGGAGTTGCCTCGGCAGGAACGGCCATCATGGCCTTCCTGCCCACCGACGAGCAGGAAACCCTGCTTGAGAACTGGCCGGCGCACGCTGGCGACTTTGCCATGGGGCATTCCGTTGACGTGGTGCGGAACAACCTTGAGCGCACGCGGCTGGCGGGCTACTCCGTGAACCCGGGGCTGATCCTTGAAGGAAGCTGGGGGATGGGCGCGGCCGTTTTTGACCAACAGGGGCGCCCGGCATGGGCCCTTTCCTTGACGGGGATCGAACCACGGTTCCGTCCTGATCGACAGGAATTCCTCGGCAAATTGCTGCTCGAGGAAGCTCATCGCATGACGGCGAAACTGCAGGGATCCTGACCCAAGTAGGGGACAGCACATGCTCCAATGAGAGCCCAGTGGACCGTTTGCTGTCCCCTAGTTGGGTTGGCGCAGGTCCAGCCGCATCAGCACTCGCGGGAAGCCGTTGAGGACGGACGTTGTTTCGGCGACCTTTGTGAAGCCCGCTTTCTCGAACAGCCTGCGGGTCCCCACGTACGCCATGGTCAGGTCCACCCTGTTGCCCTTGTTGTCCACGGGGTAGCCCTCAATGGCTGGCGCGCCATGGCTCTTTGCGAAGTCAATTGCACCCTTTAGCAGCTTGTGCGAAATGCCCTTGCCGCGATGCCCGGGCCGCACCCTGATGCACCAGACAGACCACACATCGGCTTTGTCCGCGTGGGGGATCTTTCGGCTAGTCGCAAAGCTGGTGTCGGCCCGGGGGTGCACGGCAGCCCACCCGACTACTTCGCCGCCGTCGTAAGCGAGAACGCCTGGCGGCGGATCCTCCGCAACCAGCTTTTCCACGAACTTTCCCCGCTCCTCCCGCTGGAGCTCGAGGTTCTGCTTCGAGGGAATCCGGTAACTCAGGCACCAGCACACATTGGCGTCCGGACGTTTGGGGCCGACGATGGTTTTCACGTCCTCGAACACCGTTGCCGGGCGAACCTCGATTCCCATGCCGCCCATCCTGTCACCGCAGCCCAACTCTTCGCTAGACTGGCGGACGTGATGACCGGATCGGGCACCTGCCCTGCACGGATTGGCTACCCGGCCGAACTCTGACATGCGCCAGCGCTGCGCGCGCTCCTCCCCGTGGATTGATGACCCTGAAACCCATCGAACGAAATCCACACAACAAGGAGTCATGCATGCCCGCCCTTTTTAACCACACCATCATCGCGTCCACCGATCGCGTCGCTTCCGCCGAGTTCTACCGGTCCATCCTCGAAGCGGACGAAGCACCCAGCTGGGGGCCCTTCACCAACCTGACCTTGGCTGGCGGCGTAATGCTCCAATTCGACGAGCCACCGGTCGAGATCCAGATGCAGCACTACGCCTTCCTCGTTGACGACCAGCATTTTGACCGTGCCTATGAGCGTCTGGTGAGTGCCGGCGTCGAGCATTGGGCGGATCCGCAGATGACCCGTGAGGGCGAGACCAACACGGAGCACGGTGGCCGGGGCGTCTACTTCAAGGACCCGTCGGGCCACGCGCTGGAGCTGATCACGAAGCCGTATGTCTAAGGATGAAGCGGAAGCTGGATAGGGGGCGCGGCGTGGAGGGCATCGCGAAGCGGGCACGGCCCCCTATCCTGCTTCCAGCAGCGCACCCTATCCGAATGTGAAGGAGTACGCCTGGATGCCCTGTGGGATCTTGACTTCCAGCTTGCCCTCGTGGATCCCGGAGTCGTCCACGATCTGATAGAGCGTCGGCGTCCCTGAGACCGCTATGGACGTGGTCTTCCCATCCCGGACAACGTCGATCATGCCTTCACCGCTGACCACAATGTACACCTGCTTGGCGTGGTAATTCAGGGCAATGGAAGGACCGGCGCTGGCAGGGGTGATGGATTGCGTTCCGAGATCCCACGAACCCTTCAAGGAAAAGCTGTCACCGGGCTGATTCGGCGGCATCGAATACAGCCCGACCCCGGCTTTATAAGGTTCCGTGCCCGCATAGTTGACCTTCTTAGTGGTGCCCAAATACGTCTCCGGAGTGGTGGTACCTGCTACCGGGCCGTCGTCGGACGCTTCAATGGGCGCGGGGAGCGCCGCTGAAGGGTTCGCCTCTTGCAGGAGTTTGCGGATCAGCTTCTCCGTGGTCTGGTAGCCGCCCTCGCCGAACTTGATGTGACGGACCGTTCCCTCTGAATCGATCAGGTAGTGGGCCGGCCAGTAGCGGTTGCGGTAGTTGGTCCAGGTGGAGAGGGTGTTGTCGATGGCAACGGGGTAGGTGATGCCCAGGTCCTGCGCGCCGGAAATAACGTTGCGGGTCTCTTTCTCGAACGCATACTCGGGGGAGTGGATGCCGATGATTTCCAGGCCGGAGTCCTTGTACTTGCTGTACCAATCGGTCAGGTGCGGAACGGAGCGCTGGCAGTTGATGCAGGAATAGGCCCAGAAATCCACCAGGACCACCTTGCCTTTGAGGTCCTTCAAGTTCACGGCCTGACCGCCGGGGGTGTTGAACCACTCCTGGATGCCCTTGATATCCGGCGCCGTCCCGCAGGATTCCAGATCGGTGGAGCCGTTGCTGCACTTGTCCAGCTCGCGGTTTTGGTCATTTACCAGGCCACCAAGATCCAGGGCTTTCTTCACGGCCTCGTTGTCCTGGACCTGCTCCTGGAGTGTGGAGGTGTAGTCGGGCACGAGTTTCTGCAGCAGCTGCGGGAGGTTGAACACCAGGCCGATTGCGAGGGCGATCATCATGACGCCACCGGCGATGCGGATCTTGCGCTGGTTCTTCCGGAAGGCCTTGACGCGCTCTGCGACGCGGCGGCCAGCCAGCGCGAACACCAGCAGCGGAACGGCTGCACCGAGGGCAAACGTCAACGTGAGGACTATGGTTTCGGGGCCCACCTGGCCGGTGGCGCCGGCCACGGCAATGGCAGCAAGCACTGGTCCTGCACAGGGGACGTAGACGACGCCGAGCGCCAGTCCCAGCACCAGCCCGCCGTTTTCGGTGCCTACTTTGCGCTGCGGGATCCAGGAGAACGGCTTCTCCAGGATGTGCTGGAAACGATCGAAAATGAGGCCGCAACCAATGAGCACCAGCACCACCAGCCCGATCCATCGAAGCAGGTCCTGCGGCAGGTTCACCAAGGTCAGCAGGAACGAGCCAACCAGCGTGAAGGTGCTGAAGCTGATCACCAGGCCCAGGATCACTAAGTACGGGCGCCAGCTAGTTACAGTGCCTTTGCGCGCACCCTGCACACCTCCGGAAAGAAAGATGACCGGCAAGACGGGCAGGATGCAGGGCGAAATACCTGTAATCAGCCCACCCAGCAGGCCGATAAGTGCTAATTGCAGCATTGCGTCTCCCAACGTCGCCGGACCGGCCGTGAAGGGTGCCGGCTCCGGATATCTGTAAGCAGTTCGGAGCCGAAGCCGCGATGGCTTGGTTTGAAAACTTTTTCAATCCGCACCCATCCACGCCGGTGCGACCTCCGAATAGCTGGTGAGGCACAAACCGCCGGCGACGCAGAAGCAGCGCCGGGCAGCCAGTGCCCACACCCAATGGACCCAATGCCCTGGTTCCACGAACAAGGAGAATGACATGTTGTCCACAAAGCGCCCCGCCCTCGCCTTCGTTGGCCTCACTGCAGCCGCCCTTCTCGGACTCACGGCTTGTGGTGGTTCAAGCAGCTCCAGCACGCCTCCGTCGTCGGCGTCGTCGTCCGCCGCCCCGGAGATGACGTCCGCGGCACCGTCGCCGTCGGCTTCTGCCATGACCAGCGCCGCCATGGATCCCGCCCGTGATCTTGTTGGCCCCGGCTGTGCCGGTTACGCCGCCCAGGTTCCGGATGGTGCCGGCTCGGTAGTGGGAATGGCGCAGGACCCGGTTGCCGTTGCCGCTTCGAACAACCCGCTCCTGAAGACTTTGACTGCCGCTGTTTCAGGCAAGCTCAACCCGAAGGTGGATCTGGTCTCCACTCTCAACGGCAGCGAATTCACCGTCTTTGCACCTGTTGACGATGCGTTCGCCAAGATCGACCCCGCCACCATTGAGACTCTCAAGACGGACGATGCCCTGCTGAGCAAGATCCTCACTTACCACGTAGTCCCTGGCCAGCTGAGCCCGGACCAGATCGTCGGTATGCACAAGACAGTCCAGGGCGGCGAAGTGACCGTTGGCGGCAGCAAAGATGCACTCACAGTTGATGGCGCCAACGTGATTTGCGGCGGCGTCCACACGGCCAACGCAACGGTTTACCTGATCGACTCCGTGCTGATGCCCAAGTAAGCTGCCTGACCCGCACACAACAAAGCAGGCGCCGGAATCAATCCGGCGCCTGCTTTTTGTGTTGGAAATGAATAGTCAGCGCTTGCCTAAGTCGCTATTTACGTAGGAGCCCTGGACGGTGGCGGTGCTTCCACAAGTGCAACCACCGTCAACCTGGAGCTTGACCGTTACGGGTTTCGTTGCATCCAGGGTGAAGCTCACGGTGTCTCCGGAATCAGTGGAGACACGGAGAGTGCTTTCTTGTTCATGGGTTTGAGTCATGGCGGGATACCTTACTTGTCGGTTGGGTCGGTCCGGGGAGACTGAACCCTGGGGATGCTTCCGGTCGGAGTTCCGCCGGGACAGTCGGAGTCAGGGCAGTCCTCCGCACACTCGTGCCTGGTCACCAGGTCAAATTGAACGCCCCGATGTTGTTCCACGCCCGTACGAATCGCGCGTTCAACAACGGATGTCGCCAAGCGCTTATGCAGTGACAGGGGATCACGGCGCAGGTCCTTTGTGAGGGCGAAACAGAGCAGCAGCATGACGATGACGAACGGTAGCGCGGCAACAATCGTGACTCTTTGAAGTCCGGCCAAAGCCTCGGATGGTTCGTCGCCGCCAGCCAGGAGCATGACCGCTGCTACTGCACCGGTAAGGCTTCCCCAGAAGATCACTACTCCACGCCGGGGGTGTTCTGCTCCGTTGGAGCTGAGCGATCCCATGACAATGGAGGCTGCGTCTGCACCAGTGATGAAGAAGATTGCCACCAGCACCATGGCCAGCACGATCACAGCTGCTGTGGCCCAGCCGGGCATGCCAAGGTTCTTGACGAGATCGAAGAGTGCGCCGTCGAAATTGACGGAGGGCACACCGTTGGCCATGGTCACCAAACCGGGTGTGCCGGCCTTGTCAGCTTCCTGCTGGACGTGGAAGGCAGCCCCACCGAAGATACCGAACCAGATAACGCTGACGATGCTTGGCACCAGCAGAACGCCGGTGACGAACTGGCGGATGGTTCGGCCGCGGCTGATGCGTGCAATGAACATGCCGACGAAGGGCGTCCAGGAGATCCACCAGGCCCAGTAGAAAATGGTCCAACTGGTCATCCAGCTACGCAGTGCTTCGTCGCCAACCGCTTCGGTCCGGGACGACATTTCTGCCAGGTCCCGGGCGTAGTCGCCGATGGCTGAAGGGATCAGGTTGAGGATGAACAAGGTGGGGCCGGCAACAAACACGATGAGCGCCAGGACGACTGCCAGCACCATGTTGATGTTGGAAAGCCACTGGATACCGCGGCTGATGCCGGAGACTGCTGATGCGACGAAGCAGAAGGTAAGGATGGCCACGATCACCACGAGTACCGGCGTGCCGATCTCGCCCACCCAGCCGTTGGAGGTCATGCCGCTGCCGATCTGAAGGGCGCCAAGGCCCAGGGAAGCGGCAGTACCGAACAGGGTGGCAAAGATGGCCAGGATGTTGATGAATTTCCCGAGGGGGCCTTCCACCATCCTGATACCGAAGAGCGACGTGAACGCTGCAGAGACCAGCTGCCTGCGGCCCAAACGGTAGGTGCCGTAAGCCATTGCGATGCCCACTACTGCGTACATGGCCCAAGGGTGCAGGGTCCAGTGGAAGATCGAGGTGGCCATGGCCGTCTGGATGGCAGCAGGGGTGCGGCCGTCCACAGTGCCCGGTGGTGGCGAGATGTAGTGGTAGAGCGGTTCAGCCACGCCGTAGAACATGAGCCCGATGCCCATGCCGGCGGCGAACATCATCGCTACCCAGGAGACGGTACGGAATTCCGGCTTCTCGCCGTCCTTGCCCAGCGGGATGTTGCCGAACTTGCCCAGGGCGAGCCAGAGGACGAAGACGACGAACAAGGAGGCGAGAACCATGAAGAGCCAGCCGGTGTATTCCATGACCCAGTTCAGGGCGCCTTTGGAAGTTTCGGAGAGGCTGTCCCGGCCGACGAAGCCCCAGACCACGAAGGCGACGGCTATGGCGCCCGTGATTCCGAAGGTGACTTTGTCCAGCGTAAGTTTCTGGTTCCGGCGGGCAGTAACTGCCTGCTCGGTCCTGGCATGGCGCAGTTCTTCAAGGATCTGTGCGTATTCCTCAGTATCCGGCAGTGTTTCTGCGCCTCCGTCCTCGTCGTCGAGGACTGCGGGGTTGGTTTCCTCCGGGGAGACGCTGATGACGTCCCCGGAGTTTTCCAGGCGGTTGGTTCTACGTGATGAAGGAGTGTCGGCCAGGTTATCCGTGGCGGGCACTTCCTCGGGAGTTAGAGGCTTTAGATCACTATTTATAGCCATGAGCGGGTCCTTTGCTCGGCGAGTCATGGGCTTGGGTTTATACATGGCCCTGGAGGGTGGGAGCGGGTAGAGGGTTGGGGGCTTCGTCCGACTCCATGACCATCATTTGTGGAGCAGTATCAAGTCGGAGCGCCTGCCCCGAATCGAGCTCACTGATGGGGCAGGCCTTGTGCATGGTGCACCTCTTTTGGTCGGCGAACGGGATTTGTGGCGCCTAGGCTTAGTCGCCTTCTTGCGTCTCGCAAGGATCAACAGTTCTCGCGTTATGCAACAGAGTGCGCCCCGTCACAGGTCAATGTCAAGGTGTTTCTTTTCCACTTCAGGCATCTTGACACTTGCCCCGAGGCCCCTCGGGCAGTTGCGCATAGTGGTTACTGTTGCGTAACAAGCGACATTCAAGGCGAAAAATTGGCACGCTAGCGACGCCAGCTAGCTTTACTTAAAGGCGTGCATTACGCGGCGGGCCGGGCGGGCAGCGCCTAGCGGCGTCGGTAGCCCATCTTGGCGCTGATGGCCAAGCCAGCCTCGCGGAGGGCCTCTATGAGCCCTGCCTGCTCCTCAGGAGCAAAACGGAAGGCAGGGCCGGAGATACTTACTGCGGCGATGACACTGCCCATGTGGTTGAAGATAGGCACGGCCACGGCCGTCAGGCCGATTTCGAACTCTTCATGGACCACCGCGTAGCCGTTCCGCGCGACGTCGAGCAGCTGCTTCTCCAGCTCCCCACGGTTGGTGATGGTTCGGGGTGTGCGGGCTGGGAGTCCGACGGTCTTAAGGACTTGGTTCCGTTCGTCAGCTGTCAGCGCGGCCAGGAGCACTTTGCCGCTGGACGTGGCATGCAGTGGCGTCAGGCTGCCCACCCAGTCGTAGGTGGCAAGCGTTGAGGGGCCCATGGCTTGATCCACGTTGACGGCATAGTTGGATCGAAGCACAGCAAGGTTGACAGTTTCCTTGAACTCAGCCGCGAGCGCTTCCAGTACTTCCCTTGCCTCGCGCACCACGCTCAGCCTGCCGGGGATGGATGTTGCCAGCCGGAGAATGCCGAAACCCAGCTGGTACTTGCCCCTCTCATTGTTCTGCCGGACAAGGTCGCGGTTAACCAGCGAGCCCACAAGCCTGGACACCGTGGATTTGTGGACGCCCATCTCGTCAGCAATTTCACTGACACCGGCGTCGCCTTCGCGGGCGAGGATTTCCAGGATTTGGAGCGCGCGGTCCACCGACTGGACGCCTCCGCCCTGGGCGTCTGCGTCCTTCTCGATGTCCGGATTGTTAGTTGGGGCCATGATGCCTCGTGTCGTTGTCCCAAGCAGGTGGTCCAGGCCGTAAAGCCCTGCCCGGCCTGCTCCTCGTCTTTCCTCATCCTAGTCCGACGCGGACACGGGCCCTGCACATAAACCCGCAGAAGGGGCGGTCAGATCCCGACCAAAGCCTCCTCCCTGGCCACCTTGCGGGGGCGGACCAGTCTGTCACGTCCGGCGTAGACGTTGAGGCTGTGTCCGCGGCTGAAGCCAACCAGTGTCACGCCGGTCTCAGTGGCGAGGTCGGCGGCAAGGCTGGACGGCGCGCTCACTGCGGAAAGGACAGGTATGCCGGCGAGGGCCGCCTTCTGGACAAGCTCGAACGATGCCCGCCCTGAAACCTGCAGGACCAATCCCGTCAGTGGCAGCAGATCCTGGCGCAAAGCCCAGCCCACCACTTTGTCCACGGCGTTGTGGCGGCCCACGTCCTCCCGTAAACAGAGGAGCTCGGGGGTGGCGCCGTCGAGCCTAAAGAGCCCGGCCGCGTGGACGCCACCGGTCCTGTCGAACACTGCCTGGGCTTCCCGGAGGCGTTCGGGCAGTTCGGCCAAGATGTCAACGGGAACCCGCAGCCCGTCCTGGGAGGGGTCGAAATGGAGGGTCTTGCGGACGGCCTCGATGGAGTCTGTCCCGCAGATGCCGCATGAGCTGGAGGTGTACACGTGGCGCATGGTGTCCGGCATTTGTACGTCTGAGCGGAGCTGGGCCTCCACCACATTGAACGTCTGCGTCCCGTCCTTCTCGCCGGCGCAAAAACGCAGGGAGATCAGCTCGGACTGGCTGCGGATGATGCCTTCGGACACCAGGAACCCGGCCACCAGGTCAAAGTCGTCTCCCGGAGTCCTCATGGTCACAGCGAAGGAGCGGCCGCCGATCCTGATTTCCAGGGGCTCTTCGGCGGCCAGGACGTCTTCCTTGAACCGCACCGGATATTCGGTACCTGTCCCGTCGAGATGGAAGCGGTGGATCTTCCGGCGCTGTGTCATCCGTGCCATGGTGCGTACCTTCCTGGCTGGTTGGGGACATCGATGGTTGCTTGCGCCTGTGACCAGGCGCTTGTCCAGGCACTTGACCAGGCGCTGGTCCAGGGCAGCGGCATGACCGGGACGGGTTCGCCTGCTTCCACTCCGTCAGGGGGAACGGCCATGAAGCCGTCCGCCCAAGCCAGCCCGCGCATCATGCCGGGGCCTGTGTGTGAAGCAGGGAAAGCGAGGCCGTGGACAAAGGTGCAGGGAATGAGTTGTGTCCGGCCTGGGCCCGGATCGATGTCCGCCCCGGACGTGAGGTGGCCAGCTGTCTGGAGAGGCCGGTTTTGGAGGGCAGCCAGCAGTGGCTCACCGATGGTCATGAGGGCCATCATGGCGGCCAGGGGGTTGCCTGGGAGGCCGATGATGAAGCGGCCGTCCGGAAGTTCAGCCAGTACCGCAGGATGCCCCGGGCGCATGGCGATGCCGTCGAGCAGTAAGCGCCCACCGAGCGCGGCCACTGCAGTGCGGAAGTGGTCCGTTCCGGATTTCCCAGTGCCGCCGGTGGTGATCGTGACATCGGGACGCTCACCTCCGAGCGGGCCGCCAAGTGCGGACAGCCACTCTTCGTAGGAGTCGCCGATCCGTTGCTGGCTGCCTGGAATTCCGCCCAGCTGTGAAATCACTGCGCCGAGTTGCGGGCCAAACGTGTCGCGCACCTGCCCCGCTGCCGGCATACCCGAGGTCACCACCTCGGAACCGGTAAGTACGACGGCGACCCGCGGCTTGCGTTGTACCTGCAGTTCGTCGTGGCCTGCTACGGCAGCAAGGGCAATGTGTGCAGGATTGAGGAGTGTGCCGGCGGGTACGAGGACGTCGCCGGTTCGGGCTTCTTCACCGGCTGGCCGTATGTGGCGGCCGGGGAGCGTCTCGCCGGGTTTCGCATCTGGTTTCAGTGAGAGCTGCAGCCCGTATCCGGCGTCGAGGACCTGTCCGCTCTCTTTCCGAAGTACCGCTACGGCACCGTCGGGGACCAGGCCCCCAGTGGCAATGACGCTGGCTTCTCCTGATGAGAGCGGCAGCCCCGCCGTCGTGATCTTCCACGGTCCTCTGCCATGAATAGCCCAGCCATCCATGGCAGAGGACGCGTAGTGCGGAAGGTCCTGCTGCGCCGTCACTTCCGTGGTCAGCATGTATCCGATCGCGTCCGCCAGTGGCACAGACGCCGACGCAAGCGGAACAGCGCAATCGAAGGCTAACTGCCGGGCTTCAGACCACGTCGGGGCAGGCATCCGCTCGCACGACACATGGGACGTTGGCGACGTGCCGCCGATGATTTCCTGTGCGAGCATGGATGCCCCCTTCCTGGTGTTTTTGCGTACTAAGCCTTCACGTAACCGTTCGGGTTCAGTACGAACTTTGTTGCCGCTCCGGCGTCGAATTCGGCGTAGCCGCGGGGAGCGTCCTCAAGGGGGATGGCTTGGGCATTGACTGCCTTGGCGATCTGGACCTTGTCGTGGAGGATGGCCATCATCAATTGGCGGTTGTACTTCATCACCGGGCACTGTCCCGTGGTGAAGGACAAGGACTTTGCCCAGCCGGTGCCCAGCGAGAGCGACAGGGAGCCGTGCTTGGCTGCTTCATCGATTCCGCCCGGATCCCCGGTGACGTAGAGGCCCGGGATGCCCAAGGAACCACCGGCTGCGGTGATGTCCATGAGGGAGTTCAGCACGGTGGCCGGAGCCTCGTGCGAGGCGTCCCGTCCGTGGCCGCGGGCTTCGAAGCCAACGGCGTCCACGCCGCAATCCACTTCCGGCACCCCGAGGATCTGCAGGATCTGCTCCTTCGGGTCTCCGTTGGAGACATTGACGGTTTCGCAGCCGAACGAGCGCGCCTGTGCCAGTCGGTCCTCGTTCATGTCGCCCACAATCACGACGGCGGCGCCAAGCAACTGGGCGCCGACGGCGGCAGCCAGACCCACAGGGCCGGCACCGGCGACGTACACCGTGGACCCTACGCCAACCCCGGCAGTAACGGCGCCGTGGAATCCGGTGGGGAAGATGTCCGAGAGCATGGTCAGGTCCATGATCTTTTCCAGGGCCTGATCGCGGTCCGGGAAGCGCAGCAGGTTCCAGTCGGCGTAGGGAACCAGCACGTACTCGGCCTGTCCACCTACCCAGCCGCCCATGTCCACGTAGCCGTAAGCGCTGCCGGGGCGGTCAGGGTTGACGTTGAGGCAGATACCGGTCTTCTGCTCTTTGCAGTTCCGGCAGCGGCCACAGGAGATGTTGAACGGCACCGAGACGATGTCGCCCACTTTGATGAACTCGACGTCGGGACCCACCTCCACCACTTCGCCGGTGATTTCGTGCCCGAGGACCAGATCCTGTGGGGCTGTGGTGCGGCCACGGACCATGTGCTGGTCCGAGCCGCAGATGTTGGTTGTCACAGTGCGGAGGATCGCGCCATGCGGTACCTTCCGGCCGACGTTGGCCGGGTTGACGCCCGGTCCGTCCTTGAGTTCGAACGTCGGGTAGTCGGTGTTGATGATTTCGACGACACCGGGTTCCTTGTAGGCGACTGCTCGGTTTCCAGACATGGACACTCCTCCTGGGGCGGGTTGTGGTACGGAAATTGGATCTGTCCAATTGCCCGAGAGCGGTGCTTCGATGAGGAAATACCTCCCCAGGTTTCAGGCCACCGAAGCACCATTCACGGGCAATTGGACAGTCTTGCCTAGTGTTTTTGACTAATGTTTTTGGCTAAAGCCCAGCTGCGCCCTGAAGCTGGACTGCTGCTCCTGCGGACGCGACGGTGTGGTCGTTCTCCACGGTGCTGCCGCTGACGCCGATCGCACCGATCACAGTGCCGTCCTCGCGGCGCAGGGGGATGCCTCCCGGGAAGGTGATGAGTCCTCCGTTGGACACCTCGATGTTGTAGAGGGGTCCTCCCGGCTGCGAAAGCTCGCCGATTGCTCCCGTTTGCATGTCGAAGAAACGGGCAGTGCGTGCCTTCTTGATGGAAATATCGATGCTGCCCAGCCATGCCCCGTCCATGCGGGTGAAGGCCTTCAGGTTTCCACCGGCATCCACTACGGCGATGTTCATCGCGTTCGCGGTCTCGCTCGCAGCGTCGCGGGCTGCGGCAAGCACGGCATCTGCTTGGACTTGGGTGATGTCAGACATTGTTTCTCCGTTGATTGATGTCTTCTTGACGAGATGGCCCACTGGCGGGTTTGGAACTCTGGTTGCGGGTAGGCCATCTGATATCTCTGCGCAACTAGGAAAGATATATCAGTCACATACTATGGCACGCATCACACTGTGTCCAGAGCCTTTTTAAGCCCGTTCGAGCCTGATGATGACTGATTTGGATGTCGGTGTCCCGCTGGTATCGGCTACAGAGTCCAGCGGTACAAGGATGTTGGTTTCCGGGTAGTAGGCAGCGGCGCACCCCTTGGGAGTGGAATACGCGACGATGCGGAAGTCTTCTGCCGTACGCTCGGTTCCGTGGAATTCGGAGATCAGGTGGACCATGTCGCCGTCCGCAAAGCCGAGCTCGGCGATATCGGACTCGTTAATGAGGACCACCCGCCGCCCGCCGTGGATGCCGCGGTAGCGATCGTCCTTGCCGTAGATGGTGGTGTTGTACTGGTCGTGTGAGCGCAGTGTTTGCAGCACCAGCCGGCCCGCCGGGACCTTGATGTATTCAAGCTCGTTGCCTGTGAAGTGCGCTTTGCCTGACGCGGTATCAAACTTCCTGGCATCGCGGGGCGGGTGCGGCAGCACGAAGCCGCCGGGGTGCTGGATCCGCTCTTCGAAGTTCTCGAAGCCATCGAAGACGGCCTCGATGTGTTTGCGGATCAGTGAGTAGTCATCACGCATGGACAGCCACGCGGCCTTGGGGGCGTTGGGCAGGCGCACGTCGCCGTCGGTGAAGAGCCGGTGGGCAAGATTGCAGACAATGGCAACCTCCGAGTGGAGGTGCCCGCTTGCGGGCTTGAGGCGCCCGCGGGATGCGTGGACCGCGCTCATCGAGTCCTCCACCGTGACCCTCTGGTCACCGGTCCGCTGGGTGTCTTTCTCGGTGCGTCCGAGGGTTGGCAGAATCAACGCCCGACGACCCGTGGACAGATGCGAGTGGTTCAGCTTGGTGGAGATCTGGACGCTCAATCCTGTGTTGGCCAGCGCTTGTTCCGTGACCTCCGAATCAGGGGCGGCCCGGACAAAGTTTCCACCCATCCCCATGAAGAAGCGGACCTTTCCGTCCCTCATGGCGCGGATGGCGGCAACAGTGTCATAGCCGTGCTCCCGTGGTGAGAGGAACGCGAACTCGTTGTCCAGCCGGTCGTGGAATTTCTCCGGCATCTTCTCGAAGATGCCCATGGTGCGGTCGCCCTGGACGTTTGAGTGGCCGCGCACCGGGCAAACTCCTGCGCCGGGCTTGCCGATGTTCCCCTGAAGCAGCAGGACGTTAACGACGTCGCGGAGGGTGGGTACCGAATGTTTGTGCTGGGTCAGTCCCATGGCCCAGCACACGATGGTGGCGTTGGAGGCCAGGAGACGTTCGCCTGTGGAGTGGATCTGCTCCAGGGTGAGGCCCGTTGCTTCCACGATGTCGTCCCACTGCACTTTTTCCAGGAAACGCAGGTATTCGTCGATGCCCACCGTGTGGTCCTCGATGAACCTGTGGTCCAGGACGGTTTCCAGGCCCGGAGTCTTGCGACCCGCGGCTTCGGCCTCCACAAGGTATTTGCCGAGGCCCTGGAAGAGGGCTTGATCACCGCCGGCACGGATCTGCAGGAAGTCATCCGTCAGCTGGGTCCCTTGAATCATGCCTGCCACGTGCTGGGGGTTTTCAAAGTGCAGGAGCCCGGCTTCGGGCAGGGGATTGACGGACGCGATGACCGCGCCGTTCTTCTTGGCCTTCTCCAGGGCGCTGAGCATGCGCGGGTGGTTGGTACCTGGATTCTGCCCGGCTACGAAGATCAGTGAAGCGGTCTCCAAGTCGGTCAGGCTTACCGAGCCCTTGCCGATGCCGATGGTTTCCACCAGCGCCGAGCCCGAGGACTCGTGGCACATGTTGGAGCAGTCCGGAAGGTTGTTGGTGCCAAGGCCGCGCACCAGGAGCTGGTACACGAAGGCTGCCTCATTGGAGGTTCGGCCGGATGTATAGAAAACGGCCTGATCGGGATGCTCCATGCCCCGGAGCTCCTCCGCCATGAGGTCATAAGCCTTGTCCCAGTCGATGGGCGTGTAGTGGGTAGCGCCTTCATCCAGGAACATCGGGTGGGTCAGCCGGCCCTGCTGGCCCAGCCAGTAGTCATCGCGGGTCTTCAAGTCAGCAACGGAGTGCTGGGCAAAGAACTCAGGCGTGACACGTCGCCGGGTAGCTTCCTCGGCGACGGCCTTGGCCCCGTTCTCGCAGAACTCTGCTGCATTGCGCTTCTCGTGCTCCGGCCAAGCGCAGCCCATGCAATCGAATCCATCGATCTGGTTCACTGCCAGCAGCGTTTGCACGCTTCGCACCGGACCCATTTGTTCCAGGGAGATCTTCAGTGCGTTGGCAACGGCTGGAATGCCGACAGCCTTTGTCTTGGGTTTGGTGACGGTCAGCTTTGACTCGTCGATGTTTTCACGGGGGGCTTTGGAAGCCATGCGATCTTCCCTTCAAATCTGGGTAGGCGGCTGAGGTCGTTGAAGCTGTAGACGTGGATGCCGGCAAACAGCGGATGGCCGTCGAGGGCCTGATGAACGTCCCGGATCAGGCCGGAGCTGTCATAGCGCAGCACGTCACCACCGCGCAGGAGTGCCTTGGCCATTCCTGTGCCGCGAGCCAGCTTGAGTGAGCGTCCCACGCCCAATCGTGCACCCATGGCCAGCAGCTTCTGCACGGAGACCGGCCCGGGAACGCCCACCCACACGGGAATCCGGGAACCGACCCGGTGCAGCTCCTGCAGGTAGGAGCTGATGGATTCAGCCGAAAAGCACATTTGCGTGACCATGGAGGACGCCATGGGTGACTTGCCGGCCAGGCTGCTCCGCAACTGTTCTGCGCTCAATTGTGGGTGGCCTTCCGGGTAACCCGCGATGCCAAGGGAGAATTCTTCCGAGAAAGCCTTGATGTCCTCCATCAGTTGGCCGCTCCAGGAATACGGGCCGGCAGGCGCACTGCGGTCCCCGGCAATGAGGAAAAGCTCCCGGACACCCTCATCGCGCAATTGATGCAGGAACAGGTGCAGCCCTGCCTGGCTGGCGATGCTCCGCGCTGCAAGGTGCGGGACCACGTGGTAGCCCAGCCGGGCAAGCTCAATCGACGCAGCGACCGTCCTGGCCGGACCGTGATGCGGCAAGCAGGTCACGCTGACCATCCCCGGCGCCTCATAAGCGGAAGGCAGTTGCCGGGCAAGGTCAGCGGAGGGACTTACCTCCAGGCGGATCGGCGTTTCCATGGCTAGCCAGCGGTTCCCGAAACCAAGGCCGGCTTCTCCAGAAGCCGTGCTTGTGCCCGGGCCGCTTCGGCGGTGTGGAGGAGCAGCAACGCCGTGGTGACTGAGCCCACCCCACCGGGCACCGGCGTCAGGGCAGCCGCCACTCCGGTGACGCTGGCCTCGTCCACATCTCCCACCAGGGAACCGTCGGGAAGGACGTTCGTACCGACGTCGATCACTACAGACGCCGGCGAAACGTGGCTGCCAGTCAACAGCCCGGTCCGCCCCGCGGCAACAACCACGACGTCGGCGGGCCGGGTATAGCGCTCAAGGGCCCCTGATTTGGAGTGGCAGATGGTGACCGTGGCGTCCTTTGCGAGCAGCAGCAGGGACAGCGGCTTTCCCACCACAGCGGAACGCCCGACGACGGCGACGTTGCGTCCGGCGAGCGGAACCTGGAAATGCTCGAGGAGTTCCACCACGGCCTGTGCGGTCGCAGGGGCGAAGGCGGGCTGACCCACAGCGAGGCGGCCAAGGCTGAGCGGGTTGGCGCCGTCAATGTCCTTTTCCGGAGCGATAAGGCCCACGAGCCCGTCCGTTCGAACGCCCGCGGGAAGCGGAGTTTGAAGAATAATCCCGTTGACGGACGGTTCCGCACTGAGGTCTTTCAACACACTCGCCAGCACCTGTTCCGTGGCGTCATGCCCAAGGTCCAGGATCCGGCAACCTATGCCAGCCCGTTCCGCGGCGCGTTCAATGGAGCGGACGTACCAGTGCGTGGACTCGTCGTCGGTTGCCACCACCACGGCCAAGGAAGGGCGCTGGCCCTCATATTCAAGGAGGCGGGCCTCATCCTGGGCACGCTGTTGGATGAGGGCGGCCAACCCCTTTCCGGAAAGCACTTCAGTACTCACGCGAGGATCCTTTCGCGGACGCGCTTGACGAGGGAATCGGCCGCGAGGACCACCTTCTCCTCAAGGCCGTCGGTCTGTTCTGCCAGGCGCGAGCGGGCGTCGCCRTCTTTGATGGCCACCACGTTGATGTCGATGTTGACACGGGCGGTTGTGGCGGCGGCACGTGCAGCATCTGCTGCTGCCGCGACGTCGCTGATGACATTGGGGTTGGCCATGTCAAAGAGTTCCGTGGCGAGTTCCACCACCTCACTGGCAAGCTTGATCAGCTGAGCAGGTGTATGGGCTGCCTGGACCAGTGCATCCTGGATGCCGGCAGCGCGCATGGCCTTGAGTTCCTCGGTCCCGGACGGAAGTTTGTACGAATCAATAACTCGTTGGAAGGCGTGCTCATCGGCGTCCGCGAGGCGCAGCGCTTCGACAATCAGATGGTCCGCGGCGCTGGTGATGCGGGCAACGGGTTCTGCGTGCTGCGCATACTTTTCACCCGTGGTGTACCTGGCCACCATGGCCACCAAGGCGGCTCCCTGGGCAGCGTGAAGGGCGGCGGCGGCACCTCCGCCGGGGGTGGGCTGTCGTGAAGCGAGCCGGGCGAGGTAGTCGTTGATGGTTTCTGAACTGATCATGTGTCTTCCTGGGCTGGTTGACGAAGAGAGGCTGGCTGACGAAGCAAGGCTGGGGTTGAACGGGTAAGACAGCGGCCCGGACCCCGTTGCGAGGGGATGAGCCCGGGCCGCTGGCCAACCAAAGAGTCCGTCGGGCTTAGCCGCGGAGCCTGCTCATGGTGGGGTCGTACAGCGGGTCCTGGGTGACTGTCGCCTGGATGCGGCGTCCGAAGTATTCGATCTCCACGGAATCACCAATGGAGACAGCGGCAGGAAGGTACGCGTAGGCAATGGGCTTCTTCACCGAGTAGCCGTAAGCGGCGCTGGTGACGTAGCCAACCGCTTGGTCCTTGTAGAACACAGGTTCCTTGCCCAGCACCAGGCTGCGGCCGTCGTCGACCGTCAAGCAGCGCAAGCGCCGCGCGGAGCTTTCCTCGGTGCGACCCTCAAGGGCGGCCTTGCCGACAAAGTTTTCCTTGGTCATCTTTACGGCGAAACCGAGGCCTGCTTCGAAGGGGTCGTGCTCCGTGGTCATATCGGTGCCCCATGAGCGGTAGCCCTTTTCCAGACGCAGCGAGCTGAAGGCGGCGCGCCCGGCAGCGATGACGCCGAACGGCTGGCCGGCCTTCCACAGTGCATCCCACAAACGCTGTCCATTGTCGGCGCTCGTGTAGAGCTCCCAGCCGAGTTCGCCCACGTAGGACAGGCGCATTGCGGTAACGGTGACTCCGCCGATGGTGACCTTCTTGGAACGGAAGTACTTCAGGCCGTCATTGGAGAAGTCGTCGTTGCTGACCGTGCTGATGAGGTCACGGGCAAGCGGACCCCACAAGCCGATGCAGCAGGTGCCACCGGTGGTATCGCGGACCTGCACCCAATCGCTGGCCGTACCGTTTTCTGTCTGGTGGCGGGCGGCACGCTCGAAGTAGGCAGTGTCGATGTTGCCGTTGGCGCCCAGCTGGAACGTGTCTTCGCTGAGGCGTGCAACGGTAATGTCGCTTCGGATTCCACCAGCGTGGTCCAGCAGGAGGGTGTAGGTTACGGCGCCCGGCTTCTTGGCCAGGTCTCCCGTGGTGAGTTCCTGCAGCAGTTTCAGGGCGCCCGGGCCGCTGACTTCAAGGCGCTTGAGCGGCGTCATGTCATACATCGCCACGGCCGTGCGCGTCTTCCAGGCCTCCGCCGCAGCAATGGGTGAGCTGAACATACCGGACCACGCGTCGCGTGCCGGCGGCTGCCACTCGTCCGGCATTTCCTTCAGCAGTTCCGCGTTGGCTTCGAACCAGTAGGGACGTTCCCATCCTGCGCCTTCCAGGAAGTAGCCTCCCAGCTGCTTATGGCGGGCGTGGAACGGGCTGACGCGAAGGTTGCGGGGGGAGAGCTTGGGCTGGAGCGGGTGCATCACGTCGTAGATTTCCACGAAGTTCTGCTGGGACGTTTCGCTGACATGTTCAGGGGTCAGCTGGACCTCTTCGAAGCGGTGGATGTCGCAGTCACCAAGATCAATTTCGGACTTGCCCGTGGTCAGTAGTTCGGCCACGGCGCGGGCGATGCCAGCAGAGTGGGTGACCCAGACGGCCTCGGCAACGAAGAACCCGTCCACTTCCTTGGACTCGCCCACCAATGAGCCGCCGTCCGGGGTGAAGGAGAAGATGCCGTTGAAGCCATCCTCGATTTCGCTTTCCCGCAGTGCCGGCAGGATCTGCTTGGTGGCTTCCCATGCGGGCAGGAAGTCTTCCAAGGTGAAGTCCAGGCGCGAAGGCATGTTGTGTTCGGTGATGCTGCTGGGCTCGTAGCTTCCCAGTTCATCGAGGTCCACAGGCATGGGGCGGTGGGCGTAGGAGCCGATGCCGTAGCGCTCGCCGTGCTCACGGTAGTAGAGGTCCTGGTCCTGGTGGCGCAGGATGGGCAGCTGGGCGCCGTTGGGCAGTTCGTTCTTGCCCTTCTGGGCGGGAACCGGGGTGGTCTTGACATACTGGTGGGCCAGCGGGAGGAGCGGAACGGACATCCCAATCAGCTCGCCCACTTTGGCGCCCCAGAAGCCGGCGCAGGAAACTACAATGTCGGCCGGGATGACGCCATTGGCGGTCTCGACGCCGGTCACGCGGCGGTTGGACTGCTCGATTCCGGTCACCTCGGTGTTGCCGATGTACTTCACGCCGGCGGCTTCGGTGCGCTTGATGAGCAACTGCACGGCGCGGGCTGCAAGTGCCAGGCCATCGGTGGGGACGTGGAGGCCACCAAGGATGTCTTCCTCATTGATCAGGGGGTAGAGCTCCTTGCATTCCTCGCGGGAGAGGATCTTGCCGTCGATGCCCCACGACTGGGCGTAGCCGAGCTTGCGCTTGAGGTCAGCCAGGCGGGTCTCGGTAGTGGCAACTTCAAGGCCCCCCACCTGGTTGAAACAGCTCTGACCATCTTCGGTGAGGGAGAGCAGCTTTTCCACCGTGTACTTGGCAAACAGTGCCATGGACTTGGAAGGGTTCGTCTGGAAGACCAGGCCCGGGGCGTGGGACGTGGATCCTCCGGGCATGTTCAGCGGCCCCTGATCCAGGACGGTGATGTTGTTCCAACCGCGGGTGACCAGTTCGTCGGCGAGGTTGGTGCCGACAATCCCAGCGCCGATGATGACAATGCGAGGCGTCGATGTCATGAAAGTTTCTCCTGCTGAAGTTCGTGTGTGGACTGGTGGGATGGGTGGCTTAGCGGAAAACCACTGTGCTGGTCTGATCCAACAGCACGCGGTGTTCACAGTGCCAGCGGACAGCCCGGGACAACGCCAGGGCTTCGGCATCCTGGCCCACTGTTGAGAGTGCGTTGGGGCCGTAGCTGTGGTCCACGCGGATGACTTCCTGCTCGATGATCGGGCCCTCGTCAAGGTCTGCCGTCACGTAGTGYGCGGTTGCTCCAACGAGCTTCACGCCGCGGTCATAGGCCTGGTGGTAGGGGCGGGCGCCCTTGAAACCGGGCAGGAACGAGTGGTGGATGTTGATGGCCCGGCCCTCGAGGGAGCGGCACAGGTTGTCCGAGAGTACCTGCATGTAGCGGGCGAGCACCACAAGGTCCGCCTTATATTCATCCACGAGTTCCAAGAGCTTTTGCTCGGCCTCGGCCTTGGTGTCAGGGGTGACAGGGACGTAGATGAAAGGCAGTCCGGCTGCCTCGGCCATGGCGCGGTGGGTCTCGTGGTTGGAAACGACAGCTACGAGGTCTCCGCCCAGGCTGCCGCCGCGCCAGCGGAAGATGAGATCGTTGAGGCAGTGCCCAAACTTGGACACCATGACCAGCACGCGCTTCTTGGTCTTGTCATGGAAGCTGAATTTCATGTCGAAGCGGTCAGCGATTGCACTGAACTCTTCCTCCAGCCGGTCCGCCGAGTATTCGGGGGAGCCGGAAAAGGCGGTGCGAAGGTGCAGTGTCTGGCGGATGCCGTCGTCGAACTGCTGGTGTTCGTCAATGTTGAAGCCGCGCTCAAACAGGAAGGTTGTGACCGCCTGCACGATTCCGGCGCGTTCGACGCACGACAATGTGAGTACGAACTTCTGTGCTTGCTCGTCTTTGAGCGTTGCTGGCTGCGCCAGGGTGCTTGTTGGTGAGTCTGTCGCCACGAGGGTCATGTCTCCTCCTTTAGATATATTCTTGGGTCCCGTACTGATATATTAGGATTGGGAATCAGCGTATACTGGTCTCAAGGACAGGTCAATAGGTTTTCGGGAACTGCGGAAAGGGCTGGCACTGTGGCATTTGGAACTCTGGCAATCTCGGACGATACCGGCAGGAAATCCTTGGCCGACGTCGCGTATGAGCGTTTGCGCGATCGGCTCTTGATGCTGGAGATCAAACCCGGGGACCTCCTCAATGATGACCAACTGGCGAAGGACCTCGGGATCGGACGGACTCCGGTTCGCGAAGCGTTGAAGCGGTTGGAACTGGACCGCCTGGTGGTCACCTATCCGCGCCGCGGAACATTTGCCACCCGCGTTGACGTGACGGACCTGGCCTTTATTTCAGAGATCCGCACGCAACTGGAGCCGCTGGCCGCAGCACGCGCGGCACGTGTGGCTTCCGCGGCTACGAGGGAACATCTGCGCGACGTTATGAAGGCGGTAGAAGGCTTTGACGTGGCCGGTGCCTCGGTTGTGGAGACCCTGCGCCTGGATGCCAGCGTCCATCAGGGCATCTACGCGGCCGCCGCAAATCCTCATCTCGAGGACGTCCTGATCCGCTATGACAACCTGGCCACCCGAATTTGGTGCATGGTCCTGGATCGGCTGCCAGACCTCGAGCATCACGTCCGCGAACACCTGGATCTCCTGCGCGCGGTCATTGACGGTGACGAGGAAAAAGCGGCGGAGTTGGCAAAGGCCCACGTCACAGGCTTTGAGCACGCCGTCCGCACGGCCCTCTTCGCCGCGTAGTAATTGCCTCGCGGGATTTCCGGGATTGACTCCCCGCTTCGGCGATTGCATACTGAAACTAACTAATATATCACCCGGATATCAGTCTCCTGGCTCTTCGCCCGGCGTGCAGTACCGGGCGCTTGTGATGAAATCGCAGGCTTCAGTCCCTTGGAGTATCACGTGACCTTTACACCACGCCCTTTCGAACACATCACGCTTACTGGCTCCGGCCGTGTAAAGCGGGGCATGGCGGAGATGCTCAAGGGCGGCGTCATCATGGACGTCGTTAACGTCGAGCAGGCCCGCATCGCCGAGGACGCCGGTGCCGTCGCCGTCATGGCGCTTGAGCGCGTACCCGCCGATATCCGCGCCCAGGGTGGCGTGTCCCGCATGTCCGATCCCGACATGATCGATCAGATCATCGCCGCCGTGTCCATCCCGGTCATGGCCAAGGCCCGCATCGGCCACTTCGTCGAAGCCCAGGTCCTGCAGTCCCTCGGCGTGGACTACATCGACGAGTCCGAGGTCCTGACCCCGGCCGACTACGTGAACCACATCGACAAGTGGAACTTCACCGTTCCCTTCGTCTG